>CALWCS010000190.1 GCA_944376425.1 uncultured Lachnospiraceae bacterium | reverse complement strand
CGGAAGATTATGATAAAATTATTACGGGTGATCTAGGATACGTTGGACAGAAAATTTTACTTGATCTTTTAGAAGAAAAAGGATATCTGATAGAAAATCAGCATATGGATTGCGGAATCGAGATTTTTGACGCTGAAACGCAAGACACGCATTCTGGAGGCAGCGGATGCGGCTGTTCTGCGACAGTACTTGCGTCTTATATCCTGCCCAAAATTGAAAAGGGAACGTGGAAAAGGGTTTTATTTGTACCTACAGGAGCCATGCTCTCTACAGTCAGTTTTAATGAAGGACAAAGTGTTCCCGGAATTGCCTATGGCGTTGTTCTGGAACATGCCTGAAAGGAGGAAAAAAGTGGAATACTGGAATGCATTTTGGGTAGGCGGTCTGATCTGTGCTCTGATTCAGATCTTAATGGAAAGAACAAAACTGATGCCGGGGCGGATCATGGTGTTATTAGTATGCGGCGGAGCGGTACTAGGAGCAATTGGAATTTATGATCCGTTTGCAGAATTTGCAGGAGCGGGAGCAACAGTTCCTCTTCTTGGATTTGGAAATCTGCTTTGGAATGGAGTGAAGGAAGCCGTTGAAGCAGAGGGATTTTTAGGATTATTTATGGGAGGCTTTAAGGCAAGTGCCGTCGGAATTTCAGCAGCGCTGCTTTTTGGATATGGAGCAAGCCTTATCTTTGATCCGAAAATGAAAAAGTAAGAAAAAGTTAAAATGGTATGACTTCTAAAGCAGATACAGAAAATAACTGGAATCTGCTTTGGAAATCTGTTTCTATCAGACAGGAAAAACAGATTGTTTTTTGAGGAGGTGAGGGCTGAAGAAATTTAAAAATAATAGAATAATTTTAGAACAATCAGACTCAGAAAAAGAGAAGAAAGATTGAAAAAATGAAAACAGAAGTGGTATAATGAAAGTACTTTCTAAAAGGCGGGCAGAAGAAACACAGGTGCTGATCTTTTGAAAGAATTGTTTCAAAAACCAGTGTGAAATCTGTAAGGAAAGAAAGCGGTGAAACGGTGCAGGTTTTGCCAAAAACAAATATGACAGTATATTAGGGAAAGAAGGAGTGAAAATGAAGGAAAACACAAAGAAATTCTGGAAAATAGCAAAGTGGTTTTTCAGTGTATGGGCGGTATGTGTGATCTGTCTTTTAGGAGTCAGAACACAGGCAGCGGAATCGAAAGTATCGGTTTCAATGAAAGAACCTCAAATTGTGTCAGTGAATGCGCCGGCAGATGTGACAACGGCACTTCGCGTGACATGGCGGCCGGTAGAGAATGCAGACGGCTATATTATTTATCGCAGAGCAGCAAACAGTACAACCTGGGAGAGAATCAAAAAGGTTGCCGGACAGTCAAAGAGCTACTATTCCAACATTAAACTGCAGCCGGGAACGAAGTATACATATACAGTACAGTCATTTTGCCAGGTAAATGGAAAAGTATATTACAGCACAAAGGGAACAAATCCTGTCTCTGCAGTTACCCATTTAAAGACACCGGCATTAAAATCTGCTACCTCGGTTTCTTATAATCAGGTTAAGGTAGTGTGGACTCCTGTGACAAACGCACAGGGATATCGGATTTACCGGAAAGAAGCAGGAAGCGGCTGGAGACTGATACGCAGAATACCGGGAGAACAAAAATATTATTGTATTGATTCTACCGCAGAAACTGGAAAACAATATTACTATACCGTCAGAGCAACGTGTTCCTGGGATGGAGCATTATACTTAAGCGGCTACAATACAAAGGGAATTGCAGGAAGAGCAAATCTAGGAACATCAGCGATTACTTCGATCAAAATGGACGGAGGAAAGGCAGTACTGACTTGGAAGCAGATTCCTGGAGCTCAGGGTTATGTAGTGATGAGAAGCACCGCATCAAACGGTACTTATAAAAAAGTAAGGACAGCACAAGGAGTAACAGATACATCTTGGACCGATAAGAGTATGGTAGGAGGAACGACTTATTATTATAAAGTACGTGCCTTTAAGCAAGTAGACGGCAAGTTTGTCTATGGCGGATTTTCGCCTGTAAAATCTGCATCAAAGCAACTTGTAGAAATTATGGATTATATCTCAATGCGCTATAACAGCCAGACGATTGTGAGCGATCTTAATAGAATGGCTTCTGCGATCGGAGAAATGGATAAAGGATATTTTGGGCATATTTATCAGTTAAACGGAGAAAAGATTCTGATTCAGCAGACGAACACTCCGGCAGAAGATGAAGTAAATCTGATTATTCAAAATGGCGGAAATGAAGGCGTAACACTTCATGGAATTCGTGTAGGAGATACGTATGCGACGATCAAAGCAAAACTTCAGGCAGCCGGATATTCAGAATTAGGAGCGACAGGAGGAGTGTTTAATTATGGATTCCTGTACCGTGACGGAACTTCAGCAATTGGAGTTAAAATTGCATCAGGCAGAATGACAGCATATAAGATGTCACAGCTCGACCCATCGATCTATTATAATTCTGCTTCTTCTGTAGTTTCTGCAATGGATGTATGGAGAAAACTGATGGGCGAATAAGAGAACAGCCAAAAAATGAGGGAGAAAGAGATTGTGATCAGGGATTTCTTTCTTCCCGTATGGAATATCAGGAGGAAAGAAAATGAAAAAAATAAAAAAATGGCTGTATGGCTTTGCGGCGCTTTGTCTTTTTATGTTGATTTCTCTTGCCGGGAATATCCAAAAAGCAGAAGCAGCAGAGATACAGTTAAAAGAACCTAAGATTGTATCGGTCAATGCAGCTTCTAATATCACAACGGCACTTCGCGTGACGTGGCAGCCGGTAGAAAATGCAGATGGCTATATTATTTATCGCAGAACAGCAAATAGTACAGCATGGGAGAGAATCAAAAAAGTTGCAGGACAATCTAAAAGTTATTATTCTAATATAAAACTGGAACCGGGAACAAAATATACTTATACAGTGCAGTCTTTCTGCAAAGTAGACGGCAAGGTATACTACAGTACAAGAGGAACGAACCCTGTGACAGCCGTAACGCATTTAAAGACCCCAGGTTTAAAGTCAGCTACCTCAGTGACTTACAATCAAATTAAAGTAGTCTGGACTCCAGTAACAAATGCACAGGGATACCGAATTTATCGGAAAGAAGCAGGAAGCGGCTGGAGACTGATACGCAGAATACCGGGAGAACAAAAATATTATTGTATTGATTCTACCGCAGAACCAGGAAAACAGTATTATTATACCGTCAGAGCAACATGTTCTTGGGATGGACAGCTGTATTTAAGCCCTTATGACACAAAAGGGATTGCAGGTAAGGCATCTCTTGGAGGGACGACCATTACGAGCATTCAGCTTAACAGCAATGATCAGGTGACTTTAAAATGGACGAGTGTTACCGGGGCTCAGGGATATGTGATTCAAAAGAGCAATTCGTTATCTGGAACCTATAAAAAGGTAAAAACAATTCAGAGCGGAAGCACAGTATCCTGGACAGGAAGCATCAATGCTGGAGAGACAGCATATTTCCGTATTCGTGCCTTTAAACAGCTCTCAAACGGACAGTTTACCTATGGAGCTTTTTCTGCCGTAAAACAAGTAGTAAGCAGAAATGTAGAAATTACAGATTATATTAAAGGATACAACGAAGCAACTGCAAAAAACGACGTAGACAGACTGGCCAGAGCAATCGGAGGATTGTCTCCAATTAGCGTAAGCGGATTTTATTATGTGCTGGAAAGCCAAAATACCGGCATTTATCTTAGCCACAATGTTGATATGACGCAGGGATATTATAACTTGACGATTGAAACGATCGATCCAAAAGTTACATTCCATGGAATGAAGGTTGGAGATACTCAGCAAAGTGCATCGGCAAAATTAAAGACAGCAGGATTTATTGACGGTGGAGAAAACAGTCAGGGATATGAAGTGTTTGTCCATAATACAGATCCGCAGATCGTGTTTGTTGGATTTTCAGGAGGAAAAGTAGAAATTTACCAGTTTGTAGCAATTGACGAAAACTATTTCTCTTCTGTTTCTTCTGTTCTTGCTCCAAGACAGTACAGAGCATATGTGAGATAAAATAAGCTCTGTTTGCAAGATGGCGAGAACTAACGCAGCTGCTATTGCGAGAGGGAAAGATATCTTGCAAGGAAGATAGAAAAAGGATCACCAAAAAGAGGTGATCCTTTTTTGACGGATAGATACCAGCGTTTTTTAGAAAGTGAAAAACGGAGAGAAAAGAAAATCAGAATTCGACAGAAAAGCACAGGAGAGGTTGACAGAGAAAAGCGAACCTACTATAATCTAGATAGATTGTCCGGAAATTGAGTTGATTTAAGAGGGAAGCCAGGTGAAAATCCTGCACAAGTCCGTTACTGTAAAAGTCAGATACCTGCTCAGTTTTTGGAAAGCGATGCTTTCGTGTAGTATTTTTCTGCGGCAACCGGAGAATACTGCAAAGACAAAACAAAGAAGAAAAGCGTTGTCTGCCTTATGGCGGCAGCGCTTTTTATTTCAAAAGAAAGTCATCTATCTTTCTTTTGAAATAAAAAAGTTCCATCAAAAAGAGAAACAGTCAGCAGAAAGATCAGAGGATTGAAAATGGAAAAAAGAAAGACAGGTCTGGAAGAGTTTTTTATTTTGAAAAATAATAAAAAACTGCGTTATGGGTACACAACGGGTTCCTGTGCAGCAGCGGCATCAAAAGCAGCAGTACAGATGCTGTTGTCAGGAGAAGAAGTAAAACAGGTAGATCTGATGACTCCAAAAGGGATTCGGCTTTTTCTTTCCATTGAAGAAATTTCAAGAAAAGAAGGAGAAGTTTCCTGTGCGGTCAGAAAAGATGGAGGAGATGATCCGGATGCTACCCATGGAATTTTGATCTTTTCTACCGTAAGAAAAATTCAGAAAAAGGAAGTTGTCATTGACGGCGGCGTGGGAGTTGGAAGAGTGACCCAAAAAGGGCTGGAGCAGCCGATTGGTGCTGCTGCGATTAACCGTGTACCACGTACAATGATTACAGATGAAGTACGGAAGGTATGCAAAGCACTTGGATATACAGGAGGAATTTCTGTGACGATTTCCATTCCTGAGGGAGAGACCATTGCAAAAAAGACATTTAATCCGAAACTGGGGATTGTAGGAGGAATTTCTGTACTTGGCACGAGCGGAATTGTAGTTCCGATGAGTGAAGAAGCCTTGATTTCCAGCATTCGTCTGGAAATGGAGATGAAGAAAGCACAAGGAGCAGAATATCTTTTGGTGACCCCTGGAAATTATGGAGCCGATTTTTGCAGAGAATGGTTGAAACTGGATCTTGAGAGAGGAATAAAATGCAGCAATTATGTGGGAGAAACGATTGATATGGCGCTTTCTCTGGGGATAAAAGGGATTTTATTTGTAGCACATATCGGAAAATTTATTAAAGTGGCGGCAGGAATTATGAACACACATTCTCGTTTCGCGGACGGACGTGCCGAGATTATGGCGGCAAATGCGGTTCGAGCCGGTGCTTCTATAGAGCTGACCAGAAAAATTTTAAATACGATTACGACAGAGGAAGCGATCTCATTGTTAGAACAGGAACACTTAAAAGAACAGACAATGTTTCAAGTGATACCGAAAATTTATGATTATCTGCAAAACAGAGCATATCATGGGCTGGAAACCGAGGCAATTATTTTTTCAAACGAACATGGTTTTCTAGGGCAGACAGAAGGTGCACAGCAGATGATAAAAAAGATAAAAAATGGACAGAAAGTCTGAAGAAAATCGTATTTTAGAATAGAGCAAATTGAGTATAAAAAAATAAAATAGAAGGAGGATGTTATGGAAGGAAAATTGTATGGAGTAGGAATCGGACCGGGAGATCCGGAACTGCTGACCTTAAAAGCAGTGCGTCTGATGAAAGAGAGTGATATTATTTTTGTGCCCGGAACTAGTCCAAAAGAGACAGTGGCATATCAGATTACTGTACAGGCAGTTCCTGAACTGGCAGAAAAAGAGGTGATCGCAATACCGATGCCGATGTCAAAAGATCTCCGTTTGCTAGAAGAAACTCACGAAAGAGGAGCGCAGACCGTAGCACAGTATCTGAGAGAAGGAAAAACGTGTGCATTTTTGACTCTTGGAGATCCAACGGTATATTCTACTTATATTTACATCCATAAAAAAATTCTGGAAAGAGGACTGGAGGCAGAAATTGTAAGCGGAATTCCTTCTTTTTGCGCTGTTGCGGCAAAGATGGGCATCAGTCTGACAGAAAAAGCAGAAGAACTGCATGTGATACCTGCCATCTATCAGATCGAAGAAGGAATGGAACAAAAAGGAACAAAAGTTTTTATGAAGGTAGGAAAACGCAGTCAAAAACTGAGACAGCTGTTACAAGAGAAGAATGCAAAGGCAGTTATGATAGAAAACTGCGGAATGCCGGGAGAAAGAATTTTTTCCAGTCTGGAAGAATTTCCGGATGAAGTTGGATACTATTCACTTGTCATCGCAAAGGAAGGAAATTAATATGGTACATTTTGTAGGAGCCGGATCGGGAGCGGCAGATCTGATCACAGTAAGAGGAAAAAAGCTGCTGGAAGAAGCAGACGTTATTATTTATGCAGGATCTTTGGTAAATCCACAGCTTTTGGAATATAAAAAAGAAAAATGCGAAGTTCACAATAGTGCATATATGACATTAGAAGAAGTAATAGAAGTCATTGAAGATGCTGAAAAAAAGAATTGGACAACGGTACGGCTGCATACGGGAGATCCGTGTCTGTACGGGGCAATCCGTGAACAAATGGATATTTTGGAGGAAAAAAACATCCCATATGACTATTGCCCGGGAGTCAGCTCTTTTTGCGGAGCGGCATCTGCGTTAAATTTAGAATACACGCTTCCGGATGTTTCGCAGAGCGTCATTATCACAAGAATGGCAGGGAAGACGCCGGTGCCTGAAAAAGAAGAGATTGCAAAACTTGCCTCTCACCATGCGACGATGGTCATTTTTTTAAGTACAGGTATGCTGGAAAAGCTGAGTGAACGGCTGATTGCGGGCGGATACGAAGAGAATACGCCGGCAGCGATTGTATATAAGGCGACATGGGAAGATGAAAAGACAGTTGTTTGTACGGTTGGGACTTTGGCACAGTGCGCAAAAGAAAATGAGATCAAAAAGACGGCGCTGATTATTGTAGGAGATGTAGTAAGCCATAGTCACTATCGGCGTTCGGATCTGTATCATCCTGCATTTACAACGGAATTTCGAGAGGCGACGAAGTAAGATGAGAGCGGCATGTATTGCCTTTTCAGGAAATGGAAGCAAGATCTGTAAAAAAATATCGGAATTTCTGAAACAAGAAGGGGTGGAAACAAAAGCTTATGCAGTAGCGCGATACGCAGAAAAAAGTCAAATTTTACCTCTTTGCAGACCATTAAAAGAATGGACCAAAGAAAAGTTTCGGGAAACAGATCTTTTGATTTTTGTCGGCGCTGTAGGAATTGCAGTCAGAAGCATTGCTCCGTTTGTGAAAGATAAAAGAACAGACCCTGCCGTGCTTGTCATCGATGAAAAAGGAATGTTTGTGATTTCTCTTCTTTCCGGTCATATCGGAGGAGCTAATGAATGGACATTGCTTTTGGCAAAATTTTTAAAAAGCACTCCTGTCGTGACGACAGCAACAGACTTGAATGAAAAACTTGCCGTTGATGTTTTTGCCGTTAAAAATCATATGGCAATCAAAGAAATGATACTGGCAAAGAAAATAGCGGCAGACTTTCTGGATGGAAAAAGAGTGGGATTTTTATCTGATTTTCCCGTAAACGGCAACATTCCTCCGGAATTACTGGACATGACAGGAGAAAACGCTGACAAAAAACAAGAAGCGATCGAGGAAGGAATCCATGTGACCATCAAAAGAGGAACAAAACCATTTCCAAGGACACTGCATTTAATCCCCAAAACGGTTGTTCTGGGAATTGGATGCCGCAGAGGAATTTCACAGGAAAAAATTGAAAGTGTTGTGGAAGAGGTTTTAAAGATCCAAGAGATTGAAAGAGAAAGCATAGAAAAAGTATGCAGTATTGAATTAAAAAAAGATGAGGAAGGCATCCGGCAGTTTTGCAGAAAATGGAAGATTCCGTTTGGCGTTTTTTCAAGGGAAGAATTAGAGCATGTACAAGGAGAGTTTTCACAGTCAGAATTTGTAAAAAAGATTGCCGGCGTCTCAAATGTATGCGAGAGAAGCGCGGTACTTGGGAGCCATGAAGGAAGACTGATACAGGGAAAATATGCAAAAGACGGAGTGACGGTTGCCGTGGCAGTAAAAGATTGGAGTGTAAAATTTTGAGTAAAATTTATGTAGTAGGAATTGGTCCCGGAGCATATGACCAGATGACGATGCGCGCAGCGAATCGATTGAAGCAGTGTGACGTGATTGTAGGTTACACAGTATATGTAGACCTCATAAAAGAACATTTTGCAGGAAAGGAATTTTTGACAACACCGATGAAAAAAGAAGTAGACCGTTGTATTCTTGCCTTTGAAGAGGCAAAAAAAGGAAAAACGGTGGCGATGATCTGTAGCGGTGATGCAGGTGTATATGGGATGTCAGGACTGATGTTTGAGATTGGTGAACGTTATCCTGAGATTGAAGTAGAGACGGTACCAGGAGTAACGGCAGCCCTTGCAGGAGCCTCTATCCTCGGAGCACCCCTGATTCATGATTTCGCTTTGATCAGTTTAAGCGATTTGATGACACCGTGGGAGAAAATTGAGAAACGTCTGCTTCTTGCTTCCGAGGCAGATTTTGTAATCTGCCTTTACAATCCGTCAAGTAAAAAACGATATGACTATCTGCAAAAAGCATGTGATTTGATGATGCAGACAAAGTCAGGGGAGACAGTGTGCGCGATTGTAAAGAACATCGGGCGTGACAAAGAAGAAGGAAAAGTGACGACATTAAAAGAATTGCGTGATACAGAGGTGGATATGTTTACGAGTGTCTTTATCGGAAATTCTCAGACAAAAGTAATCAATGGAAAAATGGTCACGCCAAGAGGATACACATACGAGAAAGAATAGAGAGGAAGCAAGAATGAACATTCTGATTTTTGCCGGGACGACAGAAGGGCGCAACCTGGCACAATATCTTGGAAGATGTCAGATTTTTTGCCATGTCTGCGTGGCGACGGAATATGGAGAAGCGCTGATAGAAGAAAGTGAGTATCTCAAAGTTCATACAGGACGGCTGATGGCAGATGAGATGGCACAATTCATTCAGAAAGAACAGATAGATTTTGTTGTAGATGCCACTCATCCGTATGCAGTAGCGGTATCAGAAAATATTGTATGGGCATGTAGAGAGAAAAATGTTTTCTATCAGAGACTGCTTCGCTCTTCCATTTCCATTGACGAAAAAGAAGACAATATCATTTTTGCAGATTCTGTGGAAGAAGCGGCAGAATTTTTAAAAACGACAAGCGGCAATATTCTGGTTACGACAGGAAGTAAGGAACTTTCTAAATTTACAGTGATCGAAGACTATCAAGAACGGATCTATGCGAGAGTACTGTCTACTCCAGAAGTGGTAAAAGCTTGTGTACAGACGGGAATCACAGGAAACCATCTGATCTGTATGCAGGGACCTTTCAGCAAAGAGATGAATGTGGCAACGATGCATCAGGTAAACGCTGTTTATCTGGTTACGAAAGAGTCAGGAAAAGCGGGAGGATTTGAAGAGAAAATACATGCAGCGAAAGAGGCAGGCGTAAAAATTGTATTGATCGGACGACCAAAACAGGAAGAGGGATTGCCTTTAGAACAAGTAAAAAAGATGATTTTGGAAAAAGAAGGAAAAAAAGCCAGACATCAGATTTGTTTTGTAGGAATCGGTATGGGAGATCGAAACAATATAACACTGGAAGCCTTGGAGGCAGTAAAAGCAGCTGATGTTTTGATCGGAGCAAAACGGATGCTGGAGACTTTTTCCTATTTAAATCTGCCGTCTTTTTGTGAATATCGGGCAGAGACGATTGCTGGGTATATCGAAAATCACCCAGAATATGAAAAGGTGGCAATTCTTCTCTCAGGAGACCCTGGATTTTACAGCGGTGCCAAAAAACTTTTGGGATATCTGAAAGGGCAGACAATCTGTACGTATCCAGGAATCTCTTCTGTAGTGGCTTTTTGCGCGAAACTTAAAACTTCTTGGGATGACGTGAAATTGCTAAGTCTTCACGGCAGAGGGCAAAATATTATTTATAGCTTAAGAGAATATGGAAAAGTGTTTGCTCTGATCGGGAAAAAAGATGGGATTGCAGAAGTTTGTAAAAAACTGCTGGAATATGGAATGGAAGATACAAAAATTTCAGTTGGAGAATCTCTTTCTTATCCAAAAGAGCGAATCGTGTCAGGAAGCCCAAAAGAACTGGCAGAGATGGAATTTGCACCCCTTAGTGTGATTTTGCTGGAGAGAAAGAAAGAAGATTTGACAGTCACGCACGGAATTGCAGATGAAGAATTTTTAAGGGACAAAGTGCCGATGACAAAAGAAGAAATCCGCAGCATTTCTCTTTCGAAACTGAGATTAAAAAAGGATTCTATTGTCTATGATATCGGAGCTGGGACGGGGTCCGTTTCTATTGAAATGGCACTGCAGGCGAATGAGGGAAGCGTGTACGCAATCGAAAAGAAAAAAGAAGCTGTGGATCTGATTCTGAAAAATAAACGAAAATTTGCTGCCGAGAATCTGGAAGTGATAGAAGGATTAGCGCCAGAGGCACTCTTTCCTCTTCCCGCTCCGACCCATGCCTTTATTGGAGGATCTTCAGGAAATATGAGAGAAATACTAAAGATTCTTTTGGAAAAAAATAAGAATATTCGTGTAGTCGTAAATGCTATTGCAGCGGAGACGATTGCAGAGACTGTGAATTGCCTGAAAGAACTGCCATTTGTTGAAGAAGAAATAGCAGAGGTCTGCATCGGAAAATCAAAAAAGGCAGGGTCCTACCATATGATGATGGGTCTAAATCCTGTTTTTATTTTTTCCTTCACAGGAGGTGAAGAAAATTGAAAATACCAAGATTTTTAATTGCAGCAGGTGCAAGCGGAAGCGGAAAGACACTGGTTACATGTGGAATTTTAAAAGCATTGTGCAGACGGGGAAAAAAAGTCTCTTCCTTTAAGTGCGGACCGGACTATATTGATCCTATGTTTCATTCCAGAGTGATCGGAACGAAAGCAAGAAATCTGGATACTTTTTTTACAGATGAGAAGACGACACGATATCTGCTTGAGCAAAATGCCAGGGGAACTGAGATTTCTGTTATAGAAGGTGTCATGGGATATTATGACGGACTGGGAGGAATTGATACAAAGGCAAGCACATACGATGTGGCAAAAGTGACAAAAACGCCGGTCATTTTTATCATCAATACAAAAGGAATGAGTGTTTCTGTGATTCCTTATCTGAAAGGATTTCTGGAATACAAAAAAGACAGCGGGATTTGCGGAGTGATTTTAAATCAGATTTCTCCGATGCTGTATCCACAGCTGAAAAAAAAGATAGAAGAAGAACTTTCGATTTCGGTCTTTGGATATGTGCCGAAGATGGAGGAATTATGTTTAGAGAGTCGGCATTTAGGACTTGTGATGCCAAAAGAGATTGAAAGACTGAACGAAAAACTGGAAGGACTGGCCGAGAAACTGGAAGAGACCATTGATCTGGATCGTATGATATCGCTTGCGGAACAAGCAGAGGAATTAGAAGAGACAAGAATGGAATTCCCTTATTTTGAGTCAAAACCAATCATTGCCCTTGCGCAAGACGAAGCATTTTGCTTTTTATATCAAGAGAATTTAGAATTGTTAAAAAAAATGGGAGCAGTCTTGCTTCCTTTTTCTCCGATTCATGATGCAGAATTGCCAAAAGAAGCAGACGGATTGATTTTGTATGGCGGGTATCCGGAGTTGGCAGCCAAAGAACTTAGTCAAAATCGAACTATGAGGGAGAGCATTCATCGGGCTATGCTTTTAGGAATGCCGTGCATGGCAGAGTGCGGCGGTTTTATGTATCTGCATGAGAGTATGGAGGATATGGACGGAAATACATGGGATATGGCTTCGGTAATAGAAGGAATGGCATATCGGACAAAAAAACTGTCAAGATTTGGCTATATTGAGATTGAGGCAAGAAAAGATCAAATCCTTGGAATGGATGCCGGAAAAATTCTGGCACATGAGTTTCACTACTTTGACAGTACTTCGTGCGGTGACTCTTTTTATGCCAGAAAACCATTAAGAACGAAAGAATGGAGCTGTATTCACGGTGAAGGGAGAATGATTGCAGGATTTCCTCATCTTTATTATTATTCCAATCCAAAAGTTCCAGAGCGGTTTTTAAAAGCATGTGAAAAATTTCAGAAAGGAAAAAAAAATCATGGATGAAATTTTACTAGCTCTGATTTTAGGATATGTTCTGGATCTTTTGATAGGAGATCCCCATTGGATGTATCACCCGATTCGTCTAGTTGGAAACTTGATCAGCTTTCTCGAAAAAACACTGCGCTGTGTTTTCCCAAAGACAGAAAGAGCAGAGCTTACGGCAGGAATGTTTCTTGTAATTTTTACAACAGGAATCACTGCTGCGGCTGCGGCCGGGATTTTATACTTGGGATCGTTAATCCATCCGGCAGTAAAATTTGTGCTGGAAGTCATCATGTGTTATCAGCTTTTAGCGACAAAATCATTAAAAGATGAAAGTATGAAAGTCTATCAACGGTTGCGGGAAGAAGATCTGGAAGGAAGCCGCCGTGCCGTTTCTATGATAGTAGGACGGGATACGCAGAATCTGGACGAGACAGGAGTAATTAAGGCAGCGGTGGAGACGGTGGCAGAGAATACATCAGACGGTATTCTTGCACCGATGTTGTTTCTGATGATTGGAGGACCCATTTTGGGATTTTTTTACAAATCGGTTAATACCATGGATTCTATGGTAGGATATAAAAATGACCGATATCTCTGCTTTGGACGTGCAGCTGCCAAATTTGATGATGTGCTAAATTATATTCCGGCGAGAGTTTCCGCATGGATGATGATAATTGCAGCTTTTGTGGCAGGGTTTGACGCAAAAGAAGCATATCGGATTTACAAAAGAGACCGAAGAAATCATGCCAGTCCTAATTCAGCACATACAGAAGCGGTAATGGCAGGGGCCCTTCACATCCAACTCGCAGGAGATGCGTGGTATTTTGGAAAACTTCATAAAAAGAAAACGATTGGAGATCCGGATCGTCTGGTGGAAAAAGAAGATATCCGACGCGCCAACCGACTGCTTTATGTGACATCTTTTTTGACGCTGCTCGTATTTGGAGTGATTCGTTTTTGCATTTTTCAAGCAATTCGGTAGTTTCAGTGTCGATAAGATTTGCAAAATGATCAGGTGAAGAGAGGAAAAAAGAATGCAGATGCATAAACATGGAGGAGATATTTATTCTCAACCGTATCAGATAGACTTTTCAGCAAATATCAATCCGTTTGGAATGCCGCAAAGCGTAAAACAGGCGGCATATGACGGAATAGAAGCTTCTGTGAATTATCCGGATATTTCCTGCAGACAGCTAAAGAAAAAGCTGTCAGAAAAGATAAAGATACCGAAAGAATATCTGATTTTTGGAAATGGGGCAGCAGAAGTGATTTTTTCTGTTATTGGAGCATTAAAACCGAAAAAAACGCTTGTGACAGCTCCCGGATTTGCAGAATACGAACATGCAGTCAGAGTATTCGGAGGGGAAGTAGAACCGTATTTTTTAGATGAAAAAAAAGAATTTCAGATAGAAAGAACGTATCTGGATCAAATCAATCAGGACATAGATCTTGTATTTTTATGCAATCCGAACAATCCGACCGGACAGTTGGTAGAACCAGAATTTTTAATGGAAATTTTAAAACGATGTCACCAGTGTGGAACATTTCTTGTGATAGATGAGTGCTTTAATGAATTTTTGGAAGATCCTCGTCATTATACGATGCTTTCAAGTGTAAAAGAATACGACAATCTCATGATTTTAAAAGCTTTTACCAAAATTTACGCCATGCCCGGGCTGCGCCTGGGATATGGAGTCTGTTCAGACGAAAAACTGATTGAAAAGATGAGAGAAATGGTACAACCGTGGAATATTTCTGTTCCGGCACAGTTTGCCGGAGTGGCGGCACTTGAAGAAGACGTGTTTGTAGAGAAGACGAGAAGATGGATCAGCAAAGAAAAAAAGTGGATGCGTCAGAAGATAGAACAGATGGGAATGAAAGTATTTGGATCTAGGGCAAATTATCTTTTTTTTAAAGGACCGAAAAATCTGGCAGACGTATGCAGAGAACATGGAATTTTAATTCGTGACTGCAGCAATTATGCGGGACTGATGCCCGGTTACTATCGCGTTGCAGTGCGTATGCATGAAGAAAATCAAAAATTGATCTCCTGCATAGAAACAGCAAAGGAGAAATAGGAGGCATGAGCAAAAATGGCAAAGGCAATTATGATTCAAGGAACGATGTCAAATGCAGGAAAAAGTCTGCTTGTAGCGGGATTGTGCAGAATTTTTAAACAGGATGGATACCGGGTGGCACCGTTTAAATCACAAAATATGGCCTTAAATTCCTTTATTACGGAAGAGGGGCTGGAAATGGGAAGAGCACAAGTGATGCAGGCGGAAGCAGCAGGGATTAAGCCGTCTGTCTATATGAATCCGATCCTGTTAAAACCCACAAATGACATCGGATCTCAGGTCATTGTCAACGGCGAGGTAATCGGAAATATGAGTGCGAGAGATTATTTTGCCTATAAGAAGAAACTGATTCCCGATATTTTGCATGCGTATCATAAATTGGAGCAAGATTACTATAGCGTTGTGATTGAAGGTGCAGGAAGCCCGGCGGAAATTAATTTAAAAACAGAAGATATCGTCAATATGGGAATGGCAAAAATGGCAGATGCTCCGGTTCTTCTTGTCGGAGATATCGACAGAGGCGGTGTTTTCGCACAGCTTGTCGGAACAATCATGCTGTTAGAAGAAGACGAAAGACAGCGGATGAAAGGACTGATTATCAATAAATTCCGTGGGGATAAAACGATTTTAGATCCCGGAATTGAGATGCTGGAAAAACGATGCGGTATTCCGGTTGTAGGTGTGACTCCTTATCTGCCGATAGAACTAGAAGATGAAGACAGTCTGAGCGAACGATTTGAGAAGAAACGAGAAGTAGATAGGATTGACATTGCAGTGATCCGTGTGCCGAGAATTTCAAACTTCACAGATTTTAATCCGTTTGAGAGTATGAAAGGAGTTTCTCTGCGATATGTACATGGTGTTTCGGAGTTAAAAGATCCAGATATGATCATTCTTCCGGGAACGAAAAATACGATGGAAGATCTTTTATGGATGCGCCAAAACGGGCTGGAGGCAGCTGTTTTAAAGGCAGCAGCAGCAGGAAAAGTGATTTTCGGCGTATGCGGAGGATATCAGATGCTTGGTAAGACTTTGAAAGATCCGTATCGTGTAGAAGCAGGAGGCGAGGTGGACGGCATGGGACTGCTTCCGATGGATACTGTGTTTGCGATGGATAAGACGAGAACAAGAGTCAGCGGAAAATTTCAGAAGCTGGAAGGAACTCTTTGTGAGTTAAGCGGAGTAGAACTGGAAGGATATGAAATTCATATGGGCAGTTCTAAACTGGAAGAGGGAGGAAAAGAACTGACTATTATAGAAGACAGAAACACAGCCTCTTCCAAGAAAGCAGAAGGAGCACAAAGGGGAAATGTCTACGGCAGTTATGTGCATGGAATTTTTGACCATGAAGCGGTAGCAAAAGGGATTGTGACAGCGATTGGAAAAAGAAAAGGATTGGATGTAAGAGAAATTACAGGAATGGATTTTGCAGTCTTTAAGGAGAAGCAGTATGAGTATTTGGCACAAGAGATGAGAAAACATCTGGACATGAAGGCAATTTACCGTATTTTGAATCAGAAAGAGTAAAATTAGTTCAAAAAGGCAGAAAAGAACGAGACAGACGCAATGGGGAGAAGTCTTGTATATCTGTAATATGGTTTTTAAGAAAGGATTCATTTTATGAAAGTAGAATTAGAAAAAGTAGAGCCAAGAGAGATCGAAAAAAGAAGCTTTGAGATCATTTCCAGGGAATTAGGCGACCGTGTTTTTGAAAAGGACCAAGAAATGATTATAAAACGCTGCATTCACACAAGTGCAGATTTTGACTATGCAGATCATCTTTGTTTTTCAGAACATGCGGTGAAAAAAGCAATGGATGCCATCAAAAAGGGAGCATGTATTGTAACGGATACCCAGATGGCAAAAGCAGGAATTAATAAGAAGGCACTGGAACAGTATGGAGGGGAAGTTTACTGTTTTATGTCAGATGAGGACGTGGCAAAAGAGGCAAAAAAAAATGGAACGACAAGAGCGACAGTATGTATGGATAAAGCAGCAAAGCTAAAAAAACCGTTGATCTTTGCGATAGGAAATGCACCTACGGCTTTGGTGCGTCTTTATGAATTAATCGAAGAGAACAAAATAAAACCGGAATTGATTATCGGAGTGCCGGTTGGTTTTGTCAATGTAGTACAGTCAAAGGAATTGATTATGGAAACTTCGATTCCTTATATTGTCGCAAGAGGAAGAAAAGGAGGAAGCAATATTGCGGCATGCATCTGCAATGCCATTTTATACCAGATGTGAAGCAGCCAAGGCGCGCGCAAAGATGTCAAAGGGCAGGAAGCGTGCGCCGAATTGCCTACTTTAAACGACCGTGCTCCTGCAAATATAAAAATTTGCTGAAATTGACGAGTTCCTGTTTAGAGGAGGGGCTTAACTGAGAAAAATATTTCATAAGATTTTTTTCAAATTGCAAAGACATGGAAGGATCAAGCGGCTTTCCGTTTTCTAAAAGAACCGTGTTTTCATTTCCCGTTAAAAGATAGTCAATGGATACTTCAAAATATTCTGCAATTTTTTGAAGTTTATCATAGTCGGGTTGTTTATTTTTTGTTTCATATCCGGCAATGGTCGGACGTGTAACATTTAAATAACGGGCAAGTGCTTCTTGTGTCATATGGCGGCTTTGACGAAGTTGTTTTAAATTATTTGCAAAATTCATAAAAATTCTCCTTAAGTTTTTTCTAAATTTACCATGGAAGTATGATGCAAATGTGATAAAGTAGAGAAAAGGAACAAAAAAATTACAAAAAAATTTAGAAAGTATGAAAAGAGACTTGACAAAGTTGCAAATAGACACTATTATGATTCTAGAAACAGCGAAAGCAGGTGAGAAAGTGAAGGGACTTTCCGAATATCGTGACAGAAGAATTTGTTCCTATTTGCTGGACGAGTCGGTTCACCTTTCCCATGCAGGATATTATCGGATGAAAAAGAGCAGATACCGTTTTTTTCTTCCGTGCCATAAAGTTTCCTATAATGGGCAAATAAAACTGATTTATTGTACCGAAAAAAAGGTGACGCTGTGCGAAGCAGAAAAAAATCTGAGTCAGAAACAAAAAAACAAAATGATACAGCAGCTTGCAGACATTATACAGCAGCTGAAAGAAAAATCTTATCTTCAATTTGGTCAATTGGAGATCGAAGAAGAAAAAATCTATTTAGATCCTGCAGAGGATCAGATCTATATTATCTATCTGCCTGTCTATCAGGAAAATCAGGCAGTCTCAATTCAAATTCTTGAAGAGGAAATTCAAAAAAAATTAGAAATGTTATATGAAAAGTATCAAAAAGACACTGGAACATTTGTGCTTCAAAGGCTCGATTCTGTTTACCAGGAAGAATGGATATTGAAAGAGAAGAGCTTTCTTATTGGAAAGCAGAAAGAAGAAGTACAGTGTCTGATTCAGGACAGCAAAGCTTTAAGCAGAAAGCACTGCAAACTTTTTTGGAATGCAGGACAATGGTGGATTATGGATTTAGGCAGCAGAAATGGAACATTTCTCAACAAAACAAAATTAATTCCAAACCAATGGTATGGGATCAAGCCGGGAGACCGGATTTTAGCGGCGGACTGTGAATTTTGTATGCTTTATGGCTGTTTCAAAGAAAAAGAAGGGCAGGCGGCTGGAAATTGCAGTTGTCTAAAGGAAAGAAACGATGAAAGGAGAACAAATTGTATTTGCAGATCCTGACAGAGAATATCTCAGCTTTTTAGAAGGAATGGTGGTACCGGAATTTGAGACACAGGCAGAAATCATTTTGATCAGCGACTTTTCGTATTTTCAAAAATATACGAATGTATTGGAAAAAGAAGTGCTGTTATTTGTATGGAAATCATGGGGGAAAGAGCTGCTGCTGCAGACAGAAAATAACAATATTTTTTTGGTGGGGGATAAAGAAGAAGGAGAAAAATTTCCAGTACTGACAAAAAGTTGGGATGAAAGAAAAATCAGAGAAAAGATCTGGAAGGAACTAAAAAGAATCAGAAGAGAAAAAACAAAGAAAAGGCAAAAAACAAAAACAATGTTAGTGTATTCTCCTATCGGAGGAAGCGGCGTTTCTTCTGTCGCATGGGAAAGCGCACAGTATTTGTCAGAGCGCGGAAAAAGTGTTTTTTTTCTTGGCGCGGATACGTGGCAGGATTATCGGAGATGGGTAGGGCAGAGCCTGGATAAAAAGGCAGAAGAGTTTTTTATGACAAAGCAGACATATGAATTTTCAGAGTGGAAACAATGGATCAGACATGAAAAAATTGATGTTTTGCCTCCATTTTCTCATGCCTACACATGTCTTGATATTACATATGAATTTTTTAGAGAGATAGAAAAAGAAGTAAAAAAAACTGAAAAATACGACTGGATTGTGGTGGAAACAGATCATGTATACCATGAAAATCTGACGGGATGGATGGCTGACGCAGAAAAAATTATGATCGTGATTCGAAGAGGAGAGAAATGGAAACAGATACTTCCGGTTATGAAAAATAGTATTTCGATGTCTCCAAGAGAAAAGTTTTGTTTTTTATATAATTTTTGCCAAGATATTAATGCTCAGGAAAAGCAGGCAAAGCGTTGGGGATGGGACGCAGAGGTTTTTTTAAAGCAACACGCAGGAACAGAGCAAGAGTGGAAAGAATGGAGAAACACATTAGGAGAAATTTTAGATGAGTGAGAAAAAGCGAATCTGGATTGTGCTGTATCTGGAAAATGGGGAAGAGATTGATTTAGATGTCCCGGCAGCCATTACGGCAGAGGAATTGTTGGAAGGATTAAATGAAGGTCTGGGATGGGGAGTAGAAAGACAGATTATCAGGCAGTGGTATTTAAGATCTGAAAATCCCGTTGCATTTTTAAAAGGGAGTGATTCGCTGGAAGAATGTTGTCTAAGAGATGGAAGCGCACTGTTTTTTTGTTTTCCAAAAGATAAAGATGGGAAAGCGGAAAGGAAGAGGTAGCAAAGAATAGAAGCTCAATGGAAAATATGGATTTTTTTCCGAGGGAGATACGAAGAAAAAACAAAAGAATTACAAGAATCATACAATTCGTATGGGATTTCTGTAAAAAAAAGAAACGGACAATGGCATTTAGAGACAAAAGACGGCTACTATCTGGCAAATGATACGGTAATGAAAAAAAGATGGATTTCTTTTAAACATGGAATGAAAATCCAGATTTATGAAGAAAGTACGAACATTTGTGTTTATAAGATTTTTTTGCAGAAACCAAATCGAAGAAAAAAACAATCGTATGAATATGCTGTAAATCTTAAAAGAGAGAAATCTTTGTCTATCGGAGGAGAAAAGTTTTGCCAGATTCAGATTCAAGATGTTTTTTTGAAACAGAAATGGATGGAGATTTGGTGGGAAGAACAGGCTTTTTGGGTTTTGGGAAATACTTGGGAAGTTTCACAAAACGGAATCATTCTGCAAGGAAAAGGACAGATCAGGGAACATGATTTTCTGGAACTGGGAGGATATCGTTTTTATATTTTAGAAGAAAAGCTATTTTTTGACTGGGAGGATACGATAGAATGCCATGGAATGAATCTTCTTAAAACTCAGACCGAACGCTCAGACTATCCCGATTATCTTTGCAGAGCAAGATGGAAAGAGAAAAATTCGGAGGAATCCATCTATGTCTCAGCGCCCGTAAATTTTCCGATAAAACAAGAAAACGGACTGTTTTTATCGCTGCTTTCCAGCACCGGAATGATTGGCGTGATGATGCTGATGCAAAATCAGACTGGAATGGGAGGAGGATGGTATCGTCTTGCCATTGGAGGAATGGGGATCGTAACTGCAATCGTGACATGGCTATATCGTAAGGTACATATCTGGCGAAAACAGAGACGATATCGATATCGTTACCGCAGGTATCTGCAAGAAAAAGAGCAAGAATTGATACAGAAGAAGAAAAAAGAACGGAATTTTTTAGAGAAATATGAAAGAGATTGGAAAACACTTGCAAAAGAGGTTAAAATCCGATCGTGGAAATTGTTCGAAAAAAGTTGTGAGGACTGGGATTTTTTATGGATTAGACTGGGAACAGGAAGTATTGTACCGAATATCAGCGTAGAGTTTCAAAAAAGAGAAGATTTTTTGGAATATGATGTGCTTTGGGAGGAAGCACAAAAAATGATAGAAAGACAAAGTAAAATAGAAGACGCTCCTGTCGTGTTCAAACTTCCGATTTGCGGAAACAGCGGAATTGTAGGAGAAAAATCGGAAAGGCTCAGATTTTTGGAAATGCTTTTAATGGAATTGATATGCAGTCACTCAGAAGACGACGTGAAGATATTTTTGCTGGGAGAAGAGAGCGATATCAGACAGATGGCATGGATACGGATGATTCCTCATATCCAGACAAACGAAAAAGGCAGAAGAATTGGATGGGAGAAAAAAAGCAGAAGATCTCTTGAGGAAATTTTTGAGAGAGAGCTGGTTTGGCGACAGGCACAAAAGAAAAAGGAACCCTGCTGGGTTTTATGTTTTTTACAAGAAAGTGAAGAGAATCTGTACTTTATGGAACAGTTGGAAGAAGCGGTACAGTATGGAATTTATTCTATTTTTTTGACAGAAGATGAAAGAGAACTTCCAAAAGGATGCAGGACGAAAATCTGTATTGAAGGGACAAAAGGAGAAATTTTCTCAAATGAATCAAACGAGAACATCTCATTTTTCTTTGAACTGCCGCAAAAAGAAATACTGAAACAGACCGCCGCAGCGATGGCATGTGCGAGAAAAAAGAAATTTGTGGAAAATCAGAAATTGCCGCAAAAAATAACACTGTTTGAATTAATTGAGAAAGATGGAAAAGAAAGATGGGAACGGCTGTGGGAAGAAGAAAAGGAAACTCTTCCCGTGGCGCTTGGAATAGCGGAAGATGGAAGTACTTTTTTTCTGGATCTGCATGAAAAAGTACATGGTCCGCATGGATTGGTTGCAGGAACGACAGGTTCAGGAAAAAGTGAGATGATTTTGACGTATCTTCTTTGTGCAGCCTTATCTTTCCCACCGTGGAGACTACAGTTTCTACTGATTGATTTTAAGGGCGGAGGACTTGCCAATCATCTGAAAGATCTGCCGCATTTAGCGGGAACCATTACGAATCTGGATGAGGATTTGCTGGAGAGATCTTTATTGTTTATCCGCGCTGAATTGAAAAAAAGACAGAGAATTTTAGCAGAAAACGGATGTGTACATGTAGATGAGTATGAGCAGTTATACAGAGAAAGAACGACACAATTAGAAGCAATGCCGCATTTGATCTTGATTGTGGATGAATTTGCAGAATTAAAGGCAGAACAACCAGAATTTATGAAAGAATTGATCAGTACATCCAGAATAGGAAGAAGTCTGGGAGTTCATCTGATTTTGGCAACGCAAAAACCATCAGGACAGGTAAGCGAACAGATTTGGAGCAATGCGAAATTTCGACTTTGCCTGAAGGTACAGTCAGAAAATGACAGCAGAGAAGTATTGCATTCTCCGCTTGCAGCAAAGATTTTAGAGACAGGCAGAGGATATTTTCAGGTGGGGAATAAAGAACAGTTTTTTCTGTTTCAGTCGGCATATAGCTCTGAAAAGATAAAACAGGAAAAGATAGAAGGATTTCAAATTTTTCGCATTTTATTAGGAGGAGAACGCTGTCTGATTTATGAAAAAAAGGAACAGTCAAAAGAAGGATGGACACAGGCAGAAGCGATCAGGCAGCAGATATTGGAACAATGGAATAAAAAATATATCAGAAAACTGCCAACAGTATGTCTGGAACCATTAAAAGAAGAAATTCCTTATCCGAAAAATAGAAAAGACAGATTACAAAGAGGACAGATACCGATAGGAATTTTGGATGACCCAAAGATGCAGCGGCAGCCAGAAGCAATTCTTGAAATGCAGGGAAAAAATTTGATTGTTACAGGAAGCAGAGGGTTTGGAAAGCAAAATCTTTTCTTTGTTCTATTAAGAGGATGGATCGAGCAATATGGAGAAGAAGTTGAAATTTATGTTGCAGATTTCGAATGCAGACTACCGCAGACCATACAAAAACTTCCTCAAATCGGCGGAATTATTTATGCTTTGGAAGAAGAAAAACTGGAAAATTGGCTTGAGATGATGAGAGAAGAGATTGAATTCCGAAAGCACCAGTCACAATGGGAAAGACAAGAAAATAAAAGAAAAAGATCGCTCGTGATCTGTGTATGGTTTTCCTATCTGGAATGGAAGAAAAAGTATCCCGGGCTGGAAGAACAGATTGATTCAATTTGGAGAGAAGGGAGCAGATTTGGTGTGGATACGGTTGTGTTTCAGGAAGAACTTAGAGGAATCAATGCCGGAATGTTAGAAATATTTGAATGCCGGATTTCGTTGTTTCACCAAGATACGACAGGATATCGACAGCTGATGGACGAGATAAGAGGAAAATTGCCTAAAATTGCCGGGCGTGGTTTTTTTCAATGGAAAAGCCAGGTTTATCAGATGCAGGTGTATCTTGCATTTCGAGGGAAAACAAAAGAGGAACAATTGATTACTATGGAAGATTGGATCTGGGAATGTTGCAAGAACACAAAAAAGAAAGCGAGAAGAATTCCGGTCATTCCTCAAGAACTGTCTTGGGAGACGTATCCGATCTGCCGAAGAAAAGGGGAGATACCGGCAGTTATCAGATTTCATCATTTAAAGCCAGTATTTTTTGGAGAGTGGAGAAAAAAGATCACAGGGATATGCGGAACACAACAGATGCAATGGATTTTTCAGATTCCACAGACATGCCGGATTTTTCAAGAAAAAATGAAAATTTTCATCCTGGACGATGAAACAAAGAAATGGCAGTTTCTAAATCAGAAAGAGGAATGGATCTATTCAACGGACAGTAAGGAGATTTTAGAAAAAGTAAAAGAAGCTGTGTTAAATAGAAAGGAAGAAGAAATCTTACTGCTTTTCAATGGTATGGAGGTCATTGACAGTCTTTCTGAAAACAAAGAACAGTATCAGCGCTTAAAAGAACTGATGAAAGATATTGTAATTTTATGTGCAAATCTGGAAAATAAAGCGATACGGTATCAGAGCTGTGAAATTTTGAAGGAGATAAAAGAACAAGGGCAAATTTTATTTTTTGGAGAGAAAAAGGAAATAAAGGTGGTGGAAATACCGTTTGGGGAATTAAAAAAATGTAAAGAACGAAAAGATCCATCAGAAATTTTTTTATGGGATGGCAGCCATCTGGAGAAATGTAAAATAGCAGTCTGCAAAGAAGAGAAAGATAAGAAAAAATAACAGAAAAAGAAAGGACAAAAAAGATGAATGGACAAATTAGAATCACACCGGAAAAGTTAAGAGAAAGAGCAAGAGAATATGGCGTACAGGCAGATGAATTAGAAAGAGTCATCCAAAATATGGAACAGCTTTTAGTTCGTCTCCAGGAAGAATGGGAAGGTGCGGCCAGCGATTCGTATGCGCTGAGATATGAACAGCTAAAACCTGGATTTGTAAAAGCAGAGGAATTGGTTCGAGAGATTGAAAAAGTTTTGATAAGAACTGCAGATACCTTAGAACAGACAGATTTGGAAATTGCGGGGCAGTTTATCGGATGATAGAAGGAAAAAATGGAGTATTGCACAGAATTTCTGAACAAAAAGAAGAAAGGGAAAATGTAAAAAACCAGATTTCAAAATTGGTTTTACAGTATCAGGAGATACAAGAAGCAGAAGCTTATTTTCAACAAAAGAAGTCACAATTTGAACAGATAATTGCCAGTAGAAGAGAACGTGCCGATAGGATTGCAGAATGTATGCATCCGCCCTATTTTGCAGAAGAATTTTCCAATCAGCTTCGAGAAAAACTGTATGGAAATGATTATGAGGCAGCTTTAGAAAATATAGAGGAATTTGGAAAAGAAATAGAAACAGAAAAGATAAAATTATCTGAAGAGATTCAGAAAAAGAAAGAAACAGAAAAAAAACTGGATCAAGAAATTTCAACACTGGAAAAGCTATTGATTTAGAAAGGGAGATTAGATATGAAGGATATCATTATCACAGATGAAAATTTTCGTCTGGCTTCTAATCGAATCAGAAATTATGGAAGTTTTCTGTTTTTTCATCTTGAAATTTATGAACACCTTTTAAAACAGGTCTGTGAGCAAGCAATTAAGGATCAAGAAATCTGTAAAGTTTTAAATGAGACAATAGAAGAAATCGAATCAATCAAAGGAGAAATCAAAGATATTACGGATCAGATCAGTCAGTACAGTTTATCATTTATAGAAGAAATTGACAGAGCCGATCAGTTTTTATATGGAAAATAAAAATGACAGAGATTAAAGTAAAATATCGAAGTATGGAAGATTATGCAAGAGCGTTTAGAAACTTATCAGAGCGTCTGGAAGACCGGCGATTTATCACGACAGAGCTGTTAAATGAGAGCGAAGGGGAGACGTGTTCGGCATTAAATGAGACGTATGAAATTTTATGCGAGGCAGAACAGAGTTTACAACGATTGATCATTGATACCGCTGACTGGATAGAAATGGCAAAAGAAAAATTTCAGGAGGCAGAAAAAGAAAGCATTTCTGACACGAATCAGGTACTTAGAAGATAGAAAGAAGGAAAATGTTAGCCACCTGCTGACTTTTTAGAACAACAGGTTTTTGACTCATAGTAATTGGAGATATTTTATGAAGAGAAAAAGAAAAGTGGCTGCTGTGGCGGTAGGAATGATTCTGGGACTTGGAGGATGCATGCCGCAAAAAACAGATAGCATTCATCCTATGATACAAAGAGAGGGGTTCGGGCAAAGACAAAATCAAATGGAGCAGTATCTTAGAAGAAAATATGGAAATATAAAATACGAAGTGACAGGGATAATTTGGAAATTTTGGAATCAACCGTATGATCAGATGAATATTCGGATACAGACAGAAGAAAGAGAGGAAAATTGCTGGGTCAGACGGTATGAAAAGAATGGAGAGATTATCTTTACAGACAGTTACTTTGGGCTTTGTATTCGGAAAGAGTATGAAAAAAAGATGGAAAAGACCGCAAAGATAGTTTTTTCAAAAGTCAAAGTATTCTCTTTTACTCAAGAATCTGAGTTTTCACAAAATGCGGAAGAAGGACTGGAAAAACTGAAAGAAAACGGAGAAAGAATTCGTGCGATCAGCTGGATCTTTGTGGATGATAGGGATCACTTTGAACGAAAGGTACGGCAGTTTGAAGCACTTTGGAGAAATGAAAAAATGGAGAGTTTGATCGTAATTTTTTTGACAGATGAAAAAGTTTTTTTGACAGTTGACAGAGATAAGGCAGAAAAAATCGTAAAAAGCTGTAGTTATCTGGACAGAAAGGTTTGCGATATCCAATGGGAGATGACATCTAATCTTTCTTAATGCAATGAAAAAGGATATCAGTAATCCTGAAGCAGAGGACAGAAAGAAGGAAAAAATGACAGAAGCGCAAATTTTAATGTTAAATAATCTGATCTATGATCCCGTTTTTACTTTAGATGGAGCAGAAGCATTTTGTGTAGGAGAGTTGCTCGATTTTATAGATACAGACGTCTATAAGAAACAGGAAGGAGTGCCAGGACCAGGAACGACAAAAGAGGAATGGGACAATCTCATTGCCTTGGCAAAAGAGGATGAACAGCTTTGCAGTCTGCGCATTGTGGAGAAACAAAATGACAAGAAGACAGGAGCAAAAGCACTTTGCTTTTATTGGGAAGAAGGAAAAGAGGCAATTGTTGTATTTGCAGGCACCGGTTATAACGAATGGAGAGATGATTTGATTGCCGGGGCAAAGGAAGACAGTAAGCAGCAACTAGATGCCTTAGAATGGTTTGATGCTTTACCTTATGAAAAAATTACAGTCAGCGGTCATTCAAAGGGAGGAAATAAGGCAATGTATGTTGCAGTACGCAGCGAAAAAGAACCAGTATGCATTGCTTTTGACGGAGAGGGATTTTCCAAAGAGTTTTGTCAAAAATACGAAGAACAGATTCAAAAACGAAAAGAAAACATTACTTTGTATGCCAATTACAGAGACTTTGTAAACTGTCTTTTATATCCGATTGCAGGAACGGTAGTCTTTTTAAAAAATGACGGTGGGATTGCAGAAGATGAACTGGGATTTGGAGGATACCATTGTCCGGATGCTCTGTTTTTGCATGAAGACGGAAAAATTTTATATGAGTTGGCAAAAGAAGGAGCAAGAGAGCCTGCGATTGAGTTAATTCAGGAGTTTACGATCTATTTTATGGAAAAGGTTCCAAAAGCAGAACGTATCCAAATGCTCAGTTTTCTGGGAGATATCATGCAAAGAATCGTAGGAAAAGGAGAATATCGAAATGACATTTTAAAGACGATTGGACTTGATGCAGGGCGGGATTTGCTGATTTATCTTCGGGCCTTTTTAAAAAACAAAAAGGAAGTTGATCCAAAAGGATATCACAGAGAAATTACGTCCCTAATGAACATTTTAGGAGAGTTTGCTGGAATTTCAGATGCTGCAAAGGTGATTTTTCCTATTTTGGCAGGCTACGCAGAAGATAAAAATGTATTTGCAGCTGTTTTTAATATGACACGAGAGATTGAACATCAGATTGTGATTCGGGATTTTTCACAGGAGACAAAAGAAAGAATGTTGCAGGCTGCAAAAGAAGTGGAGAGAGAACCTTTCTGGAAGATCAGCCGATGGGATTGCTGGTATCGGTTAGAAGAACGAAACGCTGGGCTGAACTTAAGCATGTATGTCAATCATGTAGAAGAGTATTATCGGAAACTGATTGATTTAAATGATGCCGCTGCCTGGGAGATTGAAAAGATTTTTGAAGACGTTTTGAACATAGATCAGGAATACGGGCAGAAAATCAGACAGGAAAATGAAAATTTAAGAGAGAAAAAGAAGCGGTTGGATCATTTAATACACAAATAGCACAAAGTATATGAAAATAGATAAAATATCCTTTTCAAAGAAAGGTTGATATTAGAAAAGTAAGGCGAGGAGACAGAAAATGATTACCATAGGAAGCACATTAGATGGAAAATATAAAATTCTTAATCAGATTGGCACTGGCGGTATGAGTACTGTCTACCTTGCCATGAATGAAAAAGCAAACAGACAATGGGCCGTAAAAGAAATACGAAAAGACAGACCGTATAATATTGCATTGATGAGACAGGGGATTTTAAGGGAGATGGAATTGCTGTGTTCTCTGAACCATCCAATGATTCCTAAAATCTGTGATGTTATTGAGGAAGAAGAAGCGATCTTTATTGTGATGGATTATATTGAAGGAAGAACACTGGGAAAAGTATTAGAAGAAGAAGGAGCCCAGAAAGAAGAATATGTGATTGAGTGGGCAAAACAGCTATGTCAGGTATTGGCTTATCTTCATAACAGAATACCGCCCGTGATTTACCGTGATATGAAACCGTCTAATATTATGTTAAAGCCTAACGGCGATCTGATGCTGATCGATTTTGGAATTTCGAGAGAGTTTTGCAAGGAGAATACCGAAGACACTGTATGTCTTGGAACACAGGGGTATGCTGCACCGGAACAGTTTGGAGCAGGACAAAGTGATGAGAGAACGGATATTTATGGGTTGGGAGCGACGCTCCACTATATGATAACCGGAGAAAATCCGAGAAAAAGATATAGATCAGAATTTTTGCCGGTTTGTCAGATACGTCCAGAGATATCAGAAGGATTAGAACAAATTATAGAAAAATGCCTGCAAAGAGATCCGGAAAAACGATATCAGTCATGCAGAGAGGTATGGTTTGCACTGGAACATTATCAAGAACTCGACAGCAAAAGAATGAAGAGTCAGAAACGAAAACTATTTTTTTGCAGCGGACTTTTTGCAACGGCTTTTTTTTCTCTGGGATTAAGCTGCTTTTCCAGCATCAGAGCTGTTGATCTGAGAAAAGAAAATTATCAGTTTTGCATCCAAATGGCTTCGAATCAAGAAGGAGAGGAAAAAGTAGAATTGTTAAAAAAAGCCATTTCTATGAATCCAAGAGAAGAAGAAGGATATTTAAAACTTTTAGAAGTTTTTTTGGAAGACGATAATTTTTCGAGAGAAGAAGATATCAGTTTTCGGGAAATCTTGAATGAGACAAACGGAAAAAAAGAAACGTATGAAATGATAATAAAAGAAAATCAGACAGGATATGAAAAACTGACTTATGAGATAGGGACAGCCTATTTTTTCTTTTATGAAGAGAATGGAAATAAAGAACGGAGCTTGAAATGGTTTGAAATTGCAAAACAGGCGGAATCGTTAACGGAATCGGAAAAAATCAGAGCGGCGGTATGTGAGAGAATCGGTCATTATTGGAAAGATATGGGAAAAAGAAAGAAGACAGGGGATTTTGAGATTTCACATGCTGTCTATTTTAGAGATTTAAAAGAGCTGTATCAAATGCAGAAAAAATATAAAGAAAACGAAATCATGAAATTGAAAGTATGTCAGGAGATCATAATGCAGATTTTACAGTATAGTGAAGAAATGATAAAAGATGGAGTCAAGACAGAAGAAATAAGAGATATTTTAGAATGGATCAATACAGAAATTTTTTGCGCAAAGGAAAATGTCAGTTTTGACAATCAGGAAATGATAGAGATGATGGAGAGAGAAGTCGAACAGGCAAGGCAGAAAATAAAAGAAAATACAGCAAAAGAATAAGAGCGAAAAAGGGGAGAAATGATGAATGAAAGAGACAGCACAAGAGATGATTCGGTTTTATGAAGAATTAAAAGCGATAGGGATATGTTCTTTTATCGTATGTTTTTTTGCCGCCGTTTTTTTGATGATAAAGGGAAAATTGTGGACAACAATTAAAACTTTGAAAAATGAGAGAAAAAAAACAGGAAAGAGAAAAAAGTTGGGAATTACGGCTTTGATAATGACGATGAGTCTGTTCATTGGAGAAAAAATGATATTGGCACAGGCAGAAGAGACAGAACAGACGATGGAGATTAGTGCTACGGTACCGGATGGAGAGTGGTTTCGAGGAGAGGGAGAGTATGTAATTTCAATTCGGGTAAGAGGAAGAAAACCGGATAAAGTCTATGTACTGTGGAATGAAGCAGGACAGATAAGAACAGAAGAATGGCAAGAGGCACATCGGGAAGAGGAAAATTGCTGGGAATATCAGATGATATTGGATGAAGAAGAAATGGAAAGTAAAATGCAGATTTTTGCTGTGACAGGACAGGAGACCATCTGCATGGAAGAATGGGAGGTCAAAATTGATAAAAAACCTCCGATAGCAGAAGTAACATTTCATTACCAAGAAGGAGAAAAAACGATTTCCAAAAAATGGGGAGATATTTCAGAGACTCTCTATTTTCAAAGAGAAGTAAGAATTAGTTGTTATGTAAAAGATGAGATGTCGGGAGTGGCAGAAGTTCATTTTCTGATCGGAGAATTTTGGACAGAAGCAATGAGAGGGGAAGCAGTACAGATAGACGGAGAAAAATATGATACCTATCATCTGGGGTACGTGGCACCATTTGAAGGCACAATCTCAGCGATCCGTTTGATAG
>CALWCS010000189.1 GCA_944376425.1 uncultured Lachnospiraceae bacterium | reverse complement strand
CTTTGCTTGCATTTCCTCTATAATTCTGATAAAGTGTAACTACAGATATCCGTTATTTGTAAAAATTTTGAAATGAGGTAGAAAGTATATGAGTGAAAAAGAAAAAGATCTGGATTGTGGATGCAGCTGTGGAGATTGTGGATGTGACTGCGATCACGACCATGATGATATGCCGACTGTCACATTGACCTTGGATGACGATACCGTTGTAGAATGTGCGGTACTTACTATTTATCCCTGCGCTGGCAACCAATATATTGCTCTTCTTCCTTTAGATGAAAATGGGGAAAATGAAGACGGTGAGGTATTTCTCTATCGTTTCAGAGAAGTTGATGGAAATCCTACTTTAGAAAATATTGAAGACGATGAAGAATATGAAGCAGCTGCCGATGCCTTTGACGAATTTTTGGACAGCCAGGAATATGATGAGCTGGTAGATGCTGAAGAAGAAGAATAAAATTTTTTAAAGAATTGCCGCAAAATTTTTGCGGTAATTCTTTTTATTTACGGCAAATCATCTGTTTTATGACATCATTCTTTCATGCGATCTGCCTATGGCAGATTTTTCTTCAAGATAAAAATCTGGAAATGGCAATTTTCTTTCCATACCTCTGTTCTACGGCATAAAGATGAAGCTTCTCCATTGCCCGTGTCATCCCCACATACAACATTCTGCGTTCTTCCTGAAGATCTTCTTCTAAAATTGCTTTTTTATATGGAACCGTCCCATCATTTAAATCCGGTAAAAAGACTTCTTTAAATTCCAGTCCCTTTGCTCCGTGAAATGTCAAAATATGAACGGCGTTTTCCGTTTTGCGGTTTCTCTTTTCTGCCTGCCTTGTCAGTTCTTCTTTATATTTTTCCACGTGGCAAAACCAAGAAGCACTGTCTTTGTACTGTCTTGCATGATCCTGAATTTCATCAAGCAGTTCATATAAGTCTTCCACTTTTAGCTTATGTTCTTCTGCATATTGAAGCAGATACGTATCGTATCCGATTCCTTTTCGAATATAATTAATCGCAGCATACGGAGATAAGTTTCCCATCCACGTGATATCTTCTTCCATCCGGTCAATTCTTTCTATCATCCAAAACTTTTCTTCATAATAAGCACGAAGCCGATCAAATGAAAACATCGGCGTATCGAGACATTCTCTGCTGATATACCGATTAGGACGGTTTATAATCCTAAGAAACTCCCGGCGTTCCCTTGCTCCTCCTGCAATTTTCAGATAGGCAAAAAGATCTTTTGCAATCCAATGTTCATACAAATTTTGGATTCCTTCTTTCATTACAAAAGGAATATTGTACTCCATCAGTCTCTCTGTCATCATCTGAGCGCCTGTATTGGTGCGGAATAAAATCGCGATCTCCTCATATTTTCTTCCATGTTCCACCGCATCTTGAATTTGTCTGACAATCCAATGGGTCTCCTCACCGGCATTTTGAAATATCTTATGCTCCACCGGTTCTCCCTGTGGATTTTGAGTAATAATTTCCTTATAAAATCGTGTCTTATTTTGATTGATGAGTTTTAGGGACTCTAAAACAATATTGTTTGTTGATCGGAAATTCTGCTCTAATAAGCTCATCTTTGCATCGGGATAGTCTTTTGTAAACTGAAACATAATTTCTGGTTTTGCTCCCCTAAAGCGATAGATCGACTGATCATCGTCTCCTACCAGGAATAGATTATTCTGAGGCAATGCCAGCATACGCATCATTTCATACTGAAGCCGGTTCATATCCTGCACTTCGTCAATCAAAATATATTCAAAGCAATTCTGCCATCCGCGCAGAATGTCTTTTCTCTCCTTTAATAACTGATAGCAGTCAAGCAGCATATCGTCAAAATCAAGCAGTCTTTTTTTTATCAATTTCTGTTCATACTTTTGATAAATTTCCCGAAATAACGATGCAGCACAGCTTGTAGAATAATAATACTGCAGATCAATCTGTTCATTTTTCACTTTACTGATCTCCGCAATCAGACTGCTTATGAATTCCTGTTCATCGTCTGGTTCCAGATCCGTCTTGTCCAAAATTTCCTGCAAAAACTGCCTTTTTTGTTCTTCTCTTAAGATATTATCTGCCGTATAATGGTAAGCATGGCGCAAAATTCCAAAGAAAATACTGTGAAAGGTTCCAAAGATCACCGGATAGCGCTTTTCTCCCATAATTTTGTAAAAGCGCTCTTTCATTTCCTCCGCCGCAGCCTTTGTGAACGTGATAACAAGAATCTTTGAAGGATGAATCTGAGCACATTCTATTAAATATTTAATTCTGTTTGTGATAACAAGGGTTTTTCCAGATCCGGGTCCCGCTAAAATCAGCATGGGACCCGTTTTATGGGCGATTGCCCGAGATTGTGATTTGCTAAATGGCATTATACACCTGTACTTATTTTTTCAATGGCCTTTTTGATTCTTGCAATGGATTCTTCTTTTCCGATAATTTCCATAATTTCCGTAGCGCCTGCCGGTGTCATCTGTTTTCCGGATACTGCGGTACGGATCGGCCACATAACATATCCATTTTTATATCCTTTTTCTGCCACATAATTCTTTAAAGTCTCATACAGCGCATCATTGCTGTAGTCTTCCTGTGCCTCCAGGATCGGAAGCACTTCCTTTAACACTTCCAGAGAAGATTCCGGTGTCGTTTTCATCTTCTTATGTGTGTACATCGAGATATCATAAGCTGGCAGTTCTTCAAAGAAATCGATCAGTTCCAAAATGTCCGGAAAAACTTCGATTCTCGTCTTCACCATCTGTGCGATTTTTACCAGATCGAGATCTTTTTTGATGGCTTGCTTTAAATACGGCAGTGCCATCTCATAAAACGTTTCAAAGTCCATCGCCTTCATGTACTCGCCGTTCATCCATTTTAGCTTATTGATATCAAACACAGCTGGAGATTTACTGATATGGTGATAGTCAAATACTTTTACCAGCTCTTCCAGAGAAAAGATTTCTCTGTTATCTTCGGGAGACCATCCCAGCAGTGCTACATAATTTACGATTGCCTCGCTTAAAAAGCCTTGTTCTATCAGGTCCTCATAGGAAGAATGACCGCTTCGTTTACTCAATTTTTTATGCTCTTCATTTGTGATGAGAGGACAGTGGACATATACGGGAATTTCCCATCCAAACGCATGATACAGACGATTATACTTCGGAGCAGAAGATAAATATTCATTTCCTCTGACAACATGAGTAATTCCCATCAAATGGTCGTCTACTACATTTGCAAAATTGTAGGTCGGATATCCGTCTGATTTAATCAAAATCATGTCGTCTAATTCTTCATTTGGCACTTCAATCTCTCCGTAAATTTCATCGACAAATTTCGTTGTGCCTTCTCTTGGGACATTTTGACGGATTACATAAGGAATTCCTGCTTTTAATTTCTCTTCTACTTCTTCCTTTGAGAGATGAAGACAATGTTTATCATACACTACAATCTCTTTTCCTGCAACTTCCTGTTTTAAGCTCTCTAATCGCTCTTTATCGCAAAAGCAATAGTAAGCTTCTCCTTTTTCAATCAGCATTTGAGCATATTTAAGATAGATGCCCTGTGCCTGTCTCTCACTTTGCACATAGGGACCAACTCCCCCATCTTTGTCTGGACCTTCGTCATGAATCAGTCCTGTTTTTTCCAGTGTTCTGTAAATGATTCCCAATGCTTCCTCCACAAAGCGTTCCTGATCTGTATCTTCAATTCGAAGCAGAAAATCTCCTCCTTCGTGTTTTGCAATCAAATATGCATACAATGCCGTTCTTAAATTTCCCACATGCATTCTTCCTGTAGGGCTTGGCGCAAATCTTGTTCTTACTTTTGCCATATCGCAGACTCCTTTTCACACTCTTATTCACAGCAGCTTTCTCCCACATCCCGGACAGATTTTTTCTGTCAAGCCGACATGGCGCTGCTTTTTGATTCGTTTTCCTAAAATAAGGAAGTATCCCAAAAGCGGAAAACTTCCTTGTCACATGAATCTCATCTAAATGTAGCATAAAATTTTGAAATTTACAACTGATTTTCTGACCCTGCCCTGAATTTTTACAATCACACCATCGTTCTTGTCTGCTTTTGCTCTTTTGGGCATTTTCCTCTCTTTCTCTAGCTCTGCGTCAATTCTTTCATAATATCACTGACATGTTCTATTTTTTGGCATCGATATGCATTCTCGCCGCAAAACAGCAGACCTCGTCTGATGTCACCTTTGGCTGCAGCAATTAAAGCCTTTGTGATACAGTACGGTGTCTCTTTTGGATTACAAGTTGTAATACACTGAAAACAATGAGTTATTTTTTCTTTTTTGCCCTGGCTTTCTCTGATAAAGTCATTGCAGATTGCACGTCCGGGCATACCTACAGGACTGTCTACAATCTGAATTTCCTCTTTTGTCGCCTTTATATATGCTTCCTTGTATTCTTCTGCCGCGTCACATTCATACGTTGTCACAAACCTCGTTCCCATTTGTACCCCATCAGCTCCAAGCTCTAAAGCATGTAAAAAATCAGCACGATCAAAGATACCGCCTGCAACCGCAACCGGAATTTTTTTGTCATATTTTTGGCTGTACTCATCCACAATCTGAAAAATCCCCCGAATTTCGTTTTCGTATGATTCCTTCGTGTATTTTTTCAGCTCCTCTTTGTGGAATCCTAAGTGTCCCCCGGCCTTTGGTCCTTCAATCACAACAAGATCAGGCACTCTTTTATATTTTCGATCCCATAATTTACAAATCACAGCAGCTGACTTAACGGTAGAAACAATCGGAGCAATCTTTGTTTTACTTCCCTCAACCAACTGTGGCAGCGTAGTAGGAAGCCCTGCACCTGAAATGATTAAATCTACGCCTGCTTTTACTGCCTCCTTGACATACTCTGCATATCTTTGTGTGACAACCATAATATTTACGCCAATGATACCGTCTTGCGCCAGTCTTTTTGCTTTTTGTATCTCTTCCTTTAAAACTCTTAAATTCGTCTCAATTGGATGAGCATAAAAATCCGGATCTCGGAATCCAATCTGTGCTGCTGAAATCACTCCGATCCCTCCGCAGGAGGCAACACTGCCGGCAAGTCTCGACAAGCTGATTCCAACTCCCATTCCCCCCTGTATCACAGGTATTTTTGCTTTTAATTCTCCAATCTGCAATGGTTTTATTTCCATACGCACCTCCAAATACTTGCCGTCAGTCTCGTTTTCATCTATATAGATAGGCAAAAATTTATTTTCTACATTTTCCGAAATCTGTCATATCGTTCTTCTTGCAGCTGTTTCGGCGTTTTTTTCGAACAATCATATAAAAACTGTTTGATCCGCTGTTTCATATACGCTGCAATTTCTTCTATATTTTCCAGATCAGCCGGTTCTTGCTCCGGAATGATACATTCAATGATTCCTAGTTCTTTTAAATCTTTTGCTGTAATTTTCATCACTTCAGATGCTTCTTTTGCGCGCTTTCCGTCTTTCCACAAAATCGAAGCAAATCCTTCCGGTGAGAGAATCGAGTAAGTCGCATTCTCCATCATCCAGACTTCATTGGCAACTGCCAGAGCAAGGGCTCCTCCGCTTCCTCCTTCGCCGATTAAAATGCTTAGAACCGGAACTTTCAGCCCAAACATTTCTTTTAAATTTCTTGCGATTGCTTCTCCTTGTCCGCGCTCCTCTGCTCCGATTCCGCATGCTGCGCCCGGGGTATCTACAAAATTAATAATCGGACGGCGAAACTTTTCTGCTTCTTTCATCAGGCGAAGCGCTTTTCGATATCCTTCCGGAGAAACCATGCCAAAATTGCGTACTAAGTTTTCTTTTGTGTTCTTTCCTTTTTGCTGTCCGATTACCGTCACCGGCTGTCCGTCAATCAGCGCAATTCCTCCTACTACCGCGCCGTCATCGCGGAAACTGCGGTCTCCGTGCAGTTCCATAAAACCGTTAAAAATCCGTTCTATATAATCAAGACTTGCCGGTCTTTTTGCGCTTCTGGAAATCTCAACATGCTCCCATGCCGAGATTTCTTTTGTCTCGTCGATAACGATTTCTTCTTTTCCCTTCTTTTTTTCAAACATCACAGTTCGGTAATCAATCTTATGGTAGCGAATTAATTTACTGAGCGTATTTTTCAGTTTACTGCGTTCTATGATTCCATCAATGATTCCTTTTTCCAGCAAAAATTCTGCTCTTTGAAATCCTTCGGGCAATTTTTCGCCTATTGTCTGTTCAATCACTCTTGGTCCCGCAAATCCAATCAACGCTCCTGGCTCCGCAAGAATCACATCTCCGAGCATGGCAAAACTTGCCGTTACACCTCCGGTCGTGGGATCTGTCAGTACGGAAATATATAAAAGTCCGGCATCACTGTGACGTTTTAATGCTGCAGAAGTTTTTGCCATCTGCATTAAAGAGACAATTCCTTCCTGCATTCTTGCACCGCCGGAACAGCAAAATAAAATAACCGGAAGACGAAGTTTTGTCGCTCTTTCAATTGCCCTTGTGATTTTTTCTCCGACGACATATCCCATACTCGCCATCAAAAATCTCGCATCGCATACGCCCAAGACAGCTTCTTCTCCGTCTATTTTACATTTTCCGATTGTCACTGCTTCTTTTATATGTGTTTTTTCTCTTAGTTCTTCCAGTTTTGCTTCATATCCTGGATATTGCAAAGGATTTTTTTCTTCCAGGTCTTCAAACCATGGTTCAAATGTTCCAGTGTCTGCCACCATGCGAATTCTTGTCTTTGTTTTAATCCGAAAATATCCCTGACATTTTGGACAGACATAGAAATTTTCTCTGACATCTTCTTTGTAGATAGGCTCTCCGCATTTTGGGCATTTGACCCATAATCCTTCCGGAACAGACGGTGTTTTTTGCTCTTGTTTTTCTTCTACATTGCGTCCGATTGAAATATAGTTTGTCTTTTTAAACAGATTTTTTAATTTCGCCATTTTTAATTCCTCACTTTTCTGCCATCATCTAAGCATTATCCGATGTTTTGCTTGCCGCGCTAAGACAGTTTTAACCGGCAATTTTAAAAATCTGCCGGTCCAGATAAGCTATGCGGCAGACGATTAATCTCTGTTTAACGAATCTGACGGAAAATGCTCAGGAATGAAATCCGTAGAGATCTTTCCTCTTTGAAAATCTTCATTATTTAAAATTTCATACTGAAAGTCCAAGTTTGTCACAACTCCTTCTAAGATAAGCTCTCCTAGAGTGCTTCTCATCTTATTGATTGCTGATATTCTGTCTTTATCATGTACAATCACTTTTGCAATCATAGAATCGTAAAACGGCGGAATTTCATATCCGCCATACACTGCTGTGTCAATACGCACTCCAAATCCTCCCGGCAAGTGCAGTCCTTCGATCACTCCCGGACAAGGCATAAAGTTTCTTTTTGGATCTTCCGCATTAATTCTACACTCAATTGCATGACCATTTAGATGAATCTCTTCTTGTTTTTTGCTGATCGGATATCCTGCGGCGATCATAATCTGTTCTTTTATCAGATCAATGCCCGAAACCATCTCTGTCACCGGATGTTCTACTTGAATTCTCGTATTCATTTCAATGAAGTAAAAATGATCGTCCTGATCTAACAAAAATTCCACCGTTCCGGCATTTTCATAGCCCGCTGCCTTTGCCGCATGGACAGCCATCTTTCCCATTTCTTTTCGCAGCTGCGGTGTCAGACTGCTGGAAGGGGATTCTTCAATTAATTTTTGGTGATGTCTTTGAATGGAACAGTCTCTCTCTCCTAACTGAATCACATTGCCAAATTTATCTGCCAGAATCTGAAATTCGATATGTCTTGGATGTACAATATATTTTTCGATATACATTGTATGGTCTCCAAAAGCTCTGACGGATTCCATCTGTGCCGTACGAAAATTTTCACAAAATAATTCCTCTTTCTCACAGATTCTCATCCCTTTGCCTCCTCCTCCCGAAGAAGCCTTAATCATTACGGGATATCCCATCTCATCTGCAATCTTTTTGCCTTCCTCTGCTTCATACACAGGTTCTTTTGTTCCCGGAACGACTGGAACTCCGGCACTTCTCATGGTTCTTCTTGCTTCCGATTTATTTCCCATACGGTTAATCATGTCTGCAGACGGACCAATAAAAGTAATATTACATTTCTGGCACATTTCCACAAACTTACTGTTTTCTGAGAGAAATCCGAATCCAGGGTGAATCGCATCTGCCTTTGCCGCTATTGTCGCACTCAAAATCCGTTCCATATTCAGATAACTTTCCGTGGAAGGAGCGGGTCCGATACAGATTGCTTCATCTGCCAGCTGTGTATGAAGTGCCTCTTTGTCTGCCTCTGAGTACACAGCAACCGTCTTAATCCCCATCTCCCTGCATGCACGGATAATCCGTACTGCAATCTCTCCCCTGTTTGCGATCAAAATTTTCTGAAACATCTTTTCCTCCAGTTTTGCATTATCCAATTGCAAAGGTCAATTCTGCCGATACTGCAAGTTTTCCATCTACCGTTGCTGTCGCTTTTCCGATTCCAATCGGTCCTTTTTGCCGGATCATTTCCACTTCTAAGGACAATACGTCTCCCGGCACAACTTTCTTTTTAAATTTTGCAGAATTGATCGCTCCAAAATATGCAGTCTTTCCTTTAAATTCTTCACAACTTAAAATCACAACCGCTCCTACCTGTGCCAAAGCTTCTATAATCAAAACCCCCGGCATAACCGGCTCATTTGGAAAATGACCGCCAAAAAACGGTTCGTTATACGTCACGCATTTTTTTCCTACCCCACGTTTTCCGGGTTCCAATTCTTCTATCGTATCAATTAAGAGAAATGGCTGTCTGTGCGGAATAATATTCATAATTTCTTTCGTCGATAATTTCATTGTTTCCTCCAGCGGCATATTCGCCATACTATAAATTCAGAGATGGAGGAAAGTTCTCTTTTCTCCATCTCTTCCAACTTTAAGAACGAATCACAAACAGTGGCTGTCCGTATTCTACCAAACTTTCATTCTCAATTAAAATAGATTCCACCACTCCGTCATATTCTGATTCAATCTCATTCATCAATTTCATTGCCTCGATAATTCCAAGTACCTGACCTTTTTTTACAGTGTCTCCTACTTTTACAAATGGTTCTGCTTCTGGAGAGGAAGAAGCATAAAAGGTTCCCACTAGCGGTGCTTTCACCACGTTGCCTTCGGGCAACTCTTCCTCTCTTTTTTCAGGAGATACCGGAACCGAAGCTGTCTGCATTACTACTTGTCCCTGGACGCTTTTTTTCATCGAGATTTTAAATCCCTCTTCTTCCAGCTGAAAATTAGTCAGAGAAGATTTAGAAACGGTTTCAATCAATTTTATTAACTGTTCATATTCCATTATTTTTACTCCTCTCCAAACTTTTTGACAAGAATGCTTGCATTATGTCCTCCAAATCCAAGAGAATTGCTAAGCGCATACTGAATCGGCATAGACACTCCTTCTCCCTGTACATAGTCAAGGTCAAGTTCCTCATCCGGATTGGCAAGCCCTGCTGTCGCATGGATATAACCTTCCTGTAAAGATTTTACACACGTAATAAACTCGACTGCTCCGGCTGCTCCCAAGAGGTGACCGATCATCGACTTTGTGGAATTTATTTTCATTTTATATGCATGATCGCCAAATGCTTGTTTGATTGCTCTTGTCTCAAATAAGTCATTATGGTGAGTACTTGTCCCGTGAGCATTGATATAAAAGAGTTCTGATTTATCAATTCCTGCCTCTGCAACTGCAAATTCCATTGCCTTTGCGGCACCCATACCATCTTCCGAAGGTGAAGTGATATGGTACGCATCGCTTGTCGTGCCGTATCCAACAATCTCCGCTAAAATCTTAGCTCCTCTTTTCTTAGCATGTTCCAGTTCTTCCAAAACAACGACTCCTGCTCCTTCTCCCATTACAAATCCGTCGCGATCCCGGTCAAACGGAATGGAACATTTCATAGGATCGGTCGAAGAAGATAATGCTGTCAAAGCTGCAAATCCTCCGATTCCAACCGGACTGACTGCTGCCTCTGTTCCGCCTGCTACCATAACATCTGCCTCATTTGCCTGAATAGAACGATATGCTTCTCCGATGGAGTGAGTGCCTGTCGCACATGCTGTCACAACATTGATGCTTTTTCCTTTTAATCCAAATTGAATCGAAACATTACCTGCCGCCATATTGCTGATCATTAAAGGAACCAGTAATGGGTTAATTCTGTTTGGTCCCTTCTCAAGCAATTTTTTATGTTCTCTCTCCATTGCCTGAAGACTTCCAATTCCAGATCCAATGGAACATCCCACACGATAAGGATCTTCCTTTTCCATATCAATTCCAGACTGTTCCAAAGCTTCCTTTGCAGCAGCCACCGCGTATTGGCAAAATAACTCCATTCTTTTGGCCGCTTTAAAATCCATATAATCTTTTGCCGAAAATCCTTTGACTTCTGCTGCCAGTTTTGCCTTATATTCAGAAGCGTCAAAATAGGTGATGGGTCCAAATCCAATTTTCTTTTCTTTTAAGCCGTTCCAAAAGCTTTCCACATTCAGTCCAATCGGAGTAATCGCTCCCATTCCTGTTACTACTACTCTTCTCATCTGCTCCTCCTCTTACATTGCCATGCCGCCGTCAACGCACAACACCTGTCCTGTAATATAGCTTGCTGCGTCAGATGCAAGAAATACAACCGTCTGTGCCACTTCTTTTGTTTCCCCAAACCGTTTAAACGGAATCTGAGAAACTGCCTGTTCTTTGACTGCATCCGAAAGAATATCGGTCATCTCTGTCTTGATGAATCCCGGCGCTACTGCATTGACATTAATTCCTCTCGGAGCAAGTTCTCTTGCCATAGTCTTAGTAAGTCCAATGATTCCTGCCTTAGAGGCAGCATAATTTGCCTGTCCTGCATTGCCAAGGACCCCAGATACAGAAGCAATATTAATAATCTTTCCCGCTCTTTGTTTCAACATTTGTCTGCTGATATGGCGGATTGTATTGAATGTTCCCTTTAAATTTATCTCTAATACACAGTCAAAATCTTCTTCGCTCATTTTCATGATCAGGTTGTCTCTTGTAATTCCTGCATTATTCACTAAAATGTCAATCCGCTGATATGTTTTTACCAGCTCTGCAATCATATGTTCCGTTTCAGAAAAGCTTGCCACGTTGCATCCATAACTGATCGCTTCCCCGCCATCTGCCTTAATTTCTTCTACAACGTTTTGTGCCTTCTCTTTTGAGCCATGATAATTTACAATTACAAAAGCCCCGTTTTTTGCAAGTTCCTTTGCAATCTCTCTTCCGATTCCACGGCTTGCTCCTGTGACTAATGCTACTTTTCCTTTTAGCATAAACGTCCCTCCTGCTCTAATACAGCAATTACCTTTTCCAAATCTTCTACTTTTTCGACATTCATTCCTGTCACACTGCGGTCAATTTTTCTCAAAAATCCGCTAAGCGTCTTTCCGGGACCAATTTCAATAAAAGTATCAACTCCGTTTTCTATCATTTTTTCTACACTTTGCTGCCATAAAACGGAAGAAAAAACCTGTCTTTTCAATAATTCCTTTACCATTTCTTTTTCTGTCACATATTCTGCCGTCACATTCGTAACATACGGAGTCTGAATCTCACAAACCGTCACAGTATCTAAAACTTCTCCCAAAGCTTCTCCTGCTTTTTGCAGCATCGCTGAGTGGAACGGTCCGCTTACCTTTAGCGCTACACATCGCCTTGCTCCATTTTCTTTTAATGTCTCTGCTGCCCGTTTTACTGCATCTTCTTCTCCGGTAATTACCGTCTGTCCAGGACAGTTATAATTCGCTACCGATACTATTCCCTGCGTATTTTCACAAATTTCTTTTATCTTATTTTCATCTAGTCCGAGAATTGCCATCATAGCGCCGCCGTGAGGAACTGCTTCTTGCATAAGGATTCCTCTTTTACGTACAACCCGAAAAGCATCTGAAAAAGATAAGACTTCTGAGGCAATCAATGCACCGTATTCTCCTAGGCTCAGACCTGCATTGACATCTGAAACAGCACCTTTTTTCTGTAAAGCTCTCAAGATCGCTGCTTCCACTGTCAGCATTGCAATCTGTGTGTATTCTGTAATATGAAGTTCCTCATTTTCCTCAAAACAAAGTTTTGGCAGATTCAATCCTGTCACTTCAGAAGCGATTTCAAACACTTCTCTACATTCTGGAATCTGCTCATAAAAGTCTTTTCCCATCCCTATATACTGGGCGCCCTGCCCAGGAAATACAAATGCGATTTTCTTCATTATTAAACTCCTCTTACTCTACACCTTTTTCTTTTAAATACTGCATTACGCTGCCGACGGTTGTCAGATTTGTCAAATCATCTGCCGGAATCTCTACTCCATACTCATCTTCCAGAGCCATAACCAGTTCAAACAGATCTAAAGAATCTGCGCCCAGATCCTCTTTAAAGGACGTTTCCTCTGTAATTGTGTCTGCTCCACAATTTAACTGCTCTGCAATAATTTCTTTCATTTTTTCCAACATGATTGTTTCTCCTTTATTTTTATTTATTTTAATTTTCAAATATTTTGATACTCAAAGTATATAGTTCTTACTTTTATTTGTCAATACTTTTTTTGACTGCAACTATTGTTTTAGGGACGCACGGTAAAAAAATCTATTTTCTATCTTTAAGAGTGGTTTTTGTTTTCCTTCCATTCATCTAATTGCCTTTGTTTTTCTTGTATAATCAGCTCAATTCCTCCCTCTTCTAACTCCTGAATCATTTTGGGAAGCATTTTATCAATCTCAAATGCTCCGCACAAAAAACCAGAAAGATACTGCTCAACAATTTCTTCACACACTTCGCATTCAATGCTTACCTCTGTCTCGTCAAATACAAATCCCAGTGCAGGCGATTTCTTTGCTGTCTTATTAAATTCCTCCAGCTCTTCTTCCAGATTCAAAGAATCTCCTTCCCAGGCATAGGCAAGATAAGGGTTTGGAAGTACCCAGTTTAAATTGAAGTTATAGCCGATTTCATTTTCTCCCTTGCCTTCCGGGTAGGAGATCGTCCCATCTTCATTTTTCTGATAATGTTCTCCTTCGATTCCCCAGCAAAGAAGATTTGCCACAGCCTCATCCTCATACAAAAAATTCAGCATCTTCATTGCTTCTTTTGGGTGTCTGCTTCCAGAATAAATTCCATATTGGGATGCCACCGAAGACTCCGTTGTCATAACCGGTTCTTCCAACATCACTGTGACTAGCTTTCTTCCCGTCGACTTAGATTCCTGGGCGTCAATTCCTGGTTTATATTTTACAATATAGGAAAATAATTCTCCTTCTTTCACTAATTCATACAGCATAGGACGGCTGTTCATAGACTTATAAGAAAGAGCTTCTTTCTCATACAGATACCCCTTTTCCTTCCAGCTTCTGATTCTGCTGATCCAGTCGTAAAATTCCTCCGTCTCGTAATAGTTGACTACCTTCATCTCTTCCTCATCCGACATCAGTACTCCCAGATAATTTCCCAGTCTGTCGAACGGTCTCAGCGTATCTGCCCCTACGCCATAAATGGGTTCCTTTTTTGTTATGATCTCCAAAACATCTTCAAAATCATCCCATGTCTGAATCTGCGTCCAATCAATCTCATATTTTTCCAACAAATCCTGACGCATACTCACTCCATAAGCTTCTGCCATATCTCGGTTCAATGCCACTGCATACTGAACGCCGTCTACTTTTCCAAGCTCCAGATACTCCGGCTCAATTACCTGCGTGATTGCTTCTCCCTCTTCTCGTATCAGTTCGTCTAAAGGCAGCAGCATATTTTTATTTACCTTATCCTGAATGTCGCTGACGCAAATCAAATCTGCTTCTGTCTGTTCTGTCAAATATTTTAACAGTCCTCTTTCATCTGAATCTATAAAGTCAATTTGAAGCTCCACCCCTATCTGCTCTCTCGTCCGATTGTTGACTTGTTCCATCACCTGATCAAAGTCTTCAATATTTCCGCTCGGTCTTGTAATTCCCATATGGATCGTCACAATCTCTTCTTTTCCCTGACTGTCAATCAGAAGCTTCTCTGACATATTCCACACTCCTCCTGCCACTGCAATTGTTAAGACAGTAACCGCTATTTTATGCTTTTTGTTCAATTCGTCTCCCTCCTCCCCTTTGGTACTGTTTTCGATAATCCAGCGGCGACATATTGACTGCTTTTTTAAAAGCAGTCGAAAAATAGGAAAAATGCGAATATCCTGTCATCTGTGCTATTGTACTGACTGAAATATCTGTTGTTGCAAGCAGATCTTTTGCTCTTTCTACTCTCACCTGATTGATATATTTCTGCAAAGGCATTCCTTTTTCTCTTTTAAACAGTCTTGAGAGATAATCTGAATTCATACAGACTTTACGTGCCACATCTTCACATTCCATAATCTTATCCAAGTTCTGCTTTATGTATTGTTCTGCCTTTCCGACAACTGAAGAATCATTTTTTACAAAATCTATAAATTCTCCTGCTTTTTTTAAGATATGACTACTCCAGTTTTCAAAATCTTCCACTGTCAAAAGTGCGTATTTTGTCAGTTCTTTCGTTTTTTGATCTTCCAATAATAAATGCGCCTGGACGCCGCTTTCCTTTAAAAGTACATAGACTGCCTGCAGCAAATCATTTTTCATCTTTTCAAGTAAAACTCCGTCCAGCTCCATTTTTTCCTGTTCTCTTTTTAGGTAGGAATGAATCCGATAGAGAGCCTGTTCCGTTTTTCCTCTTTGCAGCATTCGAATCATCTCATTATAGTCAAAAGGTGTATATGTCTTTTTCTCTGGTTTTCTCTCTTTCCAGATCCGATTTTCAAAAGAGATATTATTATTTTCTTCTTCTTTTAAAATTGCAATTTCATCGCTAAGCTCTTCCAATTTGACAGGTTTTCCCCGGTATCCTGTGATGCTGCATTGAAAATTTTCCCGAAAAGCCTGTAAATACGACTGACTGCTTTTTTCAACTTGTGCTTCTTCCCATTTCTCATACAGAAGGACTACGATCCCTCTCTCATGAATTTCTGCGCATACGACTCTTTGCGCTGCCTTTTCGAACAGTTCATATGCGATATTTTTCATAATGAACTGAACCGATCCTCTGTCACATTCGCGAAGCGAATCCGGCCACCTTTTCATGCAGAACAAAATTGGAAGATAGGTCTTGTTTTCTGTAAGAGAAATCATTCTCTGCTTTGCATATTCATTCAATAAATTCCAGTTTCCTTTTATCACTCCTAGTATCACTTCTCCAAAATATCGTTCCAAAACAATCTTATAATTTTTCTTCCAATTTCTGCTCTCTTTTTCTAAATACTGAACTTCTTTCTGTTTTTGGATCGCTCTTTTTAAAGCGCTGTTTAATTCTTCATCCGTCACTGGTTTTAACAGATAATCAAAACTGCCTACCTTGATTGCCTGAGCAGCATATTGAAAGTCTGCATGACTTGTAAGAATCATCATTGTAATCGAGTATCCTTCTTGTCTGACCCATGCCATGAAATCAAGTCCGCTGCCCTTTGGCATCTCAATGTCGCACAGTGCAATATCTATCTTTTCTTTTTTTAAAATTGTCTTTGCTTCCTGCTCCCGATAAGCACAAAAAATTTGATCAATTCCAAGTTCTTTCTTCTGAATCACACTGCTAATCCCCTGTACTGCCAAGACATCATCATCAATAATTAATACGTTCATTTTTTTCCTCCAACCTATTCCTTCTTACACATGCTGTCTTTGAAATTTTAATTTCTACTATCGCTCCGCCACATTCTCCATTACGAAAAGATAGATGTGCCTCTTCTCCGTATAGGATGGAAAGCCGGCTTCTGACATTTTGAATTCCAATTCGTTTCTTTTCTTCCCGTATTACTTGTTTTCCCTGATTGAGGGCTTCAAGGATCTCATTTTCAAATCCTTCTCCGTTATCTCTGATGCAAATCTGCAAGATATCATTTTCTTTTGCTGCCTCAACCAAAATTTTTAGTACTTCTTTTTCAGATTCTCCGTATTTAATACTGTTTTCTACAAAAGGCTGAATAATCATAATCGGAATTCTTTCTTTCATTAATTCCTGGGGAATTTCGATTTCAATCTCAATATTGCTCATATTCGCAGTTCGCAGTTTCTGAAGATGTAGATAATTTTGAATAAATTCTACTTCCTCTTCTAAAAATACCCATGTCTCTCCATACAAAGTATAACGAAAATGTTTTACCAACGATAATGTCATATTTTTTACCATCTCCATATTATTCAGTCTTGCATAATTATACACTACATTCATCGCATTGATAAAAAAATGAGGATTCGTTTGAATCTGTAAAAAATCCAACTGTGCTTTTTGTTTTTGTATTTTCTCTTCATAAACTTTAATTTTGAGATGTTTAATTTCTTTTAGCATCTTATTAAAGCTGACATTCAAAATTCCAAATTCTTTTGTATGACTTTCCTCCGGCAATACTACGTCAAGATCTCCCGTTTCCGCTTTTTCCATCACATTTACTACCCGCTCTAAAGGAACTGCAATTTCTTTTTTAGAATAACGAATAAACATCCAGAGCAAAAGAACCGAAATTCCAATCAGTACGACCATAAAACCGGTAAACAGCCAAGCTCCTTTGTGAATGTTTTGATCTAGAATCATCGCCACAAAAAAATATTCACCTTCTTCAATCGGCTCTCCGATCACAAGATATCGATCGTCTGTTCCTGTTAAATAATACTCTGAAAAATGATCGCGCCATTCAATATCCTTGCTGTAATACCGTTCCTCTATCGTTAGAGGTTCTTTCTCCTTCGTTAAAATCAATACATTTTCTGCATTCTCAATCGGAATGGTAATCACTTTTTCCAGCATCCGCTCTAAATTACTCCAGCTTCCATAGTAGACTCCATGAGTATGATAAATCCGCAGCAGATAATAATGTGTTCCGATTCTTACATCAAACCACTTTGCTACGATTTGCTTTTGCAGCTCGGTGTCTTCTTCAATTATTTTTTTTATCTGAGTTTCAATTTCTTCTAGTTCTTTGATCGTATCGACCACCGCTGTTTTTTTCATATAGATCTCATCTGACGGCTCATAGACAAACAATCCGTCTATCACTCCGTCATATAAAGAAAATCCCTCCTGAAATTCATTTTTTATCTGATATGCTGCAAGCATTTTCTGATCATAATCTCTTGCTGCTGCCAGCTGTTTCATTGCCAGACTGTCTCCTAAACTTATCAGATAGTTTTTGATTCCTGAAAGATTTTTGTCAATTTTTTCTGCATAAAGCTTTACTGTATTTTCATCCGATGAAGCTACTTGTCTTCTTAAAAGATAAGTTGCATAGATATTACTTCCTATCAGAAATAAAATAATTGGTACAATAAAAAAAACAGCATACACCATCAGCCGATCCTTGATTAAATGCTGTCTGTTTCTGCGATATGTTTTCATTACTTTCCCCCCTTGTCTCTCTGTCTCTTATCATGTCTGTTTTCAAAAATACCCCTCCCGGGTATTTTTTTCTCAACAATTACATTTTAGTCCTTTCATTGTTTTCTTTTTTTCATTCTTCCATAGAAATATCATCCTTGTTCTATACTGATTTTTTTCTTTCTCCTAATTCATACAGAAGCGGGAGTCACTTCTGTCACTGAACTTTTTATCTCTGTAAAAAATATACTTTATCCCTTTACTCTACAGATGTAAAATAACAGAAAAAAAATGTCCCAGAAATCTTTTTTCATTCTTATCACATCAGAGTGCCGCTCTATCCTCTTTCTTATTATTTTATCTGTATCTGAGGTCAGATGCAAGCGATTTCTGTCTTCTGGGACATCTTTTCTATCTCATCTCTCTACTATCATCTGTCTGTTTTTCTTTTTTCTATTCATATCCTAGCTGGGAAAGTACGTTTTTAGGATGATCAATAATGACCAAATCAGCTTTTTCATCGGAATGATGCGGATTTTGATGAATCACTGCCAGATATTTCCCATTAAAATAGCGAATATACGTTCCATAGACTTCAGACTGAAGCGTTGCGCCAAGCACCAAGAGAACTTCTGCTCTCTCGATTTCCATTGTCGTCTCACACACCAGCCGACTGTCTACGGTCTCTCCAAACAGGGATACTTGCGGTCGAATGATTCCTCCGCACTGTTCACAGACAGGAATTCCTTTGGCATCTCTTACATATTCCATAGGATATTCTTTTTCACAGCGCAGGCATTTATTTTTATAAATACTCCCTCGCAGATTGATCACCCGACTGCATCCGGATCTTTGCGACTGTTCATAAATATTTGTCGTGATGATACATTGAAGTTTTTTTGCTCTTTCCATGGCTGCAAGTACTTTTCCGGACTGTGTCAGAAGCGGAATCTGTGTCAAAATTTCATTTTTATAAAATTCAAAAAATTTTTCCGGACGTGCTGAAAAATATGCGCTTGAAAACATTTCTTCCGGAGAATCCTTATACTTTCTCTCAATTTCATAGGCGCGATCCTGATTTTTCATTCCGATAATTCCCGCTTCTTCTGTCATTCCGGGACCGCACAACACAACTGTATATCGGCTTTCCTCCAAAATTCTTTTGAGCATGCTTATTTTTCTTTCCATAATTCCAATCCTCCCTCTGGTTTTTCGACAAAATATCTAATTTTTTTTATTTTTATTTTATTTTTTTGTAATTAAATCAAATTATTATATTTATTATACATTGTATATTGTGATTATGCTATCTTTTTTTTGTTTTTTTATATTTTTTTTGCCATTTTTCATAATCCCCAGATTCCTTGTCCTTTTCCTTCCTGTCATTTTTACTTAGGAACCTTTTCTTCCTTTTGTCATATTGATAAAGTATACTCTTTAAGATTGGAGCATTATCAGTGCAGGAACTTGTCACGTTATCTTCTCTTCATTATCTCTACCTGCTCGGTGTCATAATTGTTATCATTGTTATGGTGGCACGCGAAGATACTCCGATGATCTGTATTGGTTTTTTATTCCTCCTAGGTTTCGTCGGAAGAGGAAGTATCATAGGAGGAATCGAAACCGTCTTTCAGGCCATTTTATACGCTGCGAAAGAGTTTATGGAGATTATCGCCACAATCGCCCTTGTAACAGCTTTTTCAAAATGTCTTATCGAACTTGGAAGCGATTATCTTTTAATGACTCCGATGTCTCGTATTATGAAAAAACCATCTATCACTTGGTGGATTTTAGGAATTACCATGTTTTTTTTCTCGCTTTTCTTATGGCCCTCTCCAGCCGTTGCTCTTGTCGGTGCTATCATGCTGCCATTTGCGATCAAAGCCGGATTAAAGCCTCTTGCTGCGGCAATAGCAATGAATTTATTCGGTCATGGGTTTGCTTTAAGCTATGATTTTGTCATCCAAGGTGCCCCTGCCATCTCTGCTTCTGCCGCTGGCATCTCGGTTGCCGATTTTTTAAAAGAAGGACGTCCGATTTTTCTTGTGATGGGTATCGTCACGATTGTTACTGCGTTTCTTTTAAATAGAAAACATCTTTCTTTATCTGGAGAACTGGTAGAAGAACCAGATACTATTTCTTCGAGACCTTCCCGTTTTTCAAAAGCTGCCGTTTTTCTTGCTGTTTTGACACCGATTGCTTTTCTCGGCGATATTGTCGTTATGATTTTATTTGATTTAAATGGGACCAGCGCAACCAGTATTGTCTCCGGAACTGCACTTTTACTGATGTGTGTCGGAGCATTTTTCGGTTTTCGAAAAAAATCTCTTTCCAAAGTCACTTCTTATATTACAGAAGGCTTCTCCTTTGCTATCCGTATTTTTGCTCCAGTCATTATTATCGGGGCTTTCTTTTTCCTTGGAGGAAATGGGATCACAGAAATTATGGGAGAACAGTTTCAAAGTGGTCTTTTAAATGACTGGGCTGTCTGGCTCGCTGAAAATGCGCCGCTAAATAAATACGCTGCTGCTGTTATTGAAGTCATTGCCGGCGCACTGACCGGTATGGATGGTTCCGGTTTTTCCGGTCTGCCTCTTACCGGATCTCTTGCTCAGACTTTCGGGTATGCTGTCAATGCTTCTATTCCGGTTCTTGCCGCACTCGGTCAAGTTACCACTATTTTTGTCGGCGGCGGTACTCTCGTTCCTTGGGGATTAATTCCAGTTGCCGCTATCTGTAATGTCAGTCCGATTGAGCTTGCCAGAAAAAATATAGTACCTGTCTGTATCGGACTTTTCGTGACTTTTTTAGTTGCCTGTTTTTTGCTTTAGCCACCAGACGCATCTTTTTATCACCGACTGTCATATATATAATACCAGAATCAAAAGGTCATGGTTTTCCTGACTGCCGGAAAAACATGACCTTTAGGATCCTATATCAAATCATCAAAAACAGAAAGGAACTTGCCCATGAGCAGTATTTCAGGATTTTTCCATCCGACTCAAAATTTTCAGGAAAAAGGCATCTTTTACCGTTCTATTTTAGAAAAGATGAATCAAGTACAAAAACACACAGATTCCGTTCATTCTTCCGTCTATCTCGATATTCACTGCGGTCTTGCCTGCAATCAGACTGATCTCGCACTTTGTCAGCCTTACTTTTGCCGCAGAAGCGGAAACCTATACGCAATTATTCTTGACGGAGTTCTCTATAATGCCGAAGAAATCCGCCAGGATCTCTCCGTCTGGAATGTATCGGTCGCAGATGCTGATGATGCTGAACTGATTCTCAAATCATTTTTACAGTATGGTCCGGATTTTGCCTCCCGTTTAAACGGTGTCTTTTCTATTGCCATCTTTGATTTTTCCGGAAAAGAATGTTATCTGTACCGTGATTTTTTCGGTACGAAACCTCTTTTTTATACGACTTCTCCTTCTGACCATACCACTGTTTTTTCCTCCGAAATCAAAGGTCTGTTTTGTTATCCAGAAGTAACTGCAAAATTAACGACGGAAAGTTTAAACGAAATCTTCAGCTTAGGTCCTGCAAGAACTCCGGGAAGCGGCGTTTTTGACGGTATTTTTGAAGTTCCTCCTGCTCACTGCCTTGTGATTACTCCATATGGAAAACAGTTAAAACCGTACTGGACTTTATCATGCCATCCTCATGAAGATGATGATCAGACAACCATTGAAAAAACAGCTTTTCTTATTCAAGATGCCGTAGAGCGGCAGATGAAAGGTACGGCTCCTATTTGTACTTTTCTTTCAGGCGGTGTGGACAGCAGTCTTATCTCTGCGCTGTGTGCTCAGATTTTAAGAAAAAAAGGCGAACGCCTTACGACATTTTCCTTTGATTTTTCTGAGAGTGAAAAATATTTCCAGTCTAATTCTTTCCAACCTTCTCTTGACCGTCCCTATGTTGATCAAATGGTTGCTTTTCTAAATTCTGATCATCGCTACCTGGAATGTTCGCAGGAAATGCTTGCCCAGAAACTGACAGATTCCGTTCGGGCACACGATCTTCCTGCAATGGCAGACGTCGATTCTTCCCTTCTTTATTTTTGTTCTCTTGTCAGCCATACGCATACCATTGCTCTGACAGGAGAATGTGCCGATGAAATTTTCGGAGGTTATCCGTGGTTTCACAAAAAAGAATATCAAAATGTAAATACCTTTCCATGGACCATGGATTTAAAACCGCGCCAGATTTTGCTTAGAGAAGATTTTTTAGAGTCTCTTCATATGGAATCTTATGTTCAAAATGCCTATGAGACTTCTCTCTCAAAAATGCCGATCTCCTCTTCTGAATCTGAAGCTCAGATCCGGCAATATAAAATTTTCTGGTTAAATCTTTCCTGGTTTATGCAGACACTTCTCAACCGCATGGATCGCGCAGCAAGATATTCCGGGCTTGACGCAAGGGTTCCTTTTGCAGACCGCAGAATCGTAGAATATCTGTTTCAGGTTCCATGGGAAATCAAAGCAAAAGATGGAATTGTCAAACGGCTGCTGCGTGAAGCAGGCAGAGGCTTGATTCCGGAAGAAATCCTTTTCCGTAAAAAATCACCGTATCCCAAAACGTATCATCCTGAATATGAGCATATTTTAAAGCAGAAAATGACAGCTATTTTGGAGGATTCTTCTTCTCCCGTTCTGGCTTTTATCGATCCTGTCAAAGTAAAAACATTTCTTGCCAGTCCGTCTGACTATGGAAAACCGTGGTATGGTCAGCTTATGGCTGGTCCTCAGATGATTGCCTATCTGATTCAGGTTAACGAATGGCTCAAAATGATTCCTTCTTATTCGGAAGCTTTATAAAATTGACACCGAACATCTGGCGAAAATTTCGAACATAACTGAGGCTAAAAAGACCAAAGATAGGAAATTTTTCTATCCTTGGTCTTTTTTAGCTATCGTTTTGTAAAACAATAGACCTTTTTGACTGGATCGCTCCACTCTCTAAGGTCTACTTGATTTTTTACGTTTTCTGCAAGGGAAAAAGAAACTTTCACACCGAAGCCAATGAGATTTCCCCGCCGTCAGTAATCGTTTTTTTATTTTTTAATTAATAAAGATTTTCCTGTCATCTCCTGCGGCTGTGTCATTCCCATCATTTCAATCAAAGTCGGTGCAATGTCAGCAAGACATCCTCCTTCTCTTAACGTATAAGCTGGATCATAATTTACGAGAATAAATGGAACCGGATTTGTCGTATGTGCCGTAAATGGAGCTCCCGTCTCATAATCGATCAGCTGTTCTGCATTTCCATGGTCTGCGCAGATAAAGAGCTGTCCGTCTACTTCTTTGATTGCATCCACCACTCTTCCTACACATTGATCGACTGCTTCCACCGCTTTAATCGCAGCGTTCTCAATTCCCGTATGTCCTACCATATCCGGATTTGCAAAGTTTGTAATAATCACATCATATTTTCCGGATTTGATTGCTTCTACAAATTTATCGCATACTTCATAAGCGCTCATCTCCGGTTTTAAATCATACGTCGCTACTTTTGGAGACTTCACTAAAATCCTGTCTTCTCCTTCATTTGGCTCTTCTACGCCTCCATTAAAGAAGAATGTGACATGTGCGTATTTCTCTGTCTCTGCAATTCTTGCCTGTTTCATATTATGTGCAGCGAGAAATTCTCCAAATGTATTTGTGATGACCACTTTTTTAAATGCCACCTCTTTATTTGGGATCGTCACATCGTATTCCGAGAAGCATACATATACAACGTCCAGACGTTTTTCTCTCTCAAATCCTGTAAAATCATCACTGCAAAATGCACGCGTGATCTCTCTTGCACGATCCGGTCTAAAATTAAAGAAAATAATAGAATCTTTATCTTGAATGGTTGCAACCGGTTTTCCATCTTTTACTACTACAGTTGGAACAACAAATTCATCTGTCTTATCTTCTGCATAAGAATTTTCTACTGCTTTTACGCCGCTTTCTGCTGTCAGTCCTTTTCCTTCTACCATTGCTGCATAGGCAAGTTCTACACGATCCCAGCGATTGTCACGGTCCATAGCATAGTAACGTCCCATTACAGTGGCAATCTCTCCGACACCGATCTCATTCATTTTATCTGTCAATTCCTGAACAAAATCTTTTCCGGAGGCTGGCGGCGTATCGCGTCCGTCTAAGAAGCAATGGACATAAACTTTTTTCACTCCTTCTCTTTTTGCCAGTTCCAAAAGAGCATAGAGATGTGTATTATGGCTGTGTACTCCTCCATCTGAAAGCAGTCCGTATAAGTGAAGTGCAGAATCATGTTTTTTTACATTTTGTACAGCATCCAGAAGGACTTCATTTTTAAAGAAATCTCCATCCTGAATTTCCTTTGTAATTCTTGTCAGCTCCTGATACACAATCCGACCTGCGCCCATATTCAGATGACCTACTTCAGAATTTCCCATCTGTCCTTCCGGAAGTCCTACCGCCATTCCGCTTGCATATCCTTTTACAAATGGGCATTCTGCCATTAGTTTATCCATAACCGGCGTATTCGCTTCTGCTACTGCATTGCCTTGTTTCTTATCATTTAAACCATAGCCATCTAAAATCATTAACACCGTTGGTCTTTTACTCATTGTTTTTTCATTCTCCTTTTTTGAAACGTTAATTTCTCCTTCAATCTTTGATTCTACAATATTTTCTTAAAACTTGCAAGATCCTTTCTCCTATTTTCGCATCTGTACGTTCTGTCCTATCAAAAAGCTTCGATTTTTGTCGGTTTCTTTTTCTTTACAAGCATATTGTTTTTATTTTATCATAACAGTGTATAAATATAAAAAGGGGTATCGGTTATGGAGGATGAAATCGCAAAAGAAACATTATTACAAAAGGAGGTTGAGCGTCTAGAAGCAGAAAACAAACTGTTGCGGAAAATCATTCAGACAAAAAATCACACAATTGCCCGAATGATTGACCACTTTATTCTCTCTCAAAATTCTAAGACCTCACAGAAGTCTTAATATTTTTATATGGAGAATAAGCAAACAGGGACCGGCAAATACAGCAGAATATTCGGACAGTGCCCAGAAGTGCTGTATTCTGCTGTTTTGCGCCCTCTGAGTAAAAGTTGTTTGGCATCTGCTTATATTTTTTGAAAATAGCAATTTTCTCCCAACAGATAGGTTCCTTCTTCTAAGGAAATAAAAATACTGTTTTCAAAAAAATCGCTCTGTAATTTCTCTGTTTCCATATATCTTGCCGCCCGATAAATTGCATAGTAGCCGCTGACCTCCTCATCTGCCGCAAATAGCTGATACTCTCCTGCCTCCAGTTCCCTTCCGACTTTTGCTGCAAACCATCCGCTATTTTCCATCTTGCATTGTCTGAAGGTGACTGGTTGTAGATAAGCCTCTTCCAGAATCAGATATTCTCCGTCTCTTACTTCTACCGGATATCTCCCTTCAGAGATGATCTCAAAAAGTTTTTCTCTTCCATTTTGGTCTTTCGAGACGATACATTTCCAGCGCTGTTCTTTTTCTCCCACAATCCAGTATTCTCCCGGAATGATATCTTTTCCTGCAGTATATACCTTTTTTTTGGCTGCTTTTATCAAATTTTCGATCTCTGTACGATCCCACAATAAAATATTGTGTTCCTCTGCCAAATCGATCGCAGCATTCGTGAAAAACTGATTTGTCATCACAGCTCCAACCATACAATGATAGCATTCTTTTCCGCTGTACACATCACGCACAGCCTGATTTCCAATTTTCGACATATGACATTTACACTGCACTGCATACGTAATCTGATCTTTCTTTGCCAAAATGTCTACTCCTAAATCTCCCGTTTTTTTCGTCAGTTTTACGTCAGTAAATCCGTTTGCCTGCAAAAGATAGGCGCAAAAATATTCAAATTCCTCTCCATTCATTGCATCGTAATCACTTCTGAGCCATTCTTGACTTTCTTCTTTTAAATGTTCCAGACTTACCGGTTTTCTTTTTTGTTCTATGCCATTTTTTTCTTGTCTTCTAGTATCTTTTTTAGGAGCAGGAAGCTGTATGCTTTTCTTTAAAATCTGATATAGTTTTTCTGATACTGTCTTTAAAATCTTATTTTTCATCTCATCTCTCCGGGATTGCCCTCTTGCGTTCTCTTTGTACCTTTCTTGTTTCCGCAAAGAAAAAAGATGCCGTATTTTAGGGCATCTTTTTTCTTTATGCAAAGACATAAGGCAAATGAAAAAATCTTATTTGTAATTTACAATTTTTCCAAATTCTGGCTTTAAGGAAGCTCCTCCTACAAGTCCTCCGTCGATGTCAGGCTGTGCAAATAACTCCGGAGCAGTCGCTGCATTTACAGATCCGCCGTACTGAATCCGAATTTCTTCTGCAGTCGCTGCATCATAAATTTCAGCAATACATGCACGAATTCCAGCGCAAACTTCCTGTGCCTGTGCAGTCGTTGCTGTTTTTCCTGTTCCGATTGCCCAGATTGGCTCGTAAGCGATCACTGCTGTCTTTGCCTGATCAGCTGTAACACCCTGGAATGCAATTTTTACCTGTTGACGGATGAAATCCATTGTAACTCCCTGTTCCCTCTGAGTCAGACTTTCGCCGCAGCAGATAATCGGAGTAATTCCATGTTCAAATGCTTTTAATACCTTTTTATTGACTGTCGCATCTGTCTCTGCAAAGTACTCTCTTCTCTCAGAATGTCCGATCACCACATATTTTACTCCAACATCTGTCAGCATTGCCGGAGCAATTTCTCCTGTGTAAGCACCCTTTTCCTCAAAGTACATGTTTTCTGCTCCAACTTGAATATTAGAACCTTTTGCTGCTTCCATAACAGGAATAATATCGATTGCAGGAACGCAGAATACGACATCTACTTCATCGTTTCCTACTAATGGTTTTAATGTATTTACTAATGCAACTGCCTCACTTGGAGCCATGTTCATTTTCCAGTTTCCAGCAATAATTTTCTTTCTTGCCATTTTTATTATCTCCTAATCTGGGATTTCTCCCTATTGTTCCTTTTCTCTCGTTCTATTTATCGTTTGCAGCTGCAACGCCTGGAAGTTCTTTTCCCTCTAAAAATTCGAGAGAAGCACCGCCGCCTGTTGAGATATGAGTCATCTTATCTCCATATCCTAAAATATTAACTGCCGCTGCGGAGTCACCGCCGCCGATGATCGTGATAGCATCCGTATCAGCAAGTGCTTTTGCAACTGCTTCTGTACCGTGAGCGAAATTTGGCATCTCAAAACATCCCATCGGTCCGTTCCATACAACTGTCTTCGCATCTTTTACTGCATCTGCGAACAGTTTCTCTGTCTCTGGACCGATATCCAAACCTTCCCAGTCATCCGGAATCTCACCAGTCTTTACAATCTGGATATTTGCATCATTTGAGAAGCTGTCTCCAATACGATTGTCAACAGGAAGCAGGAGTTTAACGCCTTTTTCTTCTGCTTTTTTCAGCATGTTCAGCGCATATTCCTGATAATCGTCTTCACACAGAGATTTTCCGATTTTTCCTCCCTGCGCTTTTGTAAAGGTATAAGACATACCGCCGCCGATGATTAAGGTATCCACTTTATCCAGTAAGTTTTCAATTACTGAAATTTTGCTGGAAACTTTTGCTCCGCCTAAAATTGCAACGAACGGTCTTTGAGGATTATTTACTGCATTTCCTAAGAAATCGATTTCTTTCTGCATTAAATATCCAACCACTGCAGTATCTACAAATTTTGTCACTCCGACATTTGAGCAATGTGCTCTGTGTGCTGTTCCAAATGCATCATTGACAAATACATCGCACAGAGAAGCCAGTTCTTTGCTGAACTCTTCGCCGTTCTTTGTCTCTTCTGCACGGTAACGTGTATTTTCTAATAAGATTACGTCTCCGTCTTTCATTTCTTCTACAGCAACCTTTGCATTTGGTCCTACCACTTCCGGATCAGCTGCAAATTTTACTTCCTGTCCTAACAGTTCAGAGAGACGTACGGCAACCGGTGCCAGTGATAATTCCGGTTTTGGTTCTCCCTTCGGTTTTCCAAGATGAGAGCATAAAATAACCTTTCCGCCGTCTGCAATCAGTTTTTTGATCGTAGGCAATGCTGCTACGAGACGATTTTCATCTGTAATTTTTCCGTCCTGCAGCGGTACATTAAAATCGCAGCGAACCAGGACTCTTTTTCCTTTGACATTGATATCATCGATACTTTTTTTATTCAGCATATCTGTTTGCCCCCTTAAATAAAATGAAAAGAAGGTCCGGTCCAAACAGACCGGACCCCTTTGGATCTTTTCTTGAATAAATTACTGTAATTCAGAGAAGTATTTAATTGTACGAACCATCTGGCTTGTATAGGAGTTTTCATTGTCATACCAAGAAACTACCTGTACCTCTGTTGTGCCGTTGTCTAATGGCAGTACCATTGTCTGTGTAGCATCGAACAGAGAACCATATCTCATACCGATGATATCGCTGGATACGATTTCATCTTCATTGTATCCGTAAGATTCTGTCGCAGAAGCTTTCATCTTTTCATTGATCTGCTCTTTTGTCACATTTCCTTCTACAACTGCTGTTAAGATTGTTGTAGAACCTGTTGGGGTTGGTACACGCTGTGCAGATCCGATTAATTTTCCATTTAATTCCGGAATAACTAAACCGATTGCTTTTGCAGCACCTGTGCTGTTTGGAACAATATTTACTGCTGCTGCACGGGATCTTCTCAAATCGCCTTTTCTCTGCGGACCATCCAGAGTCATCTGATCTCCTGTGTATGCGTGAATTGTACACATAATACCAGATTTGATTGGAGCCAGTTCATTTAATGCTTTTGCCATAGGAGCTAAGCAGTTTGTTGTACAAGAAGCTGCTGAAATAACAGTATCTGTTGGTTTTAATGTCTCATGGTTTACATTGTAAACGATTGTAGGAAGGTCGTTTCCTGCTGGAGCAGAGATAACAACTTTTCTAGCGCCGGCTTTGATATGAGCTTCTGCTTTTGCTTTAGAAGTATAGAAACCAGTACACTCCAGAACTACATCAACACCGATTTCGCCCCATGGAAGTTCTTCAGCATTTGCTTTTGCGTAGATTTTGATTTCTTTTCCATCAACAGTAATGGAATCTTCACCAGCTGTAACTTTGTCAGCTAATGCGTATTTTCCCTGAGAAGAATCATATTTTAACAGGTGAGCCAGCATTTTAGGACTTGTTAAGTCGTTGATTGCCACTACCTCATATCCTTCTGCACCAAACATCTGTCTGAATGCAAGACGTCCAATACGTCC
>CALWCS010000188.1 GCA_944376425.1 uncultured Lachnospiraceae bacterium | reverse complement strand
GCTCCAACCGCTTATAATGATTTAAGTGAGGAGTATAGAGACTATCAGACTTATATTACGGAAACTACTTTGAGTGAAAATGGAATTTTACTGGAGGATTCGATTGATCCAAGTGATGAAACGTATCAGGCCTGGGAGGAAGGAACAATCAGTCTGAGAGAATATTTGACTTATGCGATTTCTCAGAACTGGATCGATATTTCAAAAGTTACAGAAGAAAGCCAATATTTTGACTCGGATGAGATGTATTCTGTACTTGCGGATTCGATTGCAGGCTATCTCTCAGACGATTTAGAATTTTCAAAGCTGGTTTTCCGCTATATGATTGCAGATCAGACATTGACTGGCACAGAAGTCTGCCTCCTCTTATTTGAACAGGGAATCATTGAACAAAATGACGAGGATTACAATAATCTCGCAGCAGGAGTGTATACGCCATATGATTTTATGCGGCAGAAGATTTATAACCTGGAAATTACGCCGGCACAGCTTGCACTTGCGCCTTGTTCGGGATCTTTAGTCGTAACAGATGTCAATACCGGAAATGTAGTGGCCTGCGCAACGTATCCAAGCTATGACAATAACCGTCTTGCCAATGACATGGACTCTGACTATTATATGAGTCTTGCCAACGATCAGTCCAGCCCGTTTTATAATCGTGCAACACAAGAAGTTACTGCCCCTGGTTCCACCTTTAAGATGGTGACGGCAGTGGCAGGAATCAGCGAAGGAATTATTAATCCTTCCGAGACGATAGAGTGTCTGGGAACTTTTGAAGAAGTAGAACCAAATATTAATTGCTGGATTTATCCTGGAAATCACGGAGCTTTAACTTTATCGGAAGCTCTTACGGAATCGTGTAACTATTACTTTAATACTGTGGGATACTGGCTTGGATTTAATGGAGGAACGGAGTCGCAGGATGCAGTTGGCATTGAGCGACTGATGAGTTATGCTGCACTGTTTGGGCTGGATGAAACCTCGGGAATTGAGATGCCGGAAAGCGATCCTCAGATGGCAGATGTGGCAGTAGCGCCAGCGTCAATGGGACAGAGTAACAATGCCTATACGACAACACAGCTTGCAAAGTATGTGGCAACCATTGCAAATAATGGAACGTGCTACGATCTGACACTGCTTGACAGAATTACTGATAATTCCGGAAACGTATTACAAGAGCAGACGCCGAGCATTCATAGCCAGGTGGAATTAAGTTCTGAGTCCTGGGAAGCGATTCAATACGGTATGAACCAGGTGATTCATAATACATCAACAATCGAAGGAACCGATGATATCGAGTGGGCAGGAAATACGGGTACTGCTGAGGAAAGCAAAGTTCGTCCAAATCACGCAGTATTTGTCGGATATGCTCCATATGACAATCCTCAGTATGCAATTGCAGTCCGTGTGACAAATGGATATACTTCTGCGAACTCTGCAGCAATTGCAGGAGATATGGTAAGTTATTTATTCAATCTGCAAAGTGAAGAAGAATTATTCCCTGGCGTTGCAAAAGAGGGTGCTACTAACACACAACGTACAGACTAAAAAAGAAGGAGAAAGAGGGAATTATTGCAATGAATCATAATTCTGTCATGATTAAGAGCAATAAATATGGATTGATTGTGATACTGGATGATAAAATTCCATTTACGGATTTGCTCTTGGACGTAGCTGAAAAATTCAAGGAAGCTTCCAATTTTTTCAAAAATGCAAAAATGGCAGTTTCCTTCTCAGGACGGGAACTGACCAGAGAGCAGGAAAAAGAATTAGTTTCTACGATCGTCAATAATTCTCATATTCATATCTTATGTGTGATTGATGAGAAAAAAGAAGATGAGGAATATTATCGTCAGGCAGTAGATCATGCTATGGAGGAATTAAAAAAGCAAGATGGACAGTTTTACCGGGGAACATTAAGAGCGGGACAAGTATTGGAGACAGAAACCAGTATTGTGATTATCGGCGATGTCAATCCCGGAGCAAGTGTAATCTCAAAGGGAAATATTGTGATTATCGGGTCCTGCCGCGGTAACGTCTATGCAGGAGCCTCCGGAAATGCAGAATGTTTTGTAGCTGCACTTGTTATGCGGCCGATCCAGATTCGAATTGCGGATAAATCGGCACGCAGCCCAATTGTAAAATGGAATGACACGAATCAATATCGGATGGAACCGAAAATCGCTTACATGAAAGAAGAACGTATTCATGTAAAAACGATCTCACAGGATGTCTTATCAGACCTCAGTCAGGAAAAATAAAAACAGGAAAAATTACGAAAGAGGACATAGGAGAAGAAATGGGAGGATCGAATATGAGCGAAGTAATTGTGATTACATCTGGAAAAGGCGGAGTTGGAAAGACAACTGCGACAGCGAACTTAGGAACAGGACTTGCGAGAATGCAGAAAAAAGTAGTTCTGGTAGATACGGATATCGGACTGCGGAATTTAGACGTGGTGATGGGACTGGAAAACCGGATTATTTATAATCTGGTAGATGTGGTAGAAGGAAACTGCAGAATGAAACAGGCTTTGATACGGGATAAAAGATACCCTAACTTGTATTTGCTGCCTTCTGCACAGACAAGGGACAAATCAGCAGTGACACCGCAGCAGATGATAAAACTGACAGATGCACTCAGAGAAAACTTCGATTATATTCTTTTAGACTGCCCGGCAGGAATTGAGCAGGGATTTCAAAATGCTGTTGCCGGTGCTGACCGGGCAATTGTTGTGACAACTCCTGAAGTCTCGGCAATCCGTGACGCTGACAGGATTATCGGATTGCTCGAGACGCATGGAATACGAGACATACAGCTTTTAGTCAATCGTGTTCGGATGGATATGATTCGAAGAGGCAACATGATGTCTATCGAAGATGTGGTGGAAATTTTGGCAATTCCTTTAATTGGAGCAGTGACAGATGACGAAAACGTAGTGATTTCTACAAATCAAGGAGAACCTCTCGCAGGAAATGATTCTAGGGCAGGACAAGCTTTTTTACAGATTTGCAGAAGAATTGAGGGAGAAGAAGTTCCAATCAGTGATTTTTCTAGGGAAGAAAGCTTTTTTTCAAGAATTTCCAATTTTTTTAAGAGAAGTGAGAGAGGTGTCATATGATGTGGTTTGGTCGGAAAGAGAAAGAAAAATCAAGAACAATTGCAAAAGAACGGATTCAATCGACATTGCTTTCTGATCATACAGACTGCACACCTGAAATTCTGGAACAGATTGAAAGAGAGATTTTTCAGATCGTGCGCAGATACTTTGATATTAAACCGGAAGAACTTCATGTACGATTGGAGATTGTAAAAAATCAGAAATAGGGTGTAATTTATGTTAAAACAATACAAGATAAAGGATTATGGATTCCGATTAATTTTATGGGTAGTTGTATTATCTATCCTTGGGATCATGGTAATCGGAAGTGCAGATGAGAGCTATCAGATGAGACAGACGATCGGATTGATTTTCGGTATTATCATCATGATTATTGTTTCTCTGATTGATTATAAATGGATTTTGAATTTTTCATGGATCATTTATATGGTGGGAATTGGACTTTTAGTGGCAGTTCGATTTTTTGGAGAGGAAGTAAAAGGAGCCCAGCGCTGGATTGTAATAGCAGGTATTCAGTTTCAGCCCTCTGACGTAGAAAAAATTGTTTTAATTTTGTTTTTTGCCTATTTTTTTGCCAAGCATGAAGAAGATATCAGTAAATTAAAAGTCATATTTTTTTCTCTGATTCTTTTGGGAATTCCTTGGTTTTTAGTAAAAGAACAGCCTGATCTTTCTACCAGTATTGTACTCATTTTGGTATTTTGTGCAATGTTTTTTATTGCAGGCTTGAGTTATAAAATAATTGGTGGTATCATAGGAGTATGCATTCCGGCGGTGGCAATTTTTCTCGGTATTATTACACAGCCTGGACAGACATTGTTAGAAGACTATCAGCTGACACGTATTCTTGCATGGCTAAGACCGACAGAATATGCTGAGGAGGCCACTCAGCAGACCAATTCGATTATAGCCATTGGATCGGGACAGCTTTATGGAAAAGGATTAAACAATAATGTAGTATCTTCCGTAAAAAACGGCAATTTTGTTGCGGAACCTCAGACAGACTTTATTTTTTCTGTTGCGGGAGAAGAGTTGGGCTTTATCGGAGCGTGTATCATAATTCTTTTGGAACTGTTAATTGCTTATGAATGTATCAGGATCGGAAAAAAAGCCCGTGATTTGACAGGTACATTGATTTGCTGTGGGGTGGGATCATTAATTGTGTTCCAGAGTTTTATGAATATCTGTGTAGCGACTGGGCTGATGCCTAATACGGGACTTCCGCTTCCTTTCGTCAGCTACGGGCTGACATCGCTGATCAGTCTGTGCATAGGAATTGGGATTGTGCTAAATGTCGGCTTGCAAGGCAAAAAATATTAGATAACAGGGGGTGGAAAGCATGAACATTGGATTGATTGCTCACGACGCAAAGAAGAAGTTGATGCAGAATTTCTGTATTGCATACAGGGGAATTCTGTGCAAAAATGAATTGTATGCAACTGGAACAACAGGGCGTCTGGTTGAAGAAGTTACGAATTTAAATATCCATAAGTATCTTGCAGGTCATCTGGGCGGTGAACAGCAATTAGGAGCTCAGATTGAACATAACCAGATCGATTTACTGATTTTTTTAAGAGATCCACTGACAAAAAAACGCCATGAACCGGATATCAACAATGTACTGCGTTTATGTGATGAACATAATATTCCGCTGGCAACAAATCTTGCCACGGCAGAGCTTTTGATTAAGTCACTGGACAGAGGCGAATTAGAATGGCGAGAGATGTATAAAAAAAGAAAAAAACAAGGCAGGCTAATAGGATGATGGCATTCGTTTCAGAGAGAGAAAAAAGAGAGAGACGGGAAAAGATGAGAAAGAAACGCAGAAGAAGAGCAACTGTTTTTTGCGGTTTCATTTTTCTCTTTTTCCTTGCTGTAGCAGGCAGCTTACTTTATTTTTTTAGATGGAGAGAACCAGAGGCAGAATTACAGCTTCAGTTTTCTTTGTTTGACCCTGTTTTAGGGGTGGAAAGGACAGCTTTAGCGAGTGAGAGAGCAGTCTCGTTTGCAAGCGATTTATGTGTAGAAGATGAAGATTATGCAACAGATACCGTTTCCCTTACATCGGAAGCGGCAGCACTGTTTGATCTGGAAAATCAAGAAGTCATTTACGCCAAAAATATTCATGAGCGGCTTTACCCGGCAAGCTTAACGAAGGTTATGACAGCGCTTGTCACGCTGAAATATGGAAATTTAGATGACGAGGTGACGGTTGGTCCAGAATGCGAGGATATTGATCCGGAGTCTTCTGTCTGTCAAATTGACCCCGGAGAGGTGTATTCTCTAAGAGAACTTTTATATGGACTGATGATTGCTTCCGGAAATGATGCTGCGATGACGATCGCTGTTCATGTGGCGGGCAGTGTGGAAAATTTTGTCGCCTTGATGAATCAGGAAGCAATGGAAATCGGTGCAACGAATACTCACTTTGCCAACGTCCATGGTCTGCAAGATGAAAATCACTATACAACGGCATATGATCTGTATCTGATCTTCAATGAGGCATTAAAATATAATGGATTTGAAGAGTTTATCAGTCAGTCGACTTATACAGCTACGTATACGACAGCAGAGGAAGAACAGATGGAGCTTACCTGGAATTCGACGAATCCGTATTTTACTGGTGAAGCAGAACAGCCGCAAAACGTAACAGTCTGCGGAGGAAAAACAGGAACAACAGATGAAGCGGGGGCATGTCTGTTGGTGCTTAGCAAAGATGAATACGGAAATTCCTATTTTTCGGTAATTATGAGAGCTGATTCAAGAGTAACTCTTTGTTCAGAAATGACAGAATTATTATCACAAATTAAGAAGTAATTCTTGTATTTTATCGTCAAATGTTCTATAATCATTCTTATAGAAGTTGTGTTTTTAGACAGAAATACTAAATAACATCAAGAACTTAAGGAGGAGATTATAATGATTCAGATAATCGCAGGCAAAAAGGGAAAAGGAAAAACAAAACATTTACTGGAGAAAGTAAACACAGAAATTAAGACGGCACATGGCAACATCGTATACTTGGATAAGAGTACGAAGCATATGTATGAGTTAAATAATAAGATCCGTTTGATTGATACGTCCGCTTATCCTGTTACAAATAGCGATGAATTTATAGGTTTTATTTGTGGAATCCTTTCTCAGGACAATGATTTAGAACAGATGTACCTCGACAGCTTCTTAAAAATTGCAAAACTGGAAGACGAAAGTTCGGATAAACTGGCGGAGACGATGAAAAAATTAGATAAGATCGGAAATGACTATCAGGTAAACTTCGTTTTAAGCATTTCACTGGATGAAGTAGATTTGCCGGAAGAAGAGAAACAAAAAGTCATTATTTCTTTATAAAAAAATAAAAATATGAGATAGAAAATCTTTTGATGGAAAAGGAAGAAAAGATTTTACATAAATAAAAGAAAGTGTCAAAGATCACTTTCTTTTATTTATGTAAAAAAATAAAGAGACAAGAAGATAAAAAAGAGTGTAAAATATTTAATGTTATCGTATGAATTATACTAATAACAAAAACAAAAAAATAAACAACAATAGGAGCACCATTTCTGAATGCTCCTATTTAGAAAAGAACATATATTCGATTATAGAGAATTACAAAAAATTACTCCTGATGTCCAATACGTCCATATGTGCTGATCATATAAAGTCCTGCAATTCCAACAATTGCATAGATTGCACGAGAAATCCAGGTAAGATTTCCAAATAGAAAAGCTACGAGATCAAACTGAAAAAAACCGATTAATCCCCAGTTAATTCCACCTATAATTACAAGAGTCAATGCAAAATAATCTAACCATTTCATACGTTTAGATGCCTCCTTTTTGCTAGTTATTTTGTACAATTCCCGAAATTTTATTCAGAAACAAGGTTGTCGTATTTTTTAATACGTGGTAAAATACTCAAGAAAGGAGACGGAACGATTGGCAATAAATAAGGGCAATAAAAAAATTGTACGGTATAAACGTCATTTCTGGTTTAATATAGGGACCTTATTGTTTGGACTTATCTTGGTATATATTCTCATTAATATAGGACTTTTATTGACTACTTCCCATGTCGCTATCTATGAAGTAACAGCGGATTCACTTGCCGGAAATTACCATTTTACTGCTCTTGCTTTGAAAAGTGAACGTATCGTTACAGCACAGGAGAGCGGAACAATCAGCTATTATGCTGCAGAAGGAGGAAAAATCGGAGCCGGCAATAGTGTCTATTCTATTAATGAAAATGGAGAAACAGCAAGCACAGTTTCTCAGACAACACAAGATATTACATTTTCTACAGGAGAACTATCAAATATTCGCAGTGAATCTGCCTCTTTTGCCGAAAATTTTGACAAAAGTTCTTTTCAAAGTGTTTACAACTTTAAATCTAATATACAGAGCAGTATTTTAGATTTAATAGCTGAAAAAAGTGTGGAAGAAAACAATACATCTTTGAATACGCTCAACTCTTACACTGCTCCTGAATCAGGCATTATCGTGTATTCTACGGATGGATTTGAAGAGGTAACGGCATCAGATGTTACATTAGAAATGTTTGACCAGAAAAATTATGTGCGTACAAATTTAAGAGAAGATCGAACCGTTCAGGTTGGAGATCCTGTCTATAAACTTTTGACAGATGAAGACTGGTCATTAATCATTCCTCTTACAGATAGCAATTTGGCAGAACTAAGCGAAAGAACACAGATACGTTTTCGTTTTTTAAAAGACGGTACCAGTTTTAACGCAGATTTTTCCATTATTCAAAATGGAGATAATTATTTTGGAAAGTTAGATATCAGTAATTCTCTCATTCGTTTTGCATCAGATCGCTTTATTGAAATTGAATTGGTTCTCAGCCGGGAAACAGGATTAAAAGTCCCCAATTCTGCATTAATTGTAAAGGATTTGTTCCGAATTCCAAAGGAATATGCCGTTTATACAGGTGATAATCCAGATACAATTACTTTGACAAGAGAAGGTTATGCCAACGATGGATCGGCAGTGGTAAGTGACGTCACAGTGTCGGTTTATCAGGAGGATGAAGACGCTTTTTACATCGACGATACTGTTTTTGAGCTTGGCGATTACGTCATAAAAGACGATCAAAGATTTCATATTGTGGAATCAGAACAGATAACGGGAGTCTATAATGTAAATATGGGATACGCTGTTTTCAGCCGAGTAACAGTCCAAGATTCGAATGAAGAGTACAGTATTGTTGAGGCAGCAAATGAATATATTCTGGCTCAATATGATCATATTGTTTTAGATGCATCTACTGTGACTGAAAATCAAATTATATTCTAGTTTTAGAGGTGAAAATTACGTGGTAAAAGAAAATTTAAAGGAAGTAGAGGAAAAGATTCGTCAGGCATGTCTGCGCTCTGGAAGAGATCCAAAAGAAGTAACTTTAATTGCGGTCAGCAAGACAAAACCAGTATCCATGATTGAAGAAGCATATGCCCAGGGAATACGAAACTTCGGTGAAAATAAACCTCAGGAATTAAAAGAAAAAGATATGATTCTTCCAGACGATATCTACTGGCATATGATTGGTCATCTTCAGAGAAATAAAATTAAATATGTATTGGAAAGAGCAAAATTGATCCATTCCGTCGATTCTGTTCGATTGGCAGAAGCAATAGAAGAAGAAGCTGCAAAACGCGAGCTGACAGTACCGATTCTTCTGGAGGTCAATATTGCAAGGGAGGAAAGCAAATTCGGATTTTTGCAGGAAGAAATTTTCGATGCATTGGAAGTGATATCAAAGTTACCTCATCTGAGAGTAGAAGGACTGATGACAATCGCTCCATTTGTAGAGAATGCCGAAGAAAATCGAATACATTTTAAAAATTTAAGGAAATTATCTGTTGACATAGAGCAGAAAAACATTGATAATGTTAATATGTGCAATCTGAGTATGGGCATGACAGGAGATTATGAGATTGCCATTGAGGAAGGCGCCACAATGGTCCGTGTAGGAACGGGAATTTTTGGCGAGCGAAGTTACATAAAATGAGAAACGATAAAGATTGGAGATTTGGAATATGGGTGTTCTTGATAAATTCTTAAACGCAATGAAATTAAACGATGACGAAGATATGGATGATGATGAATTCCTGGATGATGAAGTAGATGATTTCGAAGAGGAACGTCCCAAAAAGCATTTGTTTAAAAGCCGTGATGAGGATGATGACGACGATGACTATGAAGAACCAAAACGCCGGACAAAGAGCAGCCAGGTAAAGTCTATGCCAAAGCAAAAAACATCCCGTCAGACTCAGACCACACAGGTTTTAAGCAGCAGCACAAGCAACAAGGTCTCACCGATCCGTCCTAGAAAAAGAAGCAGTGCTGCGATCAGCGGAGAGATTTTTGTTTTAAAACCACATTCTTTGAACGAAGCGTATCAGATTACAGATGCTCTTTTAAATAACTGTACGGTCATTTTAAACTTGGAAGAAGCTCCGCCGGAAGAAATACAGAGAGTTGTAGATTTTTCTTCCGGAACTTGTTATGCTTTAAGCGGAAAAATCGAACAGATTTCTCCTAATAATAACAAAATGTTTGTCATTACACCAGAGACAGTTGAATTATCAGGAGAGTTTCAAAAAAGAATGGGAACGGCAATTGACGTACACAGCCGCTTTTAATATCACATGACTTCACAGGAACAAAGAGAATGGAAGAACAATTTGAAAAACGCCTTATGGATCTGGCAAATCAAGCCAGAATGAAAGATATTATATTATACACAAATTTTTTAAATTTAAATGAACTTCATATTTTTCATAGTAACTCTCAGAAATTTTCTTTTATAAAATGGAAAATTTCTGGGGGCTATGATTTTTCAGAGCGTCAGATCGTAGCTTTTATCCCTGATGCTTTTTCTTTTTACGAAGAAGAAATCAGTTTTCCAATTTCTGTTTTAAAAATTCAACCATGCAATGTACACTTTTCAGATTCGCTGACTCATAGAGATTATCTTGGAGCAGTCTTAAATCTTGAAATTAATCGAAATCAGATTGGAGACATTTTAGTAGATAAGACAGATGCTTTTTTATTTTGCAAAACTTCTGTCAAAGATCTGATTTGCCAGGAACTTTGCAGGGTTCGCCATACAACTGTCTATGCGAAAGAGGTTGACCGGAAAACATTTGATATTCCTCTGAAAAAAGAAAAAATCAAAGGCAGTGTTTCTTCGGTCCGGCTGGATGCGGTGATTGCTCAGGTTTTTCCAGGATCGCGAAGCAGTCTGACAGCAATGATACAAAGCGGAAAAGTATTTGTAAATGGAAAAATGATTGTGTCAAACGGATATCATTTAAAAGAAAAGGATATCATTTCTGTCCGCAGTATGGGGCGATTCCAGTATATGGGAGAGTCCGGCACGACAAAAAAGGGCAGGATTTTGATTGAACTGGAAAAATATAGTTAGGAGTGGATAGTATGGAAAATGAAAGATTGCATTCAGAGATGAATGTAACAAAAGACGGGGTACTTGCTTATCGAATTTATTTTGAACAATCTTTCGAACAGCTTCCAAAACGATTTTTAGAATTAGAAGCAGACAGGCGTAAGATCTGTATTGTATCGGATCGCTGTGTTGCCTCATTGTATTTGCAGGAAGTAGAAACAAAATTAAAATCTGTCTGCAAAAATGTAGTATCTTATACATTTCCAGCCGGAGAGGAGCATAAAAATTTAAAAACAGTCAAAGATTTATACCGATTTTTGATTGAAGAAAAATTTGACCGAAAAGATTTGTTAGTCGCTTTAGGAGGAGGAGTTACGGGAGACCTGACAGGATTTGCAGCAGCAACTTATTTAAGAGGTATAGATTTTGTACAGGTGCCGACAACGCTGCTGGCACAAGTAGACAGCAGTATCGGAGGAAAAACCGGTGTAGATTTTGACTGCTATAAAAATATGGTTGGAGCATTTCATCAGCCTAAGATGGTATATATCAACATTCAGACCTTAACTACGCTTTCAGAAGAACAATTTTTCTGCGGTATGGGAGAGGTACTAAAACATGGACTGATAAAGGACAAAGCATATTATGAGTGGACAATTCAGCACAGAGACGAAATCTGTAAAAGAGAAGAGAATTTTTTGACAGAAATGGTCAGAAAGAGCTGTGATATTAAGCGCATGGTCGTAGAAAAAGATCCTCTTGAAAAAGGAGAACGCGCACTTTTAAATTTTGGTCATACATTAGGTCATAGTATTGAAAAATTAATGAACTTCCAATGGCTGCACGGACAATGCGTTGCGCTTGGATATGGAATTGCTTCCTGGATTTCAATGAAAAAAGGGTTCTTAAATCAGAAAGAACTGCAAAAAATTTTGGAGACAAACAAAGAATTTCATCTGCCTGTTTCTTTTTCAGAATTAAAACCAGAAGATATCCTTGCGGCAACAAAAGTAGATAAAAAGATGGAACATGGAACATTAAAGTTTATCCTTTTAAATGGAATCGGAAATGCATTGATTGACAGAACCGTTACAGATGAGGATATTTTAGATGCAGTCCGTCATTTTGAAACGACGATAAGAAATGGGGAAAACAGATGAAAAAAAAATCAGGATATTACAGCTTGCTGCCAGGATTTCTAGCTTGTCTTTTGCTTGTCGCTGCTGATCAGATCACAAAATATTTGGCTGTTTTATTCTTAAAAGACAGCTCAGATATTATCCTGATTCCAGGCGTTTTTCAGCTGCATTATCTGGAAAATGTAGGAGTAGCTTTTGGATTTTTACAGAATCGGCAATGGATTCCTATTCTATTTGCATTTGCCATTGTACTTGGATTTTCTTTTGCATACGCGAAATCATCAAAAGACAGGCGTTTTCTTCCATTTCGAATTAGTATGATCGGCATTATCGCCGGAGCACTTGGAAATATGATTGACAGAATTTGGCATGGTTATGTGATTGATTTTGTCTATTTTTCGCTGATTGATTTTCCGGTTTTTAATTTGGCTGACTGCTATATTGTGATTTCGATTATATTACTTGCCATTTGGTGCCTTTTCGTATATAAAGAAGAGGATCTAAACCAGATATTTGCGCGAAAAAGGTGAATTATGGAACAATATTATCTTGAGATACAAGAAGAAGAAACGGGGCGGCGCATCGATCGCTTTTTGTCGGAACAGTTTCCGGAATATTCCCGTTCTTTTTGGCAAAAACTGATTAAAGAGGAAAAAATTTCGGTAAACGGAAAACCAATCAAAAGTAATTACAAGACGAATCGGAAAGATCAAATTCAAGTTGTGATTCCAGAACCAGAAATTCTGGAAATAGAGCCTGAAAATATTCCATTGGATATTTTGTATGAAGATGATGACTTACTGATAGTAAATAAACCAAAGGGGATGGTAGTTCATCCAAGCGCAGGGCATCCCAATCATACGTTAGTCAATGCATTACTGTATCACTGTCAGGGAAATTTATCAGGAATCAACGGGATGATAAGACCGGGAATCGTCCACCGCATTGATCAGGATACGACAGGCTCTCTCGTCGTATGTAAAAACGATTTTGCACATCATCATCTTGCCGGTCAGCTAAAAGTTCATTCTATTACACGAAAGTATCGTGCTATTGTCCATGGGGTGATGAAAGAAGAAGAGGGTACGGTTAACCAGCCGATTGGGCGGCATCCAATGGATCGAAAAAAGATGACAATTAATTTAAAAAATGGAAAAGAAGCTGTGACTCATTATCGTGTGCTGGACCGTTTTCGGAATTTTACTTACATTGAATGTCAGCTGGAAACCGGAAGAACCCATCAGATTCGCGTTCATATGAGCAGCATTCATCATCCGATTTTAGGGGATGAAATATATGGTCCTGCGAAATCTCCTTATCATCTTCAAGGACAAACTTTGCATGCTATGGTATTGGGATTTCATCATCCAAGAACAGAAAAATATTTGGAAGTGTCGGCACCCTTGCCAGAATACTTTGAAAAATTGCTGAAGATACTCCCTAGATAATCTGTTATCATTATGATGACAAACTATCATATCAGCAAAATTAGAATATAAAATCGAAAAGTCAGAAAATTATTCAAAAATACTTGTACATTCTTTCCAAAATGTTTTATAATAAAGAATAGAAATGCATAAGAAATGATAGGAAGTGAATTCAAATATTCACTGATATTTCTTATGCATCCTCATTTTTATCATGCATTCAGGTTATTTAGAAAGGAAGTGTACATAATGAGTATTGAAACAATTATCACGATTGGAAGACAATGCGGAAGCGGCGGAAGAGAAATCGGAGAAAAACTTGCCGCATCTTTAGGAATCAAATGTTACGACAAGGAAGTACTGGATCGCGCTGCAAAAGAAAGCGGGATGTGTAAGGAACTGTTTGAAAACCATAATGAAAAACCTACAAGAAGTTTTTTATACTCTCTTGTAATGGATACGTATTCTATGGGATATTCCTCATCGACATTTAACGATATGCCAATCAACCATAAAGTATTTCTGGCACAATTTAATACTATTAAGAAAATTGCAGATGAAGGACCTTGTGTCATTATTGGAAGATGTGCAGATTATGCTCTTGCAGATTACAAAAACAGTGTATCGGTATTTATTTATGCTGATATGAACAGCCGTATCAAACGTATTGCAAAGGAGTATCATCTGACAGATAACAAGGCAAAAGATATGATTTTAAAAACAGATAAAAGTCGTGCCAGCTATTACAACTATTATTCCAACAAGAAATGGGGAGACGTACAAAGCTATCATCTCTGTATCGACAGCAGTGTCTGCGGAATCGATGGATCGGTAGAACTGATTAAAGATTTTGTAGACTTAAAGCAAAGAGCTATGGAAAGACGCTGAAAAACATCAAATTAAGGAGTACGGCAAATGAAATTTGTGATTCAGCGTGTTACACACGCATCAGTGACAGTAGAAGAAAAAATAGTGGGAGAAATTGAAAAAGGATTTCTTGTCCTGATCGGGGTCGGAAAACAGGATACAGAAAAAGAAGCAGATTATCTTGTAAAAAAATTGACAGGACTTAGAATTTTTGAAGATGAAAATGGAAAAACAAACCTCTCTTTAAAAGATGTAGGAGGAAGCCTGCTGCTGATCTCACAATTTACCTTGTATGCAAACTGTAGAGCAGGAAATCGACCAAGTTTTATAGAAGCGGGCGATCCAAAACATGCCGAGAAATTATACGAATATATTATTGCGCAATGCAGAGAAAAAATAGAAAAAGTAGAAACTGGAATTTTTGGAGCGGAAATGAAAGTAAATTTATGTAATGATGGTCCTTTTACGATTTTACTGGAACAGGAAGCTTCATAAAATCCTTCTGATAGAAAAACAAAAACAAGATGTGTCTTATATTTTGACATTTGATGGAAAAACTGCTATAATAGGGAACCGTGAAGAGGTTAAGAGAAAAAACTCAAAAACCTAACATACCATATGGTATAAGAGGAGGAAACCATGGCTAGTAAACGACTGAAGAAAAAAGCACTAAAGAGACAAGAAAAAATACTGGTTCATAGAGAGACAAAACAGGCATCTGCCTCCAATTTTTCAAAGGAACAGGCAAATGCTCAAAATCCTGAAATTCAAAATATGAGAAAGGAAAATGTTGAAATGGGAAAAGAAAAGGTAGAAGAAAAGAAATCAGCTTCAAAGAAAACAATGGTTTATTTTCAGTTTCAGGGAAAAGAAATTGAAGAACAAGAAGTAATCGGAATGATTAAAAAGACATGGAAAGATCAGGGAAATATGATGAAAGACTTAAAAGAACTTTCCGTATATATTAAAGCCGAAGAAGCAAAAGCATACTATGTTATCAACGGAGAAATCAGTGGTTCTATCGATTTATAAAGAGAGATGCAAAAAGCTGTGACAATCTTTTTAGAGGTCACAGCTTTTTTGTGCCATCTGCGTTTTTATGGAATCGAAAAGCATTCTAAATTTCCCATCTGACGTAAAACCTGATTTTTTCGCTGCTCTGCAAGATCAGGATTTTGATTAAGATCATAGACAGAAGGAGCATTTGGAATACCGGCAAGCGTAATACATTCATCCTCTGTCAGATCTTTTACTTCTTTTCCGTAATATCCCTGACTTGCCTGTGCAATTCCATAATATCCACTTCCAAAATAGATGGAATTTACATATAAAGCGAAAATTTCCTCTTTTGAGAATGCTTTTTCTATCTCAAAAGCAAGAAATACTTCTGTTATCTTACGTTTTATAAGCTTCTCCTGCGAGAGATATTGATTTTTGGCAAGCTGCTGTGTGATCGTACTCCCGCCTTCTACATAACTTCCAGCCATAATATCATGTACCAGAGCACGCCCTGTTGCAATGATATCAAATCCGCAGTGCTGGAAGAACCGTTTATCTTCAGCAGCTATCACCGCTTTTTTGTAAGTTTCCGGCAGCTCATCATACGGTACAAAATCTGTCTGACTTTCAATTGCTTCAGCCATCTGATATAAACTTTTTTGAGATAATTTTTCTTTTGATGAAGCGATCCCAAAAATGCACAAAAAGCAGGCACAAGCGACACTAAACAGCATAAGAATAAACAGAAACATTTTTAAAAATTTTTTTACGTGTGCCATATCCTTACATCCCCTTTTTCAGTATTTCATTCTTTATCATCCTATACGTATAGTATAAAAGAAAGAGAAGATTGCTGCCAGTTTCTTAACTTACAATTTATGGTTTGAATCTTACAATTTAGTAAGTTACTCTGATTAAATTTTTTGTTGACGACCTTTCAATCCAATAGTAAAATAAAAAAGAAGAAAAAAAGTGTATATTGTATAAAAAAGAAAAAAAACAAAGAATTTTGAAGTAGAAGAGCAAAAGCTATCTGCTTAAAGAGAAAGAATTTGGGCTAGAGGAGGAATTTCGAATGGATAAAGAAAGAAACAGAAAGAGGAGGCGCCGCAGAAATCAGGAAAAGCGTTCCTTGAGTATGTTTTTCTTTTTAATAGCAGGTTGCTGCTGCTGTGTAGGATGTATTTATTTTCTGCATCAAAAAAGTAATTCCACAGTTCCGGAACCGGCTCTTCTTGGAATTTCGGAAATAGAGACCAGTTATTCCACAGAAGCTGAGACTGAGAGTCAGACGGAAACAGAGACAGAAAAAGTAGATGAAGTTATTGTTGCGTTGGAGGAATTAGCAGAGAGTTATCCGGAAGTACAAGATGTTTTAGACAGTCAGGATGACTATCCCAGAGAAATTTTAAAAATGCTTGCTTCCAATGAAGAAACTTTAAATTTTGTTTTGGATTATCCGCAGAAAAAAGGAACGTCTTGTCAGGTAGATGCGATTGACAATTTTGACTACGGAACGATTCCTCAGCTATTTCAGTGGGATGAACGGTGGGGATATCAAAGTTATGGAAGCAGTATTATTGCTGTGAGCGGATGCGGTCCTACTGCACTTGCTATGGTAGCGGCAGGGCTTACCGGTGATACTTCCATTACTCCGGCACGCGTTGCAAACTATGCAGAGGAAAATAATTATTATATCGAAGGAGAAGGAACAAGCTGGGAACTGATGTCTGTCGGATGTTATAATTTCGGGATAGCCGGAACAGAATTACAGTTAGTAGAAGATACGATTCGAAATGAATTATTGATGGGGCATCCGATCATTTGCAGTATGGGACCTGGAGATTTTACTTCGGATGGTCATTTTATTGTACTGACAGACTGGACAGATGAAGGAATCAAAATTAACGATCCAAACAGCAAGAAAAGAAGCGAACAGCTTTGGGACTATGCTCAGCTGGAAGATCAGATCTTAAATATGTGGTCTTATTATGCAATGGGATATTAAACCATAAAACAGGCGGAAGAAAAGACGGGTTTTAATCCGTCTTTTTTGTATGTCATTTGAGGATTTATCAATTTTTATGTAAATAAAATATGTAGGAAATTAACATAAAAATATTATGTAAATCAAGGTGAGAGAAAAGGAGGAATCACATGGGTTGTCTTGGAAATGTTATATGGTTTTTACTGGGAGGATGTATCGGAGGAATTGGCTGGTGTCTTGCCGGATGTCTGTGGTGCATTACGATTGTCGGAATTCCTGTGGGCATGCAATGTTTTAAATTTGCAGGGCTTACTTTTTTTCCTTTTGGGAAAAGAGTCGAATATGGCGGAGGCGCCGGTTCGCTTTTACTTAATATCGTCTGGCTGATTGTCTCAGGCATTCCTCTTGCAGTGGGATTTGCGGCAGCCGGAATCGTTTTATGTATTACGATAATTGGAATTCCCTTTGGAAAACAGCATTTTAAGCTCGCAAAACTTGCATTAATGCCGTTTGGATCAGAAATTTATGATAATTAGACAGTTAGAAACGTTTCGTTTATACGAGAGAGAAAAGCAGCGAATGCAAC
>CALWCS010000187.1 GCA_944376425.1 uncultured Lachnospiraceae bacterium | reverse complement strand
ATGACCATTCAAAAATTTTTCAATCAGAACGTAAGGTTTTTTAGTAATGCCAGATGCTGTGTGGTAAGCAGAAAGGAGAGTTTCTTGCGTGTCAGCACGCACAATGCCGCGGCTGCCCGAGCTGTCCGTCACTTTAACCATCACAGGAGACCCCAGTTCCGAAAAAGCGGCAAGAGCTTCTTCTTTGGAGAAGACTTTATAAAAAGAAGCGGTAGAGACCCCTCCCTGAATAAAAGCTTGCTTCATTTTAGATTTATCTGTAGCAAGAACAGAAGAAGAATAGGAAAGACCGCAAAGTCCCAGAGTTTCGCAGACAAAACCAAGAGACCGAACTGCCACATCTGTTCCAGAGGTACAGATACCGTCAATGTTTTCAAATTTCGCAATAGAGAGAATACGTTCCCTATCGGTCGTATCGACAAGATATACTTTGTCAGCGAATGAAAAACCTGGATAAGGACCAGGACAGCTTACCACAATGGTAAAAAGTCCCATCTCCTTTGCTTTTTGGATGAGAGGAACCTGATAAATACCGGCTCCGAGAATCATTAATTTGCGCATGATTTTTTAATGGTCCTTTCTGGCTGGTTGATTTACGTTGACAGTTTCTCTTATGATAAACTGAGGTGTATTATTAATGCAGAGCATAATTTTTCCAAGATATTCTCCTATAATTCCAAGCACAAGAAGAACAAATCCAAAAAACAAAAACAATGCACACATAATGGAAGCCCAGCCTATTTGAGAACTGGGAGCAATCAATTGATGAATCAGTATTACCATGGCACCTAAAAATCCGCATACAGAAAATAAAATTCCTAAAAAGGAAGAAATTCTAAGAGGAATCACAGAAAAATTCCAGTAAGCAAGCCAAAGACGGACAAGTTTAGAGAATGTATAGTTAGAAGTTCCCTCAGCTCTTTTATGGTGTTCAATGGTGACATCTGCAATTTTAGTAGTGCAGCGGTAAAAGAGAGCGTCAATATAAGGATTAAAATTTTGATATTTGATGACTTCATCTCTGACATAGTGATTGATGACCCAATAGTTACTGGAGACGATCTCTTTAGGACGTCCAAGTAAAATTCTGGAGGTTACCGCATTAAATTTGCTCGAAAGATTCTTTAAAAATGAATTTTTTCTCTTATCGTAATTACCATAAACAAGATCATATCCTTCTTTCATTTTATCCAGCAGAAGATACATCTGAGAAGGATGGGTCTGGAGGTCGTCGTCCATTCCGACAATCAGATCTCCCTGGGCATAATGCAATGCAGCCATTAATGCGTTATGCTGTCCAAAATTACGGGCGAGATTAATTCCCTTGACGAAAGGATATTTTTGGGCAAGCTCTTTGATGGAAAGAAAAGTCTGATCTTTGGAATAATCGTTGACAAGTACAAATTCATACGAGTATTCTGGCATTTTTTGAAATTCTTGTATTGTCAGTTCTACCACAGTTTTAATAGTATGCTGCGAATTATAACAGGGAATGACAACAGATACCAACATTTGTATTTTCTCCTTTTTGTAAATATTCCGTTAGATTATACCATTATTAAAGAAGGGATGCAATTGTACAATCTATTTTTGAAAGGAAAAAGGAAAAGAAGTAAGGTTGACATAGGTGGGAAATTTCAGTAAAATCTATGTAGTATGATACAGAAAGCGGGGACTTTAGATTTGGAAGAAAAAGATCGAAAAGAAGAACAACAGGAAACAGAAGAGACAGAAATGGAGATAGAAAGCTTACCGGAAAATTTACCGGAAACTGCACAAGAGGAAGCGGACAGTTCACAAGAGGACATGGAAACAGACACTGAAACGGAAACAGACGAGGAAGACGAAGAAGAAGAGGGAGAAGACGAGGAGGATGAGGATGACGACGATAAACCGGAAGTGCCTGAGAGATTGAGAAACCGTCTGTATGACCATATCCATGTTCCGTTAAAAGTGATGGACATGATTATTGTTGTTGTGATCGTGGCAATCGTTGTTTTAGTGATTTTTGGAATTGTAAAATAGCAAAGGATAGGGAAAAATAAAAGATAAGATGAGCTGCTGCAGAAAAGAAAGATAGATTGTGATTTATGGGAAAATTTGCGGCGGCTCTTTTCTTTTTTATATGTACAAAGAGCAGATGTTGATTTTTTATGATTGTTTGATCTAGGTACGAACCGCAGTTTTGCGGAAAGCATAATAAGGAAAAATAAGCAGGTAACAAGAGACATTGTAATAAATTGCCGATGCATAATAGGCAGAAAGACGAAAGATGGGGTGGAATTGTGAATTTTTTGAAAATTTTATTGGTAGATGATGAAGAAGAGGTTAGAAAAATTATTGCAAAAAAAATTCCATGGGAAAAACTAGGATATGAATTGATTGGAAATGTCAGCAACGGACAAGAAGCGATAGAGTTGATTGAGATCAACGAACCGGACGTAGTCCTGACAGATATTCGTATGCCTTTTATGGATGGACTGGAACTGGCTTCGAGACTAAAAGAGGAATATCCAGACATTAAAGTGATTATTTTTTCAGGATTTGATGAATTTGAATATGCAAAACAGGCATTAAAATATAATGTCATTGAATATATACTGAAACCCGTTAATATTGAAGAGATGACAGAAATTTTAAGAAGAGTCCGCCAGTCAATTGTAGAAGATCTGCTCAAGAAAAGAAATATTGAAAAATTGAAAGAAGCTTATATGAAGGGACTTCCTGTGATTAAAGAACGATTCTTGACAGATCTTGTGCATGGAAAGTTAAAAAGTAGAGAAGAAATTCAGCAAAAGATGTCATTATATCAGATTCCATTAATTTTTCAGGATCAATATCTGGTGGCAACCTTAATGCTGACAGAGAAAAAGACAGATAATAACAGTGATTTTGAAGGGATCGACCAGGAAGAAATGCAGTATTTTTCCGTAAAACAGTATTTAGAAGAGATGTTTCAAGATCAGTATAAGAATATTTTTATGCGCACAACGTCAGGATGGAGCGTAATTTTAGGACTTAGAAAAGGGGAAACAGGAAGAAAGGCAGTGATGCTGTTTAATAATTTTTGCCGTTCCTGTAAAAAATTACTGGATATTGAAATTACTGTGGGAGTTGGAAGCGTAGTAGAAGATGTGATGGATATTCAGTCTTCTTATCAGGAATCAAAAGAAGCTCTGGGATATTATCGGATTATGGGAAAAGGAAAAGCGATCTATATCCAGGATGTAGAACCGGGGCAAAACGAAAGCCTGCTTTTAGAAGAAAAATTAGAAGATCAGCTGATGGTCAGCATAAAGTTTGGGACAGAAGAAAAAGTTTGCCAATGTGTGGAAGAAATCGTAGATCAGGCAGAAAATAAAAAAATTCATGAAAATCAGGTTATGATCTATTATATTTCTTTAGTGATCAATCTGATGAAATTTGCAGAAAAGTGCGACGTTCACACAGGAGACGGAGAAGAGATTTCGCGAGACTATATTGAACAGATTTTCCAGATAAAATCTGCTGAAAAAATGAAAGAATGGCTAAAAGAGATTTGTCTGAATATTCAAAAGGAGATCGGTAAAGAAAGAGAAGATGCTACGTTAAAACTGATTAATCAGGCAAAAGCTTTTATTGAAATGCATTATCAGGAACCCTCTCTGTCCGTAGAGATGATTTGCCAGGAACTTCATATTAGTCCGGCATACTTTTCCACTATTTTTAAAAAAGAGGTTGGAGAAAGTTATGTTTCTTATTTGACAGATCTAAGATTAAAGAAAGCCTTGGAACTTTTAAAAGACACGACAGACAAAACTTATGTGATAGCAGAGAAAGTAGGATATTCAGAGCCAAATTATTTCAGCTACGTGTTTAAGAAGAAATTTGGGGTAGCTCCGAGTAAGTATTATAAAAGATAGGAAAAAAGAGAATGGGCAGGGAAATTAAAAAAATAAAGCATTCTTTGCAGGATATTTTAAAAAACTGGAGCTTTCGCTATGTACTGTGGCTGTCTTTTTCGATCGTGTCTGTTATGATCACGGTAGTAATCGGCATGTTTATGAATTTTCAATACAGCAGACGTATTGATGAACTGATGGAAGAACAGATTGCAGCATCTGTCTCACAGGCAAGCGTTCCGCTTTATTCTCATATCCGCAGCATGTTAAAAGCTTCTGATGCTCTTTATTATAATGTGATACGGGAAGCGCATTTTCCAGAAGATTCGGTTTATGATGAATTTAAGCTCGTCTGTGAAATTAATCCGGATACGATAGAAAGTATTGCACTGTTTGATGACGAGGGAAATTTGCTGGAAGCTTCTCCCCCGGCGATTCTCAATGAATGGGTGGATGTACAGGAAGAAGAATGGTTTCAGGCTGCGATTCAGGAAAATGAAAATGTCCATTTTCTTGATCCCAAGGTACAAAATCTGTATATGGCTTCCAATGAGTCGTATAACTGGGTAATACCGATGAGCAGGGCTGTTCAGATTCATTATAATGATGAAACGATACAGGGAGTGCTGTTAATTAATCTTCAATATTCTTGGATTGAAAGTATTTTTGATAATACAGACCTGTCTAATATTAATGTAGCGATACTTAATGAGGACGGAGAGACCATCTATGATCCGAGACAAAGACTGGTATCACTTGGACTGGAAGAAGATCTGACAGAAATTTTCAGAGAACAGCCTAATAAAGATGGAAATTTTATTTATCATCTGAATGGAAAGCAGTATCTTGCCTCGTCGAGAACGATTGGATATACGGGATGGAAAATTATAGGCGTTGGACTGGATCAAGAAGGGTCAATATCCTCGGTAAAGGGGAGATTGTTTGTATTGATGCTCTTTGTCATCTTGCTGACGATTCTTTTGATTTTAAATGTTTATATTTCAAATAAAATCTGTCTGCCCATTCAGGAATTAGTATTGCATGTCCATGAAATTGAAGAGGGAAATTTAGATGAGACCATTAATGTAAGCGGAAGTAAAGAAATCTGCCAGTTGGGATTTGCAATTTCACAGATGAAGTATGTGATTAAAAATCTGATGAAAGACATTGTGATGGAATATGAACAGAAACGCAAAACAGAATTAGATGCGCTGCAGTCTCAGATCAATCCGCATTTTTTATATAATACACTAGACATTATTGTGTGGATGATTGAAAATGAGCAGCAAGAGGAAGCGGTTAAAGTAGTCATGTCCCTTGGACGTCTATTTCGTATCAGCCTAAGTCAGGGAAAAAGAATTATCCGTTTAAAAAATGAGATTGAACATGTAACGAATTATTTGATGATTCAGCAAGTACGCTTCAAAAATAAATTTGAATATTTTATCAGTATGGAGGAAGAACTTGGAGAGATGGCAACACTAAAGCTGATTATACAGCCGATTGTGGAAAATGCGATTTATCATGGAATGGAATATATGTATGGAGATGGAGAAATTCAAATTAATGTCACACAGCAAGGAGAAGATATCTGGATTGCCGTACAGGATAACGGTCCTGGTATGACGCAGGAGATGGTAAAGGCATTAGAGGCGGGAAAGGTGGTTGAATCTACAAAGAGAGGTTCTGGAATCGGAGTAAGAAATGTACAGGAAAGAATCCAGATGCAGTTTGGAAGAAAATATGGTCTTTTTATTGAGTCTGAGCTGGATGTGGGAACGACAGTTACAATTAAAATCCCGGCAATTCCTTATGAATCATGGGAAGGAAGTCTGGAATGAAAAAAGTAGAAAAATATATCTTTATTGCCTGTGGAGTGATGATTGTCATTTTATGGATTTTATCTTCCACAGATCTGATTTTAAAGGAAGAAATAGAAGAAGTATACCGAATTTCAGTCATTGTAAACGACAGCGAAGAAGAAAACTGGGAATATTTTCAAAGAGGAATGGAATATGCAGCAGATCAATATCATGTAGAGACCAATTTTATTACACTGTATGATGGGATCAGTCAGAGAAAACAAAATGAAGCAATAGCAAGAGAAGCAGAAGGGGATGCACAGATTTTAATTGTCTGTCCTGTCAATGCACAGGAATTTCAGGAATTTTTAGTAGAAAACAGCCTGAAAGAAAAACCGATTCTTACATTAAAAAGGAAGGTTCAGTCGGATAAAGTGATTGCAAGCATTCGTTCGGATGAAACAGAGCGCGGAAAAATGTTAGGAGAAATGATTGCAGAGGACGCAAAAGAGGAAGAAACGGTATGGATTGGAATCAACAATCAGAAACAAGAAATGTACCAGGAATTTTGCGAGAGTTTGCAAGAGACACTGCAGTCTTACGGGATAGAAAGCAATCTGAGCGTTTGGAATGAAGAAGAAGAGCTAGAAGACGTACTGGAAAGACAAGAAACGATTTTTGTAGGAGCCGATACAGATACGACAAAGTTACTGGCAGAGAAAAAACAGGAGACAGATGAAGAAAAAATTTATGGAAACGGAATCAATGCCAGCATTGTACACAATCTAGAAAACGGCAGGATTAACGGAATAGCGGTGGTGGACGAGACTAGTATGGGATGCCTTACGATAGCAAATGCGGTAAAGCTTCTTCAAGGAGATAAGATCACAGATTTAATGATCGATCAATATGCAATTCCATCGTCGGAAGTCTACAGTAAGCAGTATGAGCAGGTACTTTTTCCGATTTCGTAGAAGGAGAAGAATATGAAAAATAAAAAAATAGCCATCATTTGCTTCATTATCCTCTTTTTAGGCGCTTTTTGCGGAAAATCGATCTGGGACAGCTATCAGAAGGAAGAAAAAAAACAAATTAAAATTGCAGTGTTTGCTTATAAAAAGTCTGATATTTTTCTTTCCGACATCATAGAAAATATGGAGAGAGCCGGACATGACTATGAGGAGGAGAACGGCATTTCCATTCAGATTGATATCTTAGATGCCAAAGAAAATCAAAGTGAACAAGACCGCCAGCTGGATAAATGTCTGCAGCTGGATTATGATGTATTTTGTGTCAATTTAGTAGACAGGACAACGGCTTCTGTTGTAGTGGACAAAACGGAGGCAGAAGGAATACCTTTGATTTTTTTTAATCGGGAACCGGTAGAACAAGACATTGAAAAGGGAAACAATGTCTACTATATCGGAGCAGATGCAAAAGGTTCTGCGGTACTTCAGGGAAAAATGATTGCGGATCTCTATGCAGAAGATCCAAATGCTCTGGATTTGGATGGAGATGGCACGGTGGAATACGTTATGATGGAAGGACAGATGGGACATCAGGATGCAATTATCAGGACAGAATGGTCTATCAAGACGATGCGAAATGCAGGAGTCCCATTAAAAGCAGTAGAGTCCGGCGTTGCAAATTTTGAGAGAAGTCAGGGAGCAGCATTAATGGAACAGTGGCTGGAAAAAGGAGATGAAATCGAATTGGTTATCTGCAACAATGATGATATGGCTCTTGGCGCAGTCGATGCAATCGAAAAAATGGGGATTGCAGAAGAAATAAAAATAGTAGGAATTGACGGTACAGAAGAAGGAATCAAAGCAGTAGAAGCAGGAAAAATGTACGGCACTGTTATTTGTAACAGCGAGCAGCAAGGAGAAGCAATGTTCCGTCTCGCAGCAAGTCTTGCCTTGACAGGAGAGCCCGATGAGAGCTTAAAACTTACTAATGAACGGTATATACGTGCCGAGTTGGATCAGCTAGTTTCACAATAATTTCCAAGATTTTTCAAGCAATATCGCAAAAAAATATAGAAAAATATAAGAAAAACGATAGTAGAGTTAAAAAAATTGTATAGAATTACTAGAAACTTTGGTTTATAATGGTCTCACAAAATAAAGAACGCGAGAAAGCGAATGGAGGTTATTTATTATGAAAAAAAGATTAGCATTATTACTCGCTTGTGGTATGGCAGTATCTATGTTACCAGTACAGGCTGAAGAAGCAAAAGATGAAATTAACGTAGGTGTTTTGATTTATAAGTTTGATGATACTTATATCTCTACTGTACGTGCTGCACTTGAGAAATATGCAGAAGAAGCAGATGTAACTGTTAATCTGAACATGCAGGACGCTCAGGGTGATCAGGCTAAACAGAATGATCAGATGGACGTTTTAATGGCACAGGATCTGGATGTTGTTCTGATCAACTGTGTTGATACAGGATCTGCTCAGGGACTTGCTGACAGAGCAGTTGATGCAGGAGTTCCAGCAATCTTCTTCAACAGAGAGCCAGATGCATCTGTTCTTGAATCTTGCAGCGGTCTGTTCGTTGGAACAACAGCTTCTGAAGCTGGTGTAATGCAGGGCGATCTGTTAGCTGATATGTGGGAAGCTCATCCGGAATATGACTTAAACGGTGACGGAGTATGCCAGTACTTAGTATTCAAAGGTGAACCAGGAAACCCAGAAGCAGAAGCTCGTACATCTTACTGTGTATCTCAGGCAGAAGAACGCGGCATGACAATGGAAAATATCCAGGGCGAGCCAGTTGTTGCTAACTGGGCTACAGACCAGGCACAGTCTGCTATGGAAGCTATCTTAGCAGCTCATGACGGCGAGATCGAAGCTGTATTCTGCAACAACGATGATATGGCTCTTGGCGTTATCTCTGCATTAAATGCAGCTGGATACAACACAGACGCAGAAGCTGAAAAATGGATCCCTGTAATCGGTGTAGACGCTACAGACGCTGGACTGGAAGCAATCAGAAGCGGAAAAATGGCAGCTACTGTAAAACAGGATGGCGATGCAATGGGTAAAGCTCTGATCGAGATCGCTATTAATGCAGCAAACGGTGTAGATTTCGTTGAAGGAACAGAATATGAAATCGCAGAAGACGGTGTTTCTGTACGTATCCCATATTCACCAGTTACAGAAGAATCTACTGCAGCAGATGCAGAATAATTTAAAATCTATAGACAGCATAGAGAATTTTTCCTCCCTGAGAAATAGAATAAGGTAAAAATAGGAAAGGAGAGGTGACAGCAAAGAGGTCTGCTCACTCTCCTTTTTTAGCAGGACGAGAAAATAAAAGAGAAAAGTGGGGATAAAAGTATGGCGGAAAGTTATCTTTTGGAGATGCGGGATCTTGAAAAAGAGTTTCCAGGTGTAAAAGCATTGAATAAGGCCAATCTTTTGTTGAGAAAAGGGACTGTTCATGCTCTGATGGGAGAGAACGGAGCAGGAAAGAGTACTTTGATGAAATGTTTGTTCGGTATTTATGAAAAAGATGCCGGATCAATCAAAATCGAAGGACAAGAGACACATTTTAATAACCCAAAAGATGCGCTGGATCACGGAGTGGCTATGGTGCATCAGGAGTTAAACCAGGTGCTTCGTAGAAGTGTTATGGAAAATATGTGGCTGGGAAAATTTCCAGGAAAAGGCGGCTTTGTAGATCACAAAAAGATGTATCAGGATACTCTGAATGTCTTTAAGAGACTAGAGGTTAATATTGATCCGAAACAAATCATCGGTGATTTGTCTGTATCACAGAGACAGATGGTGGAAATTGCAAAGGCAGTTTCTTATAATGCGAAAATCCTTGTGCTGGATGAGCCGACATCTTCTCTGACAAATGAAGAAGTAGAACATTTATTTAAAATTATTAATAAACTGAGAGCAGACGGTGTAGGTATTATCTACATTTCTCATAAAATGGAAGAGATTTTAAGAATCTCTGATGATGTAACGATCATGCGTGACGGACAGTGGGTTTCCACAACACCGGCAAAAGATCTGACGACAGAACAGATTATCAACATGATGGTTGGTCGTGAGATGTCTGATCGTTTCCCACCAAAGACAAACAAACCGGGCAAGGTTTTAATGAAAGTAGAAGGTCTGACCGGAAAATATATGCCTACGTGTATTGATGTTTCCTTTGAACTTCGTGAAGGTGAAGTTCTCGGTGTGGCAGGATTGGTTGGCTCCAGAAGAACAGAGCTTTTGGAGACTATTTTTGGTGTTGCGCACAGAGAAAAAGGAAAAATTACATTACAGGGAAAAGAAGTTTATAATCATAACTCTATGGAGGCAATTAAAAATGGTTTTGCACTCCTGACAGAGGAACGTCGTGCAACAGGAATTATTCCGCTGCAGAGTATTACGTTCAATGCAGTTATTTCTAATCTGAAAGCATACCGGAATAAGATTGGACTCTTAATCAATAAGAAGATGGAAGATGACACAAACTGGGTTATCAAAAGTATGAATGTAAAAACACCTTCAACAAAGACCCATATTAAATCTTTATCAGGAGGTAATCAGCAGAAAGTCATTATCGGAAGATGGCTGCTGACGAAACCAACGGTATTGTTATTGGATGAGCCTACTCGTGGTATTGACGTTGGAGCAAAATATGAAATCTATCAGTTGATCGACCAGTTGGCGGCGGAAGGCAAAGGCGTTATGGTAGTTTCTTCGGAAATGCCGGAGTTAATTGGTATCTGCGACAGAATTCTTGTTATGAGCAATGGACATATGGCAGGAATCTTAGATGTCAAAGAAGACTTAAAGGGCGGAATGCAGGAAGAGATTATGCGTCTCGCAGCAAAATATATTTAAGGCAGGAGAAAAACTATGGAAAAAACAGCAAAATGGGATTCAAAAAAAATAGGTGAATTTGCGCTAAATTACGCATTGTATATTATTCTTGTTGTGATGTTGATAGTAGTTATCTGTATTAATCCGAGATTCTTGTCAATATCAAACTTTATGAGAATTTTAACACAGGCTTCAACACGTATTATCCTTGCGTTGGGTGCAGCAGGTTTGATCGTGTTGGCAGGTACTGACCTTTCAGCAGGTCGTATTCTTGGATGTAGTGCTGCTGTAACAGCTTCTTTAGTACAGGCTACTACATATGGTTCCAGAATGTATAAATTTGAGAATGATCTTCCATTGATCGTGCCGTTACTGGCAAGTATCGCAGTAGCAATGGTATTCTGTGTAATCAATGGTTTCGGCGTTGCAAAACTTCATCTGCATGCCTTCATCGTTTCTCTTGGTACTCAGCTGATTGCATTTGGTTGTACATGTATTTACATCAACAGCCAGGAAGGTGGAGCACAGGCTCTGTCTACATTTAACAGCACATTCAATTATTGGGTAACAGAGGGTATTGATTTTGGAAGCTTTGAACTGCCGTTCTTGATTATTTACGCAGCAATCGCAGTTGTAGTTATGTATTTTATATGGAATAAGACAACATTAGGTAAGAACATGTTCGCAATTGGTGGTAACCCAGAAGCGGCTTCTGTATCTGGTGTAAGTTTAACAAAAAATATTATCGGTGTTTATATCGTAGCTGGTGTTCTTTACGGTATCGCTGCTTTCTTGGAAGCAGGACGTATCGGATCTGTGAACACAGGTACAGGTTTGAACTACGATACAGATGCAATCTCCGGTTGCGTTATCGGTGGTGTATCTTTCTCCGGTGGTGTTGGTACAATCCCTGGAGTTGTAATCGGTGTTGTTATCTTACAGGTTATCAACTATGCATTTAACTTCCTTGGAATTGACCCATATTTACAGTACATTATCAGAGGTCTCATTATTATTCTGGCTGTATCTATCGACGTTCGTAAATACATTGCTAAGAAATAATCTGACAATACAAATCTACCCTTATTATGCAGCTTCAGGGCTGTCTATCTTAAAGATAGGCAGCCCTGAAGCTTTTTTTGTTTTAAAGAAAAAAACGAAGGACTTTTCTTTAAAACAAACTTTGCATCATAACACTGCGTCTAGGAAAAATTCATCGAAAAGAGAGTGCGAAATGACTGATAGAAAGTGTGAATGTACCGTTTGCCAAATTGTGAAAAAAAGGGGGAAATGATAAGATCATATTATCAGAAAATAAAGGAGGGTGAATAAAAAAATGAAAAATTCAAGACGAAAAAAAATCAGGAAAGAGATGATTTCGGCAGCTGTGACAACAGCAATTCTGACAGGTATGATGAGCAATTTTTCCTTTGCACAGGAGATGACGGCGACTGGTTCTGATGCGGCAGAGTCCTATCAAGTGACAGATAGCGGATATGGATTTTGGGTTGTCACTCAGGATGGAGGAGAGACATTATCGTATTCTTCAGATTCGGGAGTGACACTTTTAGAGCAGGATGGATATCTTTTTAAAGATTTAAATCGCAACGGCAGTGTAGATACGTATGAAGACTGGAGAGAAACGGATGAAGTGCGTGCAGAATCATTGGCTGCGCAATTGATGTCTGATGGAGAAGAAGGAATTCATACAGCGTTAGGACTGCTGTATCATCCATCAGCACAGATGAAAGCGGAAATTACACAGGAAGACGGGGCATACGATTATATTGTAAACCAAAAGATTCGCCATATTCTTTCCAATTATACAGAGGGAAATGATCCGGAATTCATTGCAAGGGCAAATAATGCGGGACAGGCACTTGCCGAGGCACAGCCATATGGGATTCCGGTTAATTACAGTTCAGATCCCAGACATGGTGCAAGCGGCGAACAGCAGATCTGGTCTGCCGGACAAGGGGGAGATATTTCAAAATGGCCGGATAATCTAGGTCTTGCTGCAACGTTTGATCCTTCTATCGGAAAAGAATTCGGGAAAATCGCTTCGTCAGAACTGCGTGCTCTTGGTATAGGAACGAGTCTTTCTCCTCAGGTGGATCTCGCAACGGAACCGAGATGGAGCCGAGTATCCGGAACATTTGGCGAAAACGCAGCACTTTCTTCTGATTTTTCAAAAAATGTAATTGATGGAATGCAAAGTACTTATCTGGAGGATGGAACATCGATCGGATGGGGAGAAGACTCGGCGATCTGTATTATGAAGCATTTTCCGGGTGGCGGTGTCGGAGAAGGAGGACGCGATGCTCATATGGACTTTGGAAAGTATGGGGTCTATCCGGGCGACAATTTACAAGAACAGTTAGAACCATTTAAAAGCGCGATGGAATTGGAGGATGGAACAAGTCAGCCAGCTGGAATGATGCCTTATTACAGTATCATGTATGATCAAGACCCATCTGGTGAGAATCTTGGAAACGCATTCAGTAACTATATCATTACGGATCTGTTAAAAGAAGAATTGGGATTTGACGGGCTTGTATGTACTGACTGGGGTGTCAGTGTTGACGGATGGAGTACAGGATTTCTCGCCGGAGCGCCGTGGGGAGTAGAAGATATCACGGATTGTGAGAGAATTGCTACGGCATGGGAAGCAGGAACTCACCAGATTGGCATTTATAATGAAACAGAAGTAACACTAGATACTTTGATCGGAGCGTATGAAGTGTTAATAGAAGATTTAGGAGAAGAAGCAGCAAATGAAATCATTCAAAATGCAGCAGAAAAAACGATTCTGAATATGATGAGAATTGATTTATTTGACAATCCGTATGTAAATCCCGAGAGTGCCGCAGAAGAAGTCGGAAATGCAGAGTATATGGAAGCAGGATACGAAGCACAGGTAAAATCAGTTGTTATGCTCAAAAACAGCGGAAACCTTATTCAGCAGACAGATCAGTCGGCACAAAAGAAGACAGTTTATGTAAGCGGAATTTCAGAAGAAGCAGTCAGTCAATATTATACCGTGACAGAAGATCCAGACAGTGCAGATTTTGCAATTGTCAAAATCAATACGCCATCTACCGGATACAACAGTGGATATGATAGAGAAACAGAAGAATATTTGCCAATTACTCTTCAGTATGGAGAATATACTGCAGATGAGGCGAGAGAAGAAAGTATTGCCGCCGATCCGGGCAAAGAATATGTTGACTCTAATACAGGAGAAATTTTGTATACAGACACAGCCGAAAATCGCAGCTATAAAGGCAAAACAACAACAGCCAGCAATATAGAAGAGCTGGAAACACTGCAAAACGTTTCCGAACAGATGGGAGAAAAGCCGGTGATTGTCTATGTCAATGAGAAGAATCCTCTTGTCTTTACAGAAGTAGAACCGCTTGCTGATGCGATTGTGGTAGGATTTGGTATTTCAGATCAGGCAGTTATGGAAATTATTTCCGGAACGACAGAACCATCCGGACTGCTTCCAATACAACAACCAGCAAATATGGAAACCGTAGAGCAGCAGCAAGAGGACGTAGGGCAGGATATGGAATGCTACGTAGATGAAGATGGAAATGTCTATGATTTTGGATTTGGACTGAACTGGTCAGGTAAAATCCAGGATGAACGTACAGAAAAATATGTGACACAATCATAGAATGGTATAAAAAAGAGGCAACAGAAAAATCATAAGACCAAAAATAGAAAGAGGGAAAGAGAAGATGAGATATGATTGATTTAAGCAGCAGTGAAAATCTTTTCCGCAATCCATGGGTATGGACAATCAATACGCTGGGACAATTGGTAGAAGCAATTATATTTTTTTACTTTATCCATAAGGTTTTTATTTCGAAAACGCACAGAGGTGAAAAAAAAGACGGATGGATTTTAGGCGCAATTGGATTTACCTTTATTTTGGCGGCAGTAGACTGGATTACCCAAAATAATGTAGTCTTCTACATTATTACAATGATAGGAATCCCCTTTTTGTATACGCTTTTTTTCTACAGAGGGAAATTTTACGAAAAGCTGATTGTGTGTATCACCTTTTTCAGTATTATGATTTCGCTGGAACATATGGGAATTATGGCAGCAGATTTGATAGCCAAAAATCCTACCGATATCCAATGGTTGTGCCTGTTTTTCCTGCGGCGTATCTGTATAAAGCTTCTGATGATACCGATTGCCAACTTTCTGGCAAATCATGCTGTGAAACTGGAAGGCAAAATATCGCTGTTTTATTGGATACTGCTTGGCGGAGTCTGTCTTGTTGAAGATTTTGCAGCGCAAAAGACAATGGCAATTTTTTCACAGAGCGATCGAATGTCTTTTTCTGATATTTTGCTTCCTATCAGCTGGGTAATGATTCCGGTTGTATTTTATTCTTTTATCAGTCTTTTAGTGAAAAAAAATGAGATGCAAAAGACTGGTATGGTACAAACGACTTATCTGAAAATTCAGCAGCAGTATTTCAATCAAATGATGGAGATCTATGAATCTTTAAGACGATTCCAACATGACTATAAAGCATATTTAAGTTCTGTGGAGATGCTCATGGAAGCGGGAGAATATGAAGAGGCACATCAATATCTAAAGAAAATGGAGAAACAGTCTCCAAATGATATGGAAATTGTTGCCTATACAGAAGATGGAATTTTAAATCTGATTCTAAATCAGAAAAAAAGAGCAGCTCAAAAATGCGGCATAGATTTTCAGATAGAGGCAAGTGTGCCACAAAAAGGAATGGTAGAAATATATGATCTCAATATGCTGATTATGAATTTATGTGATAATGCAATTGAGGCGGCAGCAAAAGTGGAGGACGGGTTTGTAAAGATAAAAATTGCAAAAAGGAAAGCGTATCTGCATATTGAGATAGAAAACTCTACAGAATTTAATGTCATGGCAGAAAATCCGAATTTGATGACGAGCAAGACACAAAAAGAAATACATGGACTGGGAATTCGTATTATCAAAAGTATTGTAGAAAAATATGACGGGGTCTATAAAACAGACAGTACAGATTCGGTATTTACGACTACGATTCTTTTAATGGATGAAGAAGGAGAACAAAGACAGACAAAGATTAAGATTGTGCCGGAAAAAATCAAAATAAAAAAGAAAAAGGTTGACAAACAGAAAATTTGGTATTAGACTATACACATCAGAAAAAGAAAAACCGATGAGAAAGAAGAGTAAGCTTTAAAGGAGATTACAGAGAGCAGCAGATGGTGGAATTGCTGTATGGATGTTATTGCTGAATGGACTTTTGAGGACGATCTGAAATGAAAAAAGTAGGTGTCGTCGGGAACCGAACCCGTTATCAATCAGGAGCGTATGATAGTACGTGAGAAAGTGGACAATTGTTAAATGTCAAATTGAGTGGTACCGCGATAATAAGAATGTTATTACCGTCTCAAACTAGAAATAGTTTGAGACGGTTTTTTTATTTCAAACGAAAGTCCTCCGGTCTTTCGCTTGAAATAAAAAAGCTTGGAAATATGTATTTACGCGATATAAAAAGTCTCAAAGGAAAGAACATAACTCCCAAAAAAGCTTATAAGATCAAAGCTTTAGGTGAAAAATATTTTAGAAAAAGGAGAGATTGAGTATGAAAAAGAAAATGATTGCAATGATGGCAGGAACGATGGTGGCAGCGACAGCTATGATGTCAGTCGGAAATCTCAGCTATGCAGAGGAAGAATCTTATACGATAGGAATTTCACAGTTTGCAGAACACGATTCGCTGGATAATTGCCGGGAAGGATTGTTAGAAGGGCTGAAGGAAGAAGGGATCGAAGAAGGAAAAAATTTAACGATACGTATCAATAACGCGGCGGCCGATATGGGAACTGCTTCTCAGATTGCACAGAGCTTTGTAGCAGATGATGTGGATCTGATCTGTGCAATTGCAACTCCGAGCGCCCAGGCAGCCTACAATGCGGCGATGGATTCCGGAATACCGGTAGTTTACACTGCTGTGACAAATCCGGTAGAAGCAGAGCTGGCGACGGAAGATGGAATGCCAGTTGGAGCTGTAACAGGGACGAGTGATCAGCTTCCGGTAGAGGCACAATTAAAAATGATTCGGGAAGTACTGCCGGATGCAGAAACCATTGGAATTCTATATACGACAAGCGAGGCAAACTCTGTCTACAGTATCACACAGTATGAAGAACTTGCTCCGGAATATGGCTTTGAAATTGAAGTGGCCGGTGTTACGAGTACATCAGAAATACCGCTTGCTACAGCGGATTTACTGGAAAAAGTAGATTGTCTGACAAATCTGACAGATAACACAGTAGTAAGCTTTCTTCCGGCAATCTTAGAGCAGGCAAACGAAAAAAATATTCCGGTTTTTGGAAGTGAAATTGAACAGGTAAGAATCGGATGTCTTGCAGCAGAAGGGTTAGATTATATCAGCCTTGGAAAAGATACAGGAAGAATGGCAGCGAAGATTTTAAAAGGAGAGGCAAGCGCTGAGGATATGCCTTTTGAGCTGCTGACAGAAAGTAATTTATATATCAATGAAGCAGTTGCCGAAAATTTGGGAATCGAAATTCCAGATACAATGACTGAGCGTGCAGTAGAAATCTTTACTGAAATTACAGCAGAATAATCGGCAGAAAATAGAAACGGGACGGAGGAAGCAGAAAAATGGATTTTATACTTACGGCGGTAGAACAGGGACTGATTTATGGAATCCTTGCCCTTGGAGTTTATATCACATATAAAATATTAGATTTTCCTGACTTAACAGTAGATGGGAGTTTTCCTTTAGGAGCGGCTGTGACAGCATCATTGATTACAAAAGGTATGAATCCTTATCTGACGATCCCCATCTCTTTTCTGGCAGGAGCAGCTGCCGGCATTTGTACAGGACTGATTCATGTAAAATGTAAAGTACGGGATCTTTTATCGGGAATTATTATGATGACAGCTCTGTACACAGTGAATTTGGAAATTGCCGGAACGAATAATGTACCGCTCTTTTCGAGGCAGACGATGTTTAAAAATGATATGCTCACACAACTCTTTGGAGATACGGTTCCGGATTATGTAAAGATTGTGCTGATTTTAGCCGTCGTACTGATCAGTAAAATTCTGCTCGATTTATATTTAAAGACAAAGTCAGGATATTTGCTCCGGGCCGTTGGAGATAACGACAATCTCGTTACTTCTCTGGCAAAAGATAAGGGAAATGTAAAAATTTTAGGGCTTGCAATTGCGAACGGATTGGTCGCATTAAGCGGATGCGTATTTTGCCAGGAACAAAGAGTATTTGATATCTCGACCGGAACGGGTTCTATGGTAATTGGACTTGCCAGTGTCATTATAGGAATGGCACTGTTCAAAAAACTGCCGAAAGTAAAAGCAACAACAGCTGTTTTTGTAGGATCTATTTTATATAAAGCCTGTGTAGCACTTGCAATTAAGTTTTTCAATCCGCAGGCTATGAAATTAATCACAGCAGTATTATTCCTGGCGATTTTAATTGTCAGTATGGATCGAAAGAAGAAGGTGAAACACTATGCTTGAGCTAAAACATATTGAAAAATATTATAATCCGGGTACGGTAAATGAAATGTGTCTGTTTCAGGACTTTAATCTGACAATTGAAAAGGGACAGTTTGTATCTGTGATAGGCAGCAACGGTTCCGGAAAAACTTCTATGCTGAATTTAATCTGCGGCAGTATCGATCTGGATGGCGGAAAAATTTTAATCGACGGGGAGGACATCACAAGGGAAAAAGAATATAAAAGATTAAAAAGAATCGGAAGAGTATATCAAAATCCAGCGATGGGTACCTGTCCGAATATGACAATCTTAGAAAATATGGCAATGGCAGACAACAAGGGAAAATTTTTTGGACTTTCCAGAGGGACGAATAAAGAGAGAATTTCTTATTATAAAGAATGTTTAAGCCAGCTCAATCTAGGATTAGAAGACAAATTAAACGTAAAAGTAGGTTCTCTCTCAGGAGGACAACGTCAGGCGATGTCTCTTGTTATGTCTACGATGACGCCAATCGATTTTTTAATACTGGATGAGCATACAGCGGCGCTTGATCCAAAGACAGCAGAGCGGATTATGGAACTGACCGGGAAAATTGTAGAAGAGAAAAAACTAACTACAATTATGGTGACTCACAATCTGCGGTATGCGGTGGAATATGGAGATCGTCTTCTGATGATGCACGAGGGAAAAGCAGTGATTGATGTTGCAGGAGAAGAAAAGAAAAAAGTGCAGGTTGATCAGATTTTAGAGAGATTTAATCAGATTAGTATAGAATGCGGCAACTAGAAATTACAGACTACGGCTTATAACGTCAAAATAGAAGACAGAAATCTTCAATGAAAAAAGTGAATCATTTCAAAACAGAATAGGAAAAGAGAATAGCGCAGATTAGATTCTCCGGAAAGGACAGACAAGGGGTGCATTTACGGGCACTTCCTGGCTGAGCTTTCCGGATTTTTTTATGCCTGTTATCCTTATTTGGCACAGCCAGGATTTGTCAGAAAGTGCGAAAAGTCCTGTCAGAGGAGTGAACGATACTTTGGACATCTTAACGAAAAAAAAAGGAAATGTTACAATAATTCCATCAAAAAAACGAAATAACGTTGAAGAAAGGGGAAAGAAAATGAATTTTAAAAAAGTAATTGCTTTTGGACTTGCCTCCAGTATGGTATTCGGAGCATTTCCGGTCAGTGCTGAAGAAATGACGGCAGCAGATGCTAATGCGACAACACCAGAGGCAGCAAATGAAGAGACAACCGTGACATATCCGGATTCTTACAGCAGAGAGGCACTGGAAAAAGGACTTCAGATGACGGAAGAAGAAATTGAGTTGACAGTTGATGCGATCGTCAATACTTTACTTGCTGATGGAGACACAGACTGCTTTTATACGATGATTGCAGGAAACAATGATAAGACGGCAATCCAGGGGAATCCAGGATATGCCACAGGATGCCCGGAACTTGGCGTACCGGAATCTTTCTATCATGATGGACCTGCCGGAGTTACTTCTCTTTATGAGACAACAGGCTTCCCGGTCAATATGTCTTTAGGTTCCACATTCAGCACAGATCTTGCGTATGCTTATGGACAGTTGGAAGGATCAGACAATCGGATCATCGGATCAAATTTCCAATTAGGAACACAGATGGACGTTCTTCGTACCGGACACTGGAACCGTACAAAGGATACGATGGGAGAAGATCCATACCTGACAGGAATCCTCGGCGCACAGCAGGTAGCAGGTGTACAGTCTGAAGGCGTTGCTGCAATGATTAAACATTATGCGGGATATGGTACAAATGGAGACACTGGCGTCAATGTTACGATCGATGAACAGACTTTCCATGAGTTTTATGTAACTTCATTTGAATATGCAATTAAATACGGAAATGCAGCTTCTGTTATGACCACATATAACAGTATTGAAATTCCGGGATTTACAGAGGAAAACGGAGAATTTACAGACAGTAATGATTATATCAATCTGGATGTTCTGCGTGAGATAGTTGGATTTAAAGGAATGATCTGCTGTGACTGGGGCGGACAAAAAGAGATGAGTTCCTTCCAGGGCAATACGATGGCAATGCCAACTGCCGGAAACAATACAAAAGAAAATATTGAGGCAGCAATTGAGGCAGGCGAAGGAACTTTTGATGAGATCGTTGAGAATGTGAAAGCTAATCTGTATGCTTACGGTGTCGCAGGCTATCTGTATTATTCCTATTCCAATATTTATTATGTAGATGGAGAAGCGAGAGTAAAACGAGATGTAAACAGAGACTGTGCAGATTCTACAACGGCAATCACGTTGATTAACAGCTATGAAGAAGATTATACAGAAGAATATATGGATTCTGCAAATGAAGTGGTAAAAGAAATTGCAGAAAGCGGTGCAGTTCTTCTTCAGAATAACAATAATGCGCTTCCTCTGACAAGTGAAGATTATACAGGTGATAATTCTGTCGCTATGATTGGAGTCGGAGCAACGTATGCATTTACCGGTACAGGAGCAGAACGTTCCTATGGTGTAGTCAATTATATCGATGGACCGTATGAGGCAATGCAAAAGATCATCGGAGAGGATGCAAATGTTTCCACCTATGTAGGACTTGATCTAGCAGGAACAACGATTCCGGAAGAATATATTTATACCTCAGAAGACGGCGACGAACATGGATTTGTCCGCACATACGGTGTGGTATCAGAAAATAGCGGCGGAATGTTTGGACCTCCAGGAGCACAGGAAGAAGAGACAGAGGAAGAGACAGAAAGTGATGAACTTCCAGAATATATTCCAGGACCAGATGGCACAGGTGTCTTCGCATCTTCTGATATCTGGGAGATGAATGGACTTAGCAATGAATCTGTCTATGTACAAGATATTTCAGATACCAAAAAAGCTTACTTTATGGTAAAAGATCAGGAATCTGGAGAAGTTTACGAGCTGGATGAAGTAGCTGCGATTGACCCGGTAATTGACTTTACAGTTGGAATTCATGCAGATGGAAGAAGAGATTTTGAAAATGCGGATGAAGAAGACGCAGTACAGCCAGGCAATGCAATTACAAATGGTGAAGCGTACACCTGGACAGGATGGCTGGAGGTTCCGGAATCGGGAGAATATTCCTTTATCTTGCAGTCTATCGGAGGAGATGTAAACTGTACCATTGATGGACAGACGGTCAGCTCAGGAGCAGGAGATCGGCAGGGAACTCAGTGGGGATGGAATAATTTAATTTCTTCCAGAGAAGGAATGGGCATCGGAACAGCGGTGACTATGAATCTGGAAGCAGGAAAACGTTATAAAATTGAAATTACGGGAATCGATATGCCGACAGATCTGAAAGATATGCAGATTCGACTTGCATGGATTCCGGCAGGACAGGCTCAAAGTGATTATGAAGCAGCCGTTCAGGCAGCAAAAGAAAATGACAAAGTAATTTTCTTTGCTTATGATAATACGACAGGAAACAGTGACGGAGGCAGCGCAATGCCTGGGGAGACTGCATCTGACGAAGAAGTGACACCGGCAAGCCGTTCTCTTCCGGAAGATCAGTTACAGCTGTTAAGAGATGTAATCGACGCGGCAAAAGAAAACGGAAATCAAGTCATTGTGGTACTTAATACAGCAAGCAACATTGCACTTTGTGATGATACTTACTTCCCGGAAGGAAACGGATGGGCAGATGAGGTAGATTCCATTCTTGAAATGTGGTTCGGCGGACAGGCAGTCGGAACTGCAACAGCAGATCTGTTGCTCGGAGAAGTCAGCCCAAGCGGAAAATTACCAATTACGTTCCATAAGACAGGAGAAGATACATCCATTTCTTATTCACAGGAAGCATTTAATATAGCTACCGGAGAGAATTTAGACCGTATTTCCAACGGCTTAGCAGATAACTTAAAAGATGCAACTGTTGCAGAGGGAATCTATATCGGATACCGCTGGTACGATAAAAATGATGTAGAGCCGGCATTTGACTTTGGTCATGGATTGAGTTATACAACATTTGAATATTCGGACTTAAAGATTGAAAAGACAGCAGATGCAGACTATGGATATGATGTAACATTTACGATTACAAATACAGGATCTGTAGCAGGTGCCGAAGTGGCGCAGGTTTATATTGGAGAAGCTGAAGTTCCCGAAGGCATTATGTCGGCAGAGATTCAGCTTTGCGGATTTGATCGTACTGAGGTACTCGAACCAGGAGAAAGCCAGACAATAACCGTTCAGGTATCAGAAAGATCCCTGTCCTACTGGAATGCACTTCAGACAGAGTATAACGAAAACGAAGACGGAACAAAAGATAAATGGACGGTTGCTACAGGAGAACGTACGATCTATGTTGGAACAGCATCCGACAATCTGACATTATCAGAGACTGTTGTAGTAGAATAAAAATTTGGACAGATAACCGCCAAAAGGAAAGAGAAGAAGAAAAACGATAGTTCAAAAGTTTGTTTGTTGCATAGGAGACAATGTTTCCTATGCAACAAAAACATATCTGCTGCAATATCGAAAAAGGGAATGGCTTTTTTTATCCTGTCTGTTGCGAAAACAGACAGGATAAAAAAAATCATTGCAGAAAAGAAAAAAATAAGATCAGTATACAGGAAGTAAAGAAGAAAAGGAGAGGGGAAAATGGGAAGAATTGTTCGAATCAATGGAGAAAAAGTCTCAAAAGAAGAAGAACAGCTTACAAGACGGTACTGGATGTGGGCAAATGAAGCAATGACAAAAAAATTAGAAGAAAAACAAATTGAAAGTCTTACAGAGCAACATTTGATATGGCTTTTTGCACTGGAACAAAAGGCAGTGGAATTAAAAATATCAGATTTTACCAAAGAAGAAGAAAAGACAATTCGGGCAAAAGCAGAGTATTTTTGGAATCAGACAGTGGAGCATTATAAAACATTATTTTTAAAAGAGCAAAAAGCATTTTCTCAGTGGGAAGCATTTCATAAAGCGGAGAGTTTTTTGCATGAAAACGGATATTCCGTCAGACAGCTGATCAAAAATAAAAAAATGGAAATCATATACGATCGCATGATGCGGCTATATTGGAAAAAAGCAACCGTAGACAAAGAAGAAATCAGCAAAGAGATGCAGCGTCGGATAAAAGATGGAAACGTTATGAATATAGAGCTTTTAGAAAAGGTAACATCAGATTTAAAGCTGATTCAGGCAAAAAGAATGCTGAAGCAGGATATAGAAGAATGGATCTCAGAGAGTGAAATTGTAAGAGAGGCATGAAACATCATCCTTTTGGAAGAGATAATAAAACATACACCTGGAGAGAATCATTCATAATATAAAAAAACGAAAAATAAAAGGGAGGAAGAAAATGAAACAGTGGAAAAAATGGTCAGCGGCAGCAGCAGCAGGAGTGATAGCATGTACAAACTTGTTGTCTGTCACTGCAGCAGAAATCGTCAGCCAGGATGGAAAATACCTGGGAGGTTATCAGGAGGCATATGCGAGAAGTCTTGCAAAGACAGCAGCAGAAGAAGGAATTATTCTTCTTGACAACAGAGGAGAGGCTCTGCCATGGAACAAAGAGGAAGTAAAGAAAGTAGCCTTATTTGGACTTGGCGCAGCAAATACTTTAGAGGCAAGAAATAAAAGCCTAAGAACAGGAGACGGGACTAATATTAACACAGCTCTGGAAGCGGCTGGATATGAGATTACTTCGTATGATTTTTTAGAAACGTATAAAAACGGATACCAGGAAGGCTCAGATTCCAGCGGCGCCGATTGGCAGGGAATGCAGGCAAGCAGTCTGACAGATGGTCCATTGACAGATGAAATGATTGCCAACTCTTCTGAAGCAGATGTGGCAATCTATGTGATTGCAAGAGATTCTGAAGAGAATACAGATCGTACCTTGGAAGAATATTATCTGACAGATATTGAAAAAGAAAATATCCGGAAGATGGCAGAGAATTTTGAAACATCGATTGTTGTTATGAATTGTGTATGTGGAATTGACACGAATTTCTACCAGGAAATTGAAGGACTGGATGCGCTTGTGATGATGGGAGAAGCCGGAGTCGAAGGCGGAGCTGCACTGGTAGAAATTTTAGAAGGTACCGTAACACCATCTGGAAAAACGACGTATACGTGGGCAAAAGAATATGAGGATTATTCTTCCTCTAATACGTTTGCGGCTTCTGTCAACGATGTGGATTATGATGAAGGAATTTATGTCGGATATCGTTATTTCGATACTTTTAATGTAGATCCGATGTATGAGTTTGGATATGGATTATCTTATACAGATTTTGAAATAGAGACGACACAAGTAAGCGTTGATCCGGAAAGTGTGACTGTAACAGCAAAAGTAACAAATACAGGAGATACCTATTCGGGAAAAGAAGTCGTAGAAGTCTATTTTTCAGCTCCAGATGGAGAATTGGAAAAAGCATATCAGGAACTTGCAGCTTATGGAAAGACAGATGAATTGGAACCAGGACAGTCTCAGGAATTGACAATTACATTTGATACAACAGAGATGTCTTCTTATTCTGAAGAGCGTGCTTCTTATATTATGGAAGCCGGAGACTATCTGATTCGTGTGGGAAATTCTTCCAGAAACACAGAAGTAGCCGCAGTGATTACTTTAGATGAGATGGCTGTCACAGAAGTATTAAGCAATCAGTTAGAGGCAATCAGAGAGATTGAAGAACTGTCAAAATACGATGAAAATGGAGAAAAAGTACAGTCTTATACGTATGACGGAGAAGAGGAAGAGATTGCACAGGCACAGAAACTCAGTTTAAGTGCAGCAGATATTCCGGCAAAAAACAATGCGTCTGAATATGACGATGAGACAGTGACGACGTATCGGACACAGACAATGCTGGATCAAGAAGAAGAAGAGGAGGAATATTACAACAATGTAACTTCTGTGACAACAGGAGCTTCCGGAACAGAAGGAATCCGTGAGGCAACAGCAGCGGATGCTATTTTGACAGGCGGATATATCCCGTGGGATGACAGCAAATCAACCTTGGAAAATATGATGGATTACTATGCAAATCCTCAATTTTATACGTATCCTTTGACTTCAACGATTACACCGGTTTATACTGACAAAACAGGAGAAAATGGCTATCATAACGGAGAAGGATACGAAGAAGTAGTTGAAGTGGTAGAAGAATATGAAGATATGAATCTGCTTGGAGTTTACAATGGAGAATATACGTTAGAAGAATTTGTCGGAAATATGACGACAGAACAGCTTGTTTTTCTGGTAAACGGAGCAGCGGCAAACAAGACGTTCGACTGGGTAACTGGCACACAGCGTGCAGGCGCTCATGATTTTACCGGACTGTTTTGTAATTATGATGACGATGTATGGACAGGCAGTGCAGATATCTGTAATTTGGACATTATGAAAGAATCTGTGCATAGTGAATCCAAATATGAAAATGGCAGATCTTTAGAAACTTGGGATAAAGAGGAATGGAGAAGTCTTGGAATTCCTACGATTAATATGAATGATGGTCCCGGAAAAGTAATCAAAGAGGCAATGGAGTATACTGGAGACGATGCCACGGAGGACAGCGAGGGAATCACAGTGACAGCAGCTTTCCCATCCAGTCCGGTAATGGCAAGTACATGGAATACAGATTTGTTATATGAATGTGGAACGTGTTCTGGATACGATTTGGAAAATTTTGACTGCACGATCTGGCTTGCTCCTGGAGCAAACTTAATTCGAAATGTTCTATGCGGAAGAAATGGAGAATATTATTCAGAAGATCCGCTTGTGACAGGACTTTGTGCATCCGCAACCATCAATGGCGTACAGTCGGTTCCGGGTGTCGGCTGTATGGTAAAACATTTTGCAATGAACAATCAGGAGACGGGACGTTCCCATGTCAATACAGTAGCTTCTGAGAGAACAGAACGAGAGTTGTATTTAAAAGGATTTGAGATTATTGTAAAATCTTCTCAGCCTATGGCAATTATGACTTCTTATAATGTAGTGCAGGGATTATTTACCGCAGCTAATTATGATTTGACAACCAGCATTTTAAGAGGAGAATGGGGATTTGAAGGTTTTGTATGCACCGACTGGGAGTCAAGCGCGGCAGCAGCTGATTCTATGCATGCCGGCAATGATTTGCTAATGCCAGGTGGAAGATGGTATGAGCTGTTCAATAAAGTAGCGTGGACAGAACCGGACTTTTTGGAAAATGGAGAAATTAAAGTCAGCAGCGAACTTGCTTACGGTCCTCATAAGACATTTGTATCACTGTGGGGTGATTTTGTTCCGGAAACAGTAGAATCTGCAGATACGGCTCTTCCTGAGGAATATATAGAAGAAGGATGGGAAGTGGTTGGATATATGCCGACGTACTGGAAGGACAATACACAGGCAGCAAGTGACTGTCCTGAGGAAACAATCTATTATATAGTAAAAACAGATGAAAATGGAAACATTACAGAATATAAAGGAACGTATGTAGACAATGACAGGATTTATGTCGGAGATCTTCAAAAATGTGCAATGAATATTTTAAAAGTTGTGATGCAGACACAGAATATGAAGGTGCTGTACGGAGATGAAATTGAATTGAAATCTTGGAATTCCCAGTTTGACTTAGCTACATTTACATCAGTTGAAAAAGGTGAAATTCAATAAAAGAATTCACTTTTTCACATAAAACTTTTTTCTTATAATTTTCCTTTCCATGAGGAAAAAGAGCTTCCAGCGAAGCTCTTTTTCCATTTATAGAAAGAGGCGAACCGGACAGATTTGTTTGATATCCGCTCTGTCATTGATGTGTGAAAGGGCAGAATAACTTTATAAAATATTGTGTAGAAATCATAAAGATAGGAAAAAGAACAGAACAGTATTTGTAAAAAAATAACTGTAAAAAAAATAAAAAAATGGAAAAATACAAAAAAATTGATGAAAATCAAAAGTATATAAGAAAAAATCGTATGGAATGATGAACAAAAAAGAGGTAAAATATAAAATACAAAACAGACGAGGGTGTGACTCGTTAAACGGAGGTATTAAAATGAAAAAGAGGACAAAAGTGCTGGCATGTCTGTTAGCAACGGGAATGATTTTTTCAGGAATCAATGTATATGCAGAAGACCAGACAACCGACCAGGAAGTTACGACAGAAGAAGCAACAACGGCAGAGGCAACAGCAGCGGATGCGTCGGAAGAGGATGCTGTAGTGGCAACGGTAAATGGAGAGGAAATCAGACAGTCTCAACTTACAGTGATGACGAATTATATGCTGCAACAGTATCAAAACAGCGGATATGATGTCAGCAATGAGACCATTCAGAATTATGTCTCTGAGGCAGCTTTAAATATGCTGATCCAGTTAAAAGTGATTGAATTAAAATCACAGGAATTAAAATTAGATGAATTTACAGAGGAAGAACTGGAAGATTTAAGAAATCAGGCACAGGAGCAGTGGGATGAATCTCTGGAGATCTATAAAGCATTATATATGGCACAGGATGCTTCTTTAGAGGAAGAAGATGCACAGGAAAAAGCACAGGAAGTTATGGCTCAATACGGATATGAGACGAGTGATGATGTGTTTGAAGAGATGAAAAACGAAGAAGTCTTTAACCGTGTAGAAGAGTACTGTGTTGGAGACGTTTCAATTTCAGATGAAGAAGTAAAGGAAACATATGATGAATATGTAGCAATGGATGAAGAATCTTTTGCAGATAACGTGCCATTATATGAACAGACAATTGCAGCATACGGCTCAAATGAATCTTTTTATATTCCAGAAGGATACCGTCACTTTACGCATATTCGTCTGACAGGGGATGAAGAAAAGCTAGAAGAGTTACAGGCATTAATGTATCCGGAAGAAAGTGCTACAGCGGCAGATGCAACAGCAGCTGACGCAGAAAATGAAGCGGCTATTGCAGAACTCAAAGACGAAATTCTTGCGGAAGTGCAGGATACGGTAGATGAAATTGAAGAGAAATTCAATGACGGAGAGTCTTTTGATGATCTGATTGATGAATACAGTGTCGATGCGGAACTTTCAAATTATAGCGGATGCAGCGTACATAAAGACAGTATTTTCTGGGAGCAGGATTTTATAGACGGAGCAATGGCTGTTGAAGAAATCGGACAGATCAGCGATCCGATCGTATGCTCAGATGGAGTTTATGTATTATACTACGATTACGATGCGCAGGGAGGACCGATTGAATATACAGATACAGTAAAAGAAAACTTGCGCTCTGTATTACTGAATCAGGCGCAAAATGAAAACTTTTCCGCTACCATTCAGGAATGGTGTGAAGAGTGTGAAATTGAAATTTTATAAAGAGTTTAAAATTTAAGAAATATCAAAAAAGAAACATAGAAAAATAGGAAAAAGAAAAAATTTTAATCGAAAATTACAAAAGAAGCAGAGAATAAGTTCTTTCTCTGCTTCTTTTGCATGGAAACGAAAGATTTTCTTTGGTGTAAGACAAAGAAAATTGATAATTTTTCTAAAAAAATTGTATGGAAAATAGCAGAAAAAAACCATATGATTAAAATATATTTTGTGTAAAATGGAGAATTTTTGACAATGTATACCATTGAGGCATTACATTAGGGACGGAACCTTTCAGGTATCAGAAAGAAGGAGGGATTTTATGAACAAAAACAAAAAAGCAGTAAAGAGAGTATTCGCCATTATGCTCGCTGCCACAATGTCGATGACATTTGCAAGCAGTGCATTTGCAGCCGGAATTGGAGCAGTGACAACAGAGGAACAGACAGAGAGAGAAACTCGAAATTCAGAATTATCTATGACAGCGGCGACTCAAGGGATGGTATTGCTGGAAAACAAAGAGAATGCTTTGCCGATTGCTAAGGACGGCAGCATTGCGCTATTTGGAGGAGGAGTATATGGAACAGTCAAAGGCGGAACGGGTTCAGGCGATGTCAATCAAAGAGATGTTGTCAATGTATGGGACGGATTTAAAAATGCAGGATACCATGTGACTTCAGAAGCGTGGCTGAATGAGTATAAAACAGCGTACGACCAGGCATCTCAAAATGTACAGGGACTGTTTGGACAAATAGAGATAGCAGACCAGGAGATCACACAAGAGCAGCTCGAAGCTTCTAAGAACGATACCGATACGGCTGTTTATATCATCGCAAGAAATTCAGGAGAGGCTGCAGACCGCACGGCAGAAGAGGGAGATTACTATCTGACAGAAACGGAAACAAAAAATATTAAAATGCTTGCTGAGAATTTTGAACATTGTATTGTGGTTTTAAATGTAGGGGGTGTCATGGATACTTCCTTTATGGAGGAAATAGATGGAATCGATGCTTTGCTTTTGATGTCTCAGGCAGGCATGCGCGGTGGCGATGCAGCCGTAAAAGTTTTGAACGGAGAAGTCACACCGTCTGGAAAATTAACGGATACGTGGGCAAAGAATTATGAAGATTATCCATCTTCCGCAACTTTTGGTTCAAATGATGGAAATGTAGATCAGGAGGATTATACAGAGGGGATCTATGTCGGATATCGGTATTTTGATACATTTGGAATAGAACCGGCGTATGAATTTGGGTATGGACTTTCCTATACAACATTTGACATTACCGTAGACAGTATAGAAGCTGATCAAGATAATGTGACTGTGACGACAACGGTTACCAATACAGGGGATACGTATTCAGGAAAAGAAGTGATAGAAATTTATTTTTCAGCTCCGGACGGAGAACTGGAAAAACCATATCAGGAATTGATCGGGTATGCAAAGACGAGAGAACTTGCTCCCGGAGAAAGCCAAACACTTGCCATTGCATATAAGACAACGGAAATGTCCTCCTATTCAGAGGAACGCGCGGCATATATTATGGAAGCGGGAGATTATATTGTCCGGGTAGGAAACAGTTCCAGAAATACAGAGGTTGCAGGAATTGTCAGACTGGATGATATGGCAATTACCGAACAGCTTACGAATCAGCGCACAGCAGATAAAGAGATCACAGAACTCTCCAGCCAGGAGGCAGTACCGTATACTTATGAAGGGGAAGAAGAAGAAATCGCAGCGGCTCCCGTAATAGAATTAAGTGCAATGGAAATCTGGACAATTGCCAGTGAATCAATGTATGAAGATGAGACGGTGACGGCATACGTATCGGATACAACAGAACAAGAATATCTGGCGAAAAATCTTCCTTATACTTTAGAAAATCCTTATCACGGAGAATATGAGGAAGAAGTTTACACATTATCGGGTGATTTCAGTAAAACGACGTTAAAAGATGTCTATGACAATAAAATTACGATGGAGGAATTCGTATCCGGACTGACAGTATCGGAGATGGCAGACATTGTGATCGGGGGCAATAAACTTCCAAATGCACAAGGACAGTCAGCCGGGGCAACATCAGCAAACGCAAATCAGTTAAGTGACGGAACGATGTTGGGCGCTCAGGCAAATGCAGTCTCAGGAGCAGCCGGAGAGACCGCAGGAATTTATATTGAATCGAAAAAAATTCCGAATATTGTACTGGCTGACGGACCGGCAGGACTGCGTCTGACAAGAGAAGAAGAAGGGGAAGACGGAAACACGTATTATCAGTTCTGCACGGCGTGGCCGATCGGAACACTGCTTGCTCAGACTTGGGACATTGACATTGTGGAAGAAGTAGGAGCTGCAATCGGGGAAGAAATGAGGGAATTTGGAATTACACTGTGGCTTGCTCCTGGAATGAATATCCACAGAAATCCTCTATGCGGACGTAATTTTGAATATTTTTCGGAAGATCCGTATTTGACAGGAATGACCGCGGTGGCAGAGATTTCCGGCGTACAGTCAAATCCTGGAGTAGGAGTGACCTTAAAACATTATGCAGGCAATAATCAGGAAAACAATCGCAGTGCAGTCAATAATACGATCACAGAGAGAACCCTTCGCGAAATTTATCTAAAGGGATTTGAAATTGCTGTAAAAGGCGCAAAACCAATGGCAATTATGACCTCTTATAATTTAAACAATGGAGTTCCGGCAGCTGATGACTGGGATCTCTGCATGGATGTGGCACGCGGTGAATGGGGATTTGACGGAGTGATTATGACAGACTGGGGAGGCGGACAATCTACGCCGTCAATTTCTATGCATGCGGGAAACGATTTGATTATGCCCGGAAATTCAGTAGAAGATATTACGGTAAAAGGATTTTCTGATGTAGAGCCGACTTTTGCAGAAGATGATATCTATCCGGAAGTAGAAGTAACGATCCGAGAGTGGGGAGATCAGAAATTTACAGAGACAGTTACAGCATGGGGAGAATTTATACCTTCTGCTGACGGAGAAGTGACAATTGAAAAGACAGTAAGCTCAGATGTGTATCACAGCGCAGTCAGAGATTATGCGCAACAAGGAAGTACGGAAGTGACTACGATAGCGGTATCCGAGCTGATTGCACAGCTTGGAGAGGCAGCGACAGTTACAGACAATGGAGACGGAACGATGACAATCGTCTATAAGGGAGATTATGAGAAGAATAACATATGTCTTGGCGATTTGCAAAAAAGTACAATCCATATTTTAAATATTATTCTTGCGTCGAATCAGTTTGCAGATCTGTTTGAGGATGTAGAGGCGGTCTCTTATACAGAAACACGTTCAGACAGTCTGACTATTTATCAGACAATTTCCAATATTGAGGAATAGGAAATATATGATTTTGGATTTGGAATGAACTGGTCAGGCACAATTCACGATGAAAGAACAGAAAAATAGGTAGAAACGGAATAAAAAATAAAGGGATAAAAAACTGCGGGAGAAGAAAAAATTCTCCTGCAGTTTTTTAAATGCAAAAAAATATAAAAAATGAATAAAAAATAGATAAAATAAAAGAAAAAAATGTATATAATTTTGGTGATTTATAAAAAATAAAAAAATAATTGTGCATAATATAATAAAAATATAGAAAAATAAAAGAAAATTATATTGAAATTTGTATCAATCTCAAGTAAACTATATCCATGTTTGAGTCGTAAGTTCGGAGGGAACTTAAAATGACAGAGAAAAGCGATTTACGAAAATCCCCCGGACCCCTTTACTGGGGCTGAGCCGATTTAAGCCGTCACGAAAATAATACTGTCTATCAAAATGAAAATGGAGGGTGATGTATGAAAAGAAGCATCAGAAAAAAATTAAACAGAGGTTTTGCTCTTGCAGCGGCAGCAGCAATGATGACATCTGGAATGTCAATAGGGGTATTTGCTGAAGAAGCAAGCGCAGATTCTGCAAAGAAGTATGAAGTTACCGATACAGGAGAGGGATTTTCGGTTGTAACACAGGAAGATGGAAAAACACTCAGTTTTTCAAATACTTCCGGATTACAGCTGTTAGAAGACGATGGATATGCGTTTAAAGATTTAAACCGCAATGGTGAACTGGATACGTATGAGGACTGGCGTCTCGACACAACAACAAGAGCTCAGGCACTTGCTGATATGATGGTGGCAGACGGACGCGAAGGAATTGAAGCAATTGCAGGTTTGATGCTTTACAGTGCACATACTGCAGTGGGGGAAGAAGCAGTATCGGAAGCAACAGAAGAAGCTTTGATTGACAATAATCTGCGCCATGTGCTTGTGACGACCGTGGCATCTCCTGAAATTGCGGCAAAATGGTCCAACAATGTACAGGCAATGGTAGAAGGAATTGGATACGGTATTCCTGCAAATAACAGCTCTGACCCGAGAAACTCTGCAAGTTCTTCCATGGCACTGGAATATAATATCGGAAATACAGGCGATATTTCACTGTGGCCATCCATGATCGGGCTTGCGGCAACGTTTGATCCGGAGATTGTACAGCAGCACGGAGAAATCGTATCGAAAGAATATCGGGCACTTGGTATTGCAACAGCTCTGTCACCACAGGTAGACCTTTCCACAGATCCAAGATGGAGCCGTGTCAGCGGAACGTTCAGTGAGAACAGCGCACTTTCTACCGATATGGCGAGAGCTTATGTAGATGGATTCCAGACAACGGAAGGATCTGAAACCGGATGGGGAAAGGAATCTGTTAATGCAATGGTAAAACACTGGCCAGGCGGAGGATCCGGTGAGAGCGGACGTGACGCTCACTATGGATTTGGAAAGTTTGCTGTTTATCCAGGCAACAATATTCAGGAGCATATCGATGTCTTTGTAAACGGTGCATTTAATCTGGAAGGCGGAACAGGAATGGCATCTGCAGTTATGCCTTACTATACGATATCCTATGATCAGAATCCGGATGGAGAAAATGTAGGAAATTCCTACAGTGAATATATGATCAGCGATCTGCTCCGGGGAGAGTATAATTACGACGGTGTGGTATGTACAGACTGGGGAATTACAAAAGATGCTCCAGATGACGGCACATTTGGAACGACTCCTTGGGGAGTGGAAGGACTGACAGTTGCAGAACGTCACTATAAGATTCTGATGGCTGGAGTTGACCAGTTCGGCGGAAACAATGACAAAGGACCGATCATGGAAGCATATGATATGATGATCGAAGATCACGGACAGATCTTTGCCGATGAGAGATTTGCAGAATCTGCAAGAAGACTTCTGACGAATATTTTTAATGCCGGATTATTCGAAGATCCATACTTAGATCCGAATGAGTCTGTAGAAATTGTTGGAAATGCAGATTTTATGGAAGCAGGATATGAGGCACAGCTGAAATCTGTTGTTATGCTGAAAAATAAAGATAATGTGATCAAAGAATATGATGAATCAGCAGAAAAACAGACAGTATACGTTCCGGAATATACGTATGTAAGCTATAACCGCTGGACAGGAGAAACAACAGAAGATACAAGATCTACCATTACGAAGTCTGTTCTTGAAAAATATTACAATGTAACAGACGATCCGGAAGAAGCAGATTTCGCGATTATCGGAATGGAAGCTCCGGAAGGCGGTTCAGGATACGATGCGGCTGATCTGGAAGCAGGCGGAAACGGATACTTCCCAATTACATTACAGTATAGTGAATACACTGCAGAATATGCAAGAGAAGAGTCCATTGCAAACGATGCCGGAAAAGAATTTATCAGTTCTGAGACAGGAGAAGTGGTATATACTGATACAGTAGATAACCGTTCTTATAAAGGAAAAACTGTGACAGCAGCAAATTCAGATATGTTAGATCTGTTAGAAGAGACAAGAGAGGCAATGGGAGATAAACCGGTGATTGTCTATATGAGAGTAAACAATCCTATGGTATGGTCTGAGGTAGAACCATTAGCAGACGCAATTGTTTTAGGATACAGCATCACTGATCAGGCAGCAGTAGAAATTATCGCAGGTGTGACAGAACCTTCTGGATTACTGCCGAATCAGCAGCCGATTGACATGAAAACAGTAGAAGAACAGTATGAAGACGTTGGACAGGATATGGAATGCTATATAGACTCTGAAGGCAATACGTATGATTTCGGATTCGGTCTGAACTGGTCGGGACAGATCAGCGATGAACGTACAGAAAAATACGTGAAATAAAATAAGTACCTTCGTTCGGTTCGCCGTTCGCATAAATAAAAATATGGGGATAAGAATTTTCTTATCCTCATATTTTTGTGCAGATAAAACATTATAAAGCAAAATTTAAAAAAGCTTCTTTGACCTCTTTTCGCCGCTTTTTACTGACAGGAATAGAACTGTGGTTGTCGAGAAGCACAGAATCCTGTTGGATGAGATAAATATGAGAACAATTCAGAAGATAACAGCGATGAATACGGACAAATCCTTTCGATGCAAGTTCCTTTTCCAGTTTATTTAAAGAAGAAAGGATGGTATAGGTGCTGGAAGCTGTCACGACAGTCTGTGTTTTATTGTTGGCTTCAATATACAGAATATTTTGTGCCGGAAGAGAGAGAAGCCCTTGATCTGTCTCAAAAGAGACAGTATTGGCATCGTTTTGCATGATATATTCAATGGAAGCATTGATTGCCTCCTGAATCTCTTCATAAAAGTATTGCTTTCGGATAAAACGAAGCGGAGCCACACGAAATGTGTCAAATACTTTTTCAAGACGATTGGAAATATAAATAATATTATAAAGCAAATCCTGATTGTATTGATTGATATAGTTGCCGAGATCAATTCCATTTAGAGAAGGCATTTCGATGTCAAGAAAATACATTTGATATTTAGAACCAGACTGTAAAGCTTCTAAAAGCTGCTGACTTCTGGAAAAGCAGTCGATGGAAGCAGTATGATGGAGATTTGACAATAATGACTGAATTGCCTGAGCAATATATTCCAGTGCGGCTTTTTCATCGTCACAGATTGCAATTTTAAAATACATAAACACTTCCCCCTCAGTTTTATATAAAACTTTTTTACGTATTTATTTTCTCTGGATAACGTAACGAAAAGATCAAAGACATTTTAGAAGGATTTTCATGATTCCGATACGATATCTAAACTCACTAAAAAAATTATAACATAAAAAAAGAAAAAGAATCTATATGAAATTTTTAAAATTTAATACAGTTTTTTACGGAAAAGCAAGAATGGTATTTGTTGTATATTGACAAAAAAACAAGAAAATATTACCATGTTTAAGAAGAAATGATAAAAAATAAATTTGGATAGATAACAAATAGAACAACAGAGAAGAAGAAAAAGGAAACTCTGTATATCATAACGATAAAAGAGGGGATATTGTGAGAGACGAATCACTGTTCAGATTTATTTTGGGGAAAAGGGAATGCACTGCTTATGCCGGCACAAAGATCAGACGGTATAATGTCCGCGGGTTCAGACTGCGGATTCCTGTTTTGGGAGACGGAGAGAACTCCGCCTGATGATAAAAACATTCCTGACAGAAAAAATGAATCTAATAAATTTTTTCATTTTTGGTTTGAGAGCGGAATCATGATTTTGATAGAGAAAATATGGTTTTCCGTGCTCATGGAAAGAATACCATCATATTTTTTGACTGTATTTTTAATAATTTTAAGTCCTAATCCATGAAATGGAGAATTGCCTTTTGTAGAGAGAAGGAAAGGATTTACTTTCAGAGGATCTTCTTCCACAGTATTGGAACTTTTAATCACAAGATATCCAGTATGGGGAGAAACTGTCAATTCGATCTTGCCGTGATGGATTGATCGGATAGCCTCCGAGGCATTGTCAAGAAGGTTGGCAAGGATGGCACAAAGGTCAGTATCTTGAATAGAACTTTGCTGCGGAATAATTGCTTTTGCGTAAATCGGAATCCCTAGTTCCTGAATCATTTGAACTTTTCGGTTTAAAAGAGCATTGACAGCGATATTTCCTGTTTCGAGATAGTGCAAAGTAGGAGATTCTTTTTGCAGGATAGAAGAAAAATAGTCTTCAAGTTCTTTATAGTGTTTTTCTTTCAGAAGACTGTCCATAACTCCAATATGATTTAGCAGATCATGGCGCACTTTTCTGAGATCTAGATATAATTGATTCATCTGTGCATTTGATTCATTGTCGAGAGAGATACGCTGCTGGAGTACTTTTAATTCCAGATTTTCTTTATACTGTGTTGTGATACGGTAAAAGAGGTAATATACCATTAAATTAATCGTTAAAAATCCAAAAGATACAATACAGCGGATAAGGGAGGCATATTCAGCGGCAAAATATTCAGGGTAAGAACAAAGCCCCCAAACAATGCAAAAGCCGGAAGAAAATATCATAGTTATCCAGTAGGAAACCGGAAATTTTTCTTTTCCTTTTACGGCAAAACGAGTCAGATAAAAATAAAATCCGATCATACAAAAAGAAGGAAGAAGCCTTGTTGAAAAATCGTAAGAAAAGGAAGTAGTTCCATATGCTTCAAACCATGAGAATAATGAAATAACATGACTGTCTAAAAAATTGGAAATATCTCCAAAAAGCGCAGGCAGAGTGGATTTGACAGAAGTAAAAAGCAAAATCTGGGAAAGACAGGCAAAAAAGTTTTCATCCAGAAAAACCAGCGCATATCCAGCAAGAATAGCAGGATATAAAAATGTATTGACCATAAATGTGGTAGATTGAAAATGGTTGTAAAGAAAATAGGTAAGGCATAAAACGACAAAAGAAAGACGACGGCATATATCAGGATGATTTACCCATTTTTTGTGAGCTGGATAAGAAGTAAACAATGTTTTGTACATGAGAAAAAAAGATAAAATATCTGCAATATAAAAGATCCATTTATTCATAAAGATTCCCCCATAGTCTATCGTCAATATGACGAAAAACAGCTATAATTTTCTTCATTATATCATAAAAACGTAAAAAGAAAAGCACGGATTGATAAATAAAAAGGAGACAGAGCATTATGAAAAAGGTAGCAGCAATTGTAAAGGGTGAAAAAATCTACGAATCAGAAGTGGAAGCATGTAAAGAATACCTGAAACGGACATACCAAAGACAGAGAAAAACACCATTCACCGAAGAGGAAGAGAAAGATTTAAAAGAACAGGCACAGCAGTTGCTGATTCAGATGAAAGTTGCACGTTTAAAAGCCAAAGAGCTGAAATTAGATCAGTTTACAAAAGAGGAAAAGGAAAAGATACAGGAGACAGCAAAAAAACAGTGGAATGAATCGATGCATATTTACAGCTCACTGTTTCAGAAGAAAAATCCAAAACTGACAAAAGACGAGGCGGAAAAACTGGCAAGAGAACGGATGGCAGCCAGGGGATATGCGAACAGTGAGCCTTTGTATTATGCGATGATAAATCAGGAAATTTTTAGACGTGTGCAAAGATATACAGCAAAGGGAATTACCGTATCGGATGAGGAAGCAAAACAGTTATATGAAAAACTGATCGAGAGAGATCAAAAAGCATTTGAGGGAAAGATTCCACAGTATGAGAGTGTTCTGGCAAAATACGGAAATGTGGTTTATTATATTCC
>CALWCS010000186.1 GCA_944376425.1 uncultured Lachnospiraceae bacterium | reverse complement strand
CATTGCCAATTTTTCTGCCAGCGCCTCAATCAGTTGAAACATATGATTTTCTACAAATTGTTTGATAAAATGGCTGACTTCCCCGTAATGGACTGATTTTGTCAGATCATCACTCATTCCTGCTTCTCTCGTATCCAGATACATAGTTACAGAAATCAAAAATTTCTGACCCAAAACATTTTCCTCTGGAAATGCTCCATGATTGGCAAATAGTTCTAAATCTTTGATTTTTATCTTATCCATCTGTCCTTCTCTCTTTCCTATCTCTGTCTCAAAATTGCCTGTGTCATAGAAATAGCACGCTTATTTTCTTTTACATCGTGGACACGTACAAACGCCGCTCCCTTTTGAACTCCAAAAACTGTCGTCACAAGCGTTCCTTCGACTCTTTCTGAAGATGGCAGATCTAATGTCAGTCCAATGACTGATTTTCTCGATGTACCAAGCAAAATCGGATACGATAATTCCTTCATTTTCTCCAGATGACAGATAGCTTCCAGATTTTGTTCATACGTTTTTCCAAATCCTACACCGGGATCCAGCATAATCTTGTCATCTGGAATTCCTGCCTTTTTCGCAATCGCGATTGTCTCTCTTAAATCATCCATCATCTCATCGATAAAGTTTTTGTAGTTTGCTTCTTTCCGGTTATGCATCAAACAGCATGCGACTTGATTTTTTGCAATCACATCCGCCATTTTCTGATCATATTTTAGTCCCCAGATATCATTGACAAGATCTGCTCCTGCTTTGACTGATGCCTCTGCAACTGCCGACTTGTAGGTATCCACAGAAATCGGAATATCAAAATTTTTCTTCACCATCTCAATGACCGGCACTACTCTCTCGATCTCTTCTTGATCAGGTAAGAGTGTGTATCCTGCTCTTGTCGATTCTCCTCCAATATCAATGATGTCAGCTCCTTCCAAGATCATTTCTTCTGTATGCTTGAGTGCCGCATCTTTCTTGTTCCATTTTCCACCGTCGGAAAAAGAATCTGGAGTCACATTTAAAATTCCCATAATATAAGTTTGATTTTCCGTATCAAACACTCTGCTTCCTATTTTCATCTTCAAAACCTCCTCCTTATCTGGCAATCTGTCTGTTTTTCTTTTCTATCCCCCAGTCACACTGCTGCTCTGCATCACACGCAAAACAGCTTCTTGACATTTTGTCGGCACGGTACAGGACACCGGAAAGCGACCGCTCTTTTGCTATCTCTCTCGTTCTGTGATCTAAGATGGCTTTTAAGATCTCTTTTTTTTCTTCCTCTGTAAAACTGCACCGCTCTAAAATTGGTCCTGCAAGCTTTTCGCTCGCAATCTCATGGCGGATCCCCTCCTGATACTGAAGATGTCTCCCTATATCATGAAGAAGAGCGGCTGCATAGACCCGCTCTCTCTCTAAATTCATATGTTCTTCCAGGTTTAAAATCCATGCGATTCTTGCCACATCCAAAAAATGTGCCATATTATGTCGGCAGAAAATCCGATCCTTCTCACATTTTTTGATTTCATGCAGAAATTTCTGATATTCTGTATCGTTTATGATTCTATTTACTCTCTCCATGCCCTATCCTATCTAATCATCTGAAAAAACTTATTTTGCAGTGCTGTATTGTCCGTAAAGACTCCTCTTGTCACCATTGTTACCGTCTTTGATCCCGGCTTTTTGATTCCACGCATTGTCATGCACATATGTTCTGCCTCAATCATCACCATTACGCCCTGAGGTTTTAAATGCTCCATAAATGCATCTGCAATCTGCGCCGTCAGCTGTTCCTGAAGCTGCAGTCTTTTTGCAAATACTTCAACCGTTCTTGCAATCTTGCTCAGACCCACTACGGTCCCGTCCGGAATATAAGCGATGTGAGCTTTTCCGTAAAACGGCAGCATATGATGTTCACACGTCGAATAAAAAGTGATATCTTTTTCCAGAACCATCTCATTATTTTCCACATGAAAACGCTTACTTAAATGCTGAGCGGCGTCTTCATACATTCCTCCGAAAATCTCCGTATACATTCTTGCAATTCGGTCCGGAGTCTCAATCAGTCCTTCCCTGTTGACATCTTCGCCGATTCCCTCCAATAATAATCTTACCCCTGCTTTGATTTTTTCCTGATCCATCATTTTTCTTCACTCCTTGCCGCCTCTTCTGTTTTTGTCACTTGTCCCAAAAAAGACAAGGAGCCAAAAGCCAGTATCACATCATCTTTTCCTGCCATATTGATTGTTTCCTCTACAGCACTTTCTATCGTATCTGCGGCTTCTACATTTGTGTTATATTTTTTTGCTGCCATTGCAAGCTCTTTTGCCGGAAGTGCCCGCACATTGTCAGGTGTTTCAATTGTAAAGATATGTTCTGCTCTGTCTGCCGTCTGCTTTAGCACTTCTTCATATTCTTTATCCTTAAACATGCCCATAATATAAAAAACTTTTTTATTTGGGAAATATAAATCGATCGACTGCCTCAAGACGCGCGCTGCATCCCGATTATGCGCTCCGTCAATCACAAAAACCGGATTTTTTCTCAGTACGGTAAAGCGTCCTTTCCACTGTGTCTTTTTCAGTCCTTTTCTGAGTTGTTCTTCTGTAATCGAATATCCAAGCTTTTGTATCTGTTCTAATGCTTCCACTGCAAGAACAGCATTGATTACCTGATAACTTCCGCCCAGAGAAATTTCTAACTGCCGATACTTTTTATAATTAAAAGTCTGCTTGTCATATCCATAGTGGATCTCGCCTACTGTTTTTAAATCTGTCACATACAGTCTGCAGTTTTTCTTCTGACACACAGATTCTAAGACTTCCATCGCTTCTTTTTCCTGTCTTGTTGTAATGACTATGGTTTCCGGTTTGATAATACCGGCTTTATTTTCAGCGATTTCTCTTAAATTCTCACCCAGAATTCCCAGGTGATCCAGACTGATTGAAGTAATAATCTCTGCGACGGTCGTCTTTACCACATTCGTCGCATCTAGGAGTCCGCCCATTCCTGTCTCCAAGACAACCACATCGCATTTTTTTTCTTTAAAATATAAAAAAGAAAGAGCCGTTTCAATTTCAAAAACCGTTGGATGTGCTTTTCCTTCTTCTGTCATTTGTTCTACGACATTTCGGATTTCCGTCACCCATCTCGCCAGAGATTCTTTTTCAATACAGGCACCGTTTACCTGAATACGCTCACGATAGGAAAACAGTGTCGGAGAAATATATCTCCCGACACAATATCCCGCTTCCGTCAAAACAGTCGATACGTATGCGAGTACAGAACCTTTTCCGTTTGTCCCTGCGATATGTATGAATTTCAGTTCATCCTGCGGATTTGAAAGTCTTTTTAAAAGCTCTTTCATATTTTCCAAGCCAAGTACACTTCCGTATTTAGTCACATTTTCTAAATAAACTCTCGCTTCTCTATAATCCATTTTCTCATTTCACTTTCCAAAAAAATCTTTTGTTCCATTGACTATTTATTATAGTACACTGCCTTGTTTTTGTAAAGTAGCCATTCTCTATGTTTCTCTAGGAATCATTGCCTTTTTTACCCACATCTGATTTATGCTTTTGTGGAAAGAATTTTCAGATACAGGAATATTTTCTTTCTTCCCGGACATCATAAAGCTATGAAAAATATTATTCGATGTGGTGTCTGCGGCTGGTGTCTGGAAATTCTGTGGACTGGCTTTCTCTCTTTTCGCCGCAGAGATCCCAAACTAAAAGGTCAGTCCTCTCTTTGGATGTTCCCTATTTACGGTATGGCTGCATTGATCGGACCTCTCTCCAAACTCATCAGAAAATGGAGTCTCTTTGCGAGAGGAATCCTCTATACCTGTTGTATCTTTTGTACGGAATATCTTTCAGGCTCTATTTTAAAAAAACATGACAGCTGTCCTTGGGACTACAGCGAATCTCCTTTTCAGATCAACGGGCTGATCCGTCTGGACTATGCTCCTTTGTGGTTTACCACAGGGCTTCTCTATGAAAAAATTCTCCGTTGACTCTTCTTGCTTGCACATCATTTCACAGGAAGCAACGCTTCTTCTGCACGGCTAATTGCATCCTTGCAATGCTTTTTTATTTCAAGGGAACGATCGTAAGATTTTCCTTTGAAATAAAAAAGGCTGTACAGTTTCCCCGTACAGTCTTCTTTTCTCAATCGCCGTCATTTTGAAAATCTTGAATGTTAAAGTCTCCTCCGATATCTTCTGTTCGAATTGTCCTTCTCTTTAGCCGCTCCCCTTCTGAAGCACGCAAAATAAAATCCTTAATTTCCTTCGAGTGTCGAATGTGCTCAATACGAAGCGTCGGATCTGTCACATCTCCCCCATAACATACAACCGTCCCCAGACCAAACATCCGCTCAAAAATGCTCTGTTCCAACCGAACATCAATGACTTTATACATATAACAGTCATCTTCTTTACTGTTAATAATTCCTGCTTTCATCGTAATCAATTCATCATTGATGATATATTTTGTAAACGTAAAAGGAAGCCCTAAAAAAACCCATCGTTTTCTCTCTTTATAAACCATTATGATTTTACCTCCCGCTCTTTTGTTTTTTATTATAGATCACTTCATTTACAAATGCAAAACTTTTTTAAATTTCCTTGAAATTTCCTTTTGAATAGTATATGATAATAAAAATGTATCTCAAATAAAGGAGGAAGACTATGAAACACTTAATGAGTCCGCTTGATTTTTCTGTGGAAGAACTGGATCATATTTTAGATCTTGCCAACGATATAGAAAATCATCCTGAAAAATATGCACATGCATGTGCCGGCAAAAAACTTGCCACACTTTTTTATGAACCAAGTACAAGAACCAGACTTAGCTTTGAAGCTGCAATGTTAAATCTGGGCGGTAGTGTACTTGGTTTTTCTTCGGCTGATTCCAGTTCTGCTGCAAAGGGTGAGAGCGTTTCCGATACGATTCGTGTTATTTCCTGCTATGCAGATATTTGCGCAATGAGACATCCTAAAGAGGGTGCTCCTATGGTAGCTGCCTCAAAATCTTCGATTCCGGTCATCAATGCCGGAGATGGAGGACATCAGCATCCTACTCAGACCTTAACAGATCTTTTGACTATTCGTTCTTTAAAAGGACGCCTAAACAATCTCACCATCGGTCTTTGCGGAGATTTAAAGTTCGGCCGTACTGTTCATTCTCTGATCCATGCGCTCGTCCGCTATCCAGATATCCGTTTTGTGCTGATCTCTCCGGAGGAACTGCGGATTCCAGACTATATCAAAGAAAATGTGCTCGATAAAGATCACATTTCCTATAAAGAAGTAGAACGTATGGAAGACGCACTTCCAAATCTTGATCTGCTTTATATGACTCGTGTACAGAAAGAACGGTTTTTCAATGAAGAAGACTATGTACGGATGAAAGACTTTTACATTTTGGATAAAAAGAAAATGGAGCTTGCACCTTCTGATATGCTGGTACTTCATCCCCTTCCGCGCGTCAATGAAATCTCCGTCGAAGTAGATGAAGATCCAAGAGCCGTTTATTTTAAACAGGCACAATTTGGTGTTTATGTCCGTATGGCATTAATCCTGACATTGCTAGAAATTGAGTGTTAAAATTTGGAGGTGCAAAACATGTTAAATGTAGGTCAGTTAAATGAAGGTTTCGTTCTCGATCATATTGAAGCCGGAAAAAGTATGGAAATTTACCGTTATTTAAAATTGGATAAACTGGATTGTTGCGTTGCCATCATCAAAAATGCCCGCAGCAATAAAATGGGCAAAAAAGATATCATCAAGGTAGAATGTCCGATCGACATGCTGGATTTAAATATTTTAGGTTTCATTGATCACAATATCACAGTCAATATTATCAAAGACGGAGTCATTGTGGACAAAAAAGTATTAGCTCTTCCGAAACAGCTCGTTAATATTATTAAATGCAAAAATCCACGCTGCATTACTTCAGTTGAACACGAACTCGACCACGTCTTTATTCTGACAGATCCTGAAAAAGAAGTGTATCGCTGTAAATACTGCGAAGAAAAATATACCGGTCATAAGAAAAAACATTAAATAAAAAAGGTTGAATCCGTAGACTTTTCTTCTGTGGATTCAACCTTTTCACTGTTCCTGTCATTGACATTGCGCCTGTTTTATCAGTCTTTCTCTTTTTATGATTTTTCTTCTTTTTTCTTTCCGGTATTTTTTATAAACTCAGTACGGCACTTAGGACAGGTAATACTCAATTTTCCTTTTCCCTTCGGGATACGGATTTTTTGTTTGCAGTTAGGACACGTATAAATATGAAACTCTTTTCTTTGTTTCATAATATATTTTTCTTTTCTAAATTTTCCAAACAGCTTGTTTTTGATCTCAAGATATTTTTAGTTTTCCTGATAACGCTTCTGTACGTTTCTGGAAAACATACGAAAATAGGAGATTATCAGCAATGCTACTATGATGCAATCTATCACTGGATTTCTGATGAATACAGAAAGTATCAGTAAAATCAGCAAAACCATCATAGAAAATCTCGATAGTTCATCAACTCCATACCGCCCAGACATAAAATTGCGGAATTTTTGTTTTAAGCCTTCCATTTTATTTTCCTCCATGTACCGTATCATTTCTTTTCTTTCTATTATACAAAGAAGAATTATGAAATCAATTAACTGCGTATAAACTTTCTGTAAAACAATTTGAAAACTGCTAATTTTATGTCAGTTGCAAGAGAATGATTGTTTCCTCCGGAAATCTTTTTTATCTTAGAAAAAATTTATTCATGCAGCAGCTTTATAGGCTGTACCGTTTTTTTATGCAAAAACTTCTCCATTGTCTTCGTTATTTTCGTTATCTTCCTCTGTATCATCATCTTCTTCTGTTTTTTCAGGATCCTTTTTCGTCTCTTCTTCTGAAGTTTCTTCTTGCTGATCCGCTTCTGTCTGTTTTCCCATAAGCAGATATGCCAATTTTTTTCTGATATTCTCCCAGAATTTTCTCAGTTTTGGCAGCAATGTCTCATGAATCCACTCACGCATTTTTGCCGTACATTCCGATATTTCTTCCAAAGTATTGCTTATGACATCTTTCACATATTTTGCCATATAAGTAAGTGCCTCTATGACCTTGTATCCTCCAAACATTGCCACAATAATGGTAACGATAACCCCAAAAATACCAAACGTCAAAATATCTGACATCACTCTAAAAATCACTCCAAAAACTGCAACCGCTACCACTGCAATGGAAATACCCACTAAAAGAGTCAATGCGGTGGAACAGATCTTTTTCAATTTTTCTTTTACTTTCTGCCAGGGGATTTTTCCAAGGATTCCCTTCACTTTTACTTTTGCCGCTTCAAAAGCTGCAGTAATCCCGATGCTGATCTCTCTTGCTCCCATCTCTTGAGAAATGGATGAGAGTTTTCCCTGACGCTGTAAAATATAGACTGCTGTGGATACATAGTATTTTTTATTTTCGTCTTCAAACACCTTTTCCAACTCTTCTCCGGCGTTCTTTCCAATCAGGTCAAAGACTGCTTCTGTAAATGGATTTTCCAGACTCAGGACAGAAAACTGTTCCAGATATTCTATCACTGCCTCTTTTAAAATCTTTAAATCTGCTTCTGTAATTCCACCATCTTTTTTGATCTTCACATCTGTAACCGGCTTAAGACCATATTCCGGATTTTTTGCGATCACATCCATACCTGCTGCCAGAACTCCTGAAAATATCTCGTACTGTTCTTCGATACTCTTTTCATTGACAGGAGATTGTTCCAGAATTTTTTCTATCGCATCTTTTGTGTCTGTCTCTTCTCCTTCTTGCATCCAATGCTGAAATGTTTCTGCTCCTTCCCAAATTTCTTGTACAATTTTGGAAACATCAATATCGTCCAATCTCGCTGTCAAGGACATATATAAGTTATCCTTCAGCGGCAAATTGTCATTTGCCTCATTCTCCAGCTCCTGAGCCAGAGCAATAATTTCTTTTACTTCTTCTTCTTTAAACTTCATACCTTTTGTCTTCATACTCTTACCTCTTTGTTCATACAATCCATTTCCTCTTGTTTCTGATCTTCCGTCTTGTCAGTACCTATCTGTTCTTTCTTTTGATTTTCTGATACTGCCTGTCTGTTTGTACCATACCGTTTCCTTGCTTTGTCAGCTGCATACAAAATTAAAATTCCTCCAATACTGTCCAGTCCCCATACAGATATTGCAATCAACGCTCCTAATGTTATCCCCCAGATTCCTTCCTCCATCAACTCAAAAATGGCGTCTGAGACAATGTCGTCTTCCATGCCGGCTGCAAACACCATTGCGGTGCCGATCACTCCTAAAATGACGTGATATATCAGATCTAAAATCTGCTTTTGGTCGTCCGGATATAAAAGTTTTGCGTCTTGAGTCCAATTTTCTTTTATCAGAATCTGTCCTGCTGCGCATGCTCCCATCAGTTCCGGATACTGAGCAAGATAATTTGGAAAAATTCCATTGACACATGCTGCATACTCTGCGACAGCAAACAAAAAACTGCTGTTTTCTGAAAAGTCTTTCTGTTTCTCCCCGCTATCTTGATATCGTACATATAAGGAGGTGTCTGCCGTTGTATCACACAGCTGGAAACAAATCTTTTCTTTCATCGTTCCAATCAGAACAATACATTCCTTTTCCATTTCTTTTTCTGACAATACGGCTCTTTTTGCAATATCACTTCTTTTTAAACTGCAGCATCCCGTTTCTCTTTCTATCGTATCGATCCATTGTAAGTAAAATCCTTTTTTTTGAGATTCTGTAAAGTTTGCAGTGATATGACTTATCATTTTCTGCGTAAAATCTGTATCCGTCAGTATCCTGCCGTCACGAAACAGATGCCGGAATTGAGCTTGTCCATCGCAGATACGCTCACAGACTGCATAAGCATCTTCCCAGTTTATATTTTCACAGATATCACTCAGTGCTTCTGCGGCATATGCCACCGTTACTTTCTCTTCTTCCGGATATTTCTGTCTTATCGTGTTATAACAGTCTTCGAGATACTGTTTCTGTCTGATATTGAAATGCACTGCTTTCACCTCCTGTTTTCTTTGACATCTTTATTTTAATAAAAAAAAATTCATGTTTTGAATACTTTCGTTAATCATTCTTATCTGATTTGTCTTTTTCTTTCTTGTCTTCTTGATGGATCTTTCTGATTTCCGCTGAAATACACCGAAACATATACCGATCATACGCATTTGCTCTCTTTGGCAGTTTTGTCTCATTAAATCTGCATTCTTCCCATCGGTACGCTTCAAACGGAAACAGATTGATGCTTCCGGCATTGGCATACTGATTTTTATAAGAGGACAGCCAAAATCTTGCAATATCTTCCATGTTCGTCACACCGTAGGGCTGGCTGTATTCACTTTGTGCAGTCTGCATCAGTTTTTGCAGATAGAGTTCCGTCATATAAGGTCTTTGTGCCTTATCCTTTCTAAGACTGCGGTTTGTCTGAGCAATCAGGCTTTCTATATTTGCACCGGTATAAAACATATATTTTTTATTTTTTTCTCCGTAATCCGCAATTCCATCGAAAAATGCTTGTGCCAGCTCATCGTACTGAAATCTTGACGAAAGTAAATTTCCTCCGGCATAGTCATTGGCACGTTTTAGATGAAATTTTAAAATTTCCTTTAATTCTTCACATGCCGGCATAAAAACACAAAAACGCATGTCGAACCGTCCGTCCCGCAGCAATTCCGGTCTTAATCCACTGACACTATTGCTTGTGCCAAAAAAGAATATCGGTTTGTCGTTTTCCTGCATCCAGTCCAAAAGTGCCGTTAAAATGTTCATCTTCACTTCATGACTGCTATTCCTATTCATCTCAAACGTTTTTTCCATTTCATCCATCAAAACGACACACGGGGCAAGTGCTTCAATCCGTTTTCGGCATCGCTTAAAATTTGCTTCCGAGTCTCCTACTAATCCCCCTAGAAGATTGTCCATTCGAAACTGAACCAGCGGAACATTTCCTTGTGTCCCTCCAAGGCATGACGCTGCCATTTTAGCCGCCTGTGTTTTTCCGCTTCCCGGCACTCCTGTCAACAGCACTCCTTTCGGCGCTTTGCTTCCATATTTTAAGGCTTCTTCCGGAAAAATTAAATCTGTCCTGATATCTTCCAACCATCTTTTAAAACTTCCCAGACCGGCAACAGAGTCATCTGGTTCCAGCATCGTAATGGTACTGTCTCTTTTCGCCTCTTCTTTTTTATATTCTGTAACACACTGTTTTCTTCGATATCTGATTTTATTCCAGTTTTCTTTTTTTCCTGTCGAATCTTTACTTCTTCCAAAGAAACTTCTGTACTCTGTCTGTAGATCTGCCAAAATTTCCTGGATCCCTTGTTTTGAGATTCCTTTGAAATCTCTCGCAGCTTCTTCGATCCGCAGCCGGTCTCCTTGTGTCACTTCTTTTTTCCAATCTCGGTAAGTATTTTGAGAAGACGGCAGATGTCCTTTCTCTTCCCGATAAGCTTCCCGATACAAAAATTCCTGAATATCTTCGATATCCATGCCAGGCACATCGATAATTTCCATGCTGCTCTCCAGTCCTTCTGCTAATTTGCCGTCTCCGTCCGCAAGCTTCATAACAGGGCTGACTAAAAATAAAACTACAAACCGTCCCGTCTCTTCTTCTTCTCTTTTTGCCTCTGCCAAAAATTGTTTTAAAAAATGAGAAGCCGTACTTTTTTTTATGATCTGAAAATCAGTCAGCATAAAAAATACCGGCTCTTCTTTCCCTATCCACCTATTGATCTGATTGGTATCTTCCTCTGTTGTATTCGAAAAGCTTCCCTCTTGGATATATCGTTTTTCTGCAAGCGGGAAAACTTCATATGCATCTTTAAGCAGACGATTCATGATAAAGAAATCATATAACGTGTCACTGTTTACTGTCTGCAACAGTTCTCCTATTCTTCCTCCGACACTGTCTTTTGCCAGTCCCTTAACCGTGTCGGCCGCCTCGCTAAAGACTGCTTCTAAAATTGTCCGGTCTTCTGTAATCAGAAATACAATATGTTTCTTCCTGCTCTTTAACATTGACAGCCGTTCTTCAATTTTGTGCATCCTAGACATCTTTTCACTTCCTTTTTCTGCAATCATAACCTTTTTTCCATGATGCCGAAAGTTGCTCTATCCTTTTTGATTCCGGCATCATTTAATGGTATTGAATAAAATACGGAGTCAGACTCTCCATATAAGCCTCCAGTTCCGCATCCATATTACTCAGTATCGTACGATATAGATTTTTCTTTAAGTTTTGTGTTTTATCTGAAATCTCATCCGATAGTCTGTTCATCACACTGTTTTTGTGGCTTAAAATATAAGTCTGTATTCTCTTCTTTTCTTCTTTTGTCAAAACAGTATCCCATGTCACTGTTTTCCCTATTCCAAAAAGTCCCAGACGCATTCCAAATGGCAGAAGTGTTCTTAAGCGTATTTTAATTTTGCTTAAGTCTCCCTCAAAAGAATCTATAATATCCGATTCTTTCATTTCATACCGATAATTTTCCTTTGCATTTGGAAACAGCTGACGAAAGCTTTCTTCCATATCTGTTTGAATCTCAGCCAAAATATGACTGTTTTGGAGAATATTCTGAATATCTCTTGCCATTTCATATGTCGGGCGTGAAAAAGGAAGATGCAGCCAGTCTCTCATCGTTTTCATATGATCGTCTTGTGTCCATTCCTGAAACTGTTCTACATAGATCTCTTGCCATAAATGATCGGCACAGCTTCTTTGTACCTGATTTTCCAGCACAGGCTGGATTTTTTGAAACCTGTCATGTACTTTTTTTCTGATGGTTTCCAGCGCAATATACTTTTTGATTTCTACTCCGCCCATATAGGCAAGCCCTTTCGCCACAGAAGAATGCGGATCATCGGTACGATCCATCTTTATCTTTTTCTTCTCTGTCTCAAAAATCTCTTCTACTGTCTCTTTGACAAACGGCATTACGGTAGCTCCGCCTGATAAAATAATCCTGTCAATTTTTCTTGGATTTTGATTTTCATCTTTGCATCGTCTGAAAGCGCCTCTGCAAAAATCAGCAACCGCCTCATAGAAATTCGGATAGCATTCCTTCTCCTCTTGTTCCAGTAAATTTGATTTTCTGACAAATACCGGCATCTGATAGACTACGCAGTCCATAAATTCTTCATTAATTTTGCGGCATCTTGAAGTCCCGTTCACTGTCATCTCATAGATGCCTGTCCTTCTCTCGCATCCTGTCTGTCCATAGTAGCGCTCTTTTTCTTTTCTTAACTCCATCAGACATTGTCCTTGTTTTGGATACATCAAATCATATTTTTCTTTCCGCATCTCCAAACGTTTTTCAATCGGTGCCGTAATCTCTTCTTCATTATCAGCAAGAAACAGATCCAGCATATTTTCATCCATGATTCCGCCTCCGACCTGTCTGCTGTACTCTCCTACCACCTGATTTCCTTTAATCACCACACAGTCAAAAGTGCTTGCCCCGCCATCAATAATCACCGTTGTCTCTTTGCCGTCTATATTGCCTTTGGAAAATTCATACGCCAGTGCTGCTGCTGCTTCCGGATAAATAATCACGTCAATCTGTCCCGAATAGATTCCTTCTTCTTTTAACTGGGAAAGACTTCTGCTTAAAATTTTCTGATACTCCTGTTCGCTTTTTTCCCATAGACCTCCGGATGGTCTCCCTACAAAAATGATTGTTTTCTTGACATCCTTTAGTGATCTGCTGTAGGACTGATTATATTTAAAAATTGCTTTTATCAGACAGTAAAAGGTCCGTTCCATCAAAGTTTCATACGTTGGGATTTCTTCTCCCAGCAGTCCGTTATAATGATTTAATGCGTATTCCGGCGGACATTTTATATTGCTGTATACATACTCTGACTGGCTGAAAATCGGCGCATCAATCACTTCTTCTCCATTTTTTTGTTTTGAGTAGACCGTATACAGGATCTGTTTGCTCGCATTGTTTAAATTAAACGCTTCTGTCCGTATCGTATGTTTTTTGTTTTCTTCCTCTGCAATTCCGCCCCGGAAACTGCTTAACTCTCCTGCCCCGAAATCAACTCCTATGATATTGATATTTTCCAGATCTTCACTGATATCCGAGAAATATTCTGCAGTGATTCCAAACTTTTTCCACATATCAAAGCTTTTTATCATTTGCTATTCCTCACTCCTCCACATAGTATCCCACATTTGTTCCATATCTGACTAACCTGCCTCTTTGTTTTTGGCACTCTTCCTGGTCTTTTATAAAAATACCGGGCACAGAAACTCCTCCCACGTTGCATGGGACAAATTCCTGCTTCATTTCATCCGTAATCTCAGGGTCGTCCCGGTATCGGAAACAGATGCCGGTTTTTTCTTCCAACACTACATCAATCGCTCCCGATGTCCTGTTTCCGTCTGATATCGTATCGTCTATAAAAAACGCCATCAAAATTTCTATCGCATTTTGATACGCAATCTGTCTTTGCTGTTTTAATCTCTGATTTTCTAAATTCTCGGCATATTTTCTATATTTCTCTAAAGTCTTTTTTTGTTTCTCCTGATTTTCTTTATATCGTCTCAAATTTTCTTTCTGTTTTCTGTTTGAATCTCTCTCTTTGTCAGACGGAAGAATGGTATCCGCGTTCGTAAGAAAATAAGAGTAGTTTTCCATTTCTTTTTTTTCTGCCGTCTTAAGACATTCTTCCCGAAGTCTCTGTCGAATCTTATTTCGTTCATAAGAAGCATCTTTTCCGGCTTTTTCTTTTCCAAGCATAGACTGCAGTGTCCAGGCAACATCATTAAAAATTTTCTGATATTCTTCACGCCCCTGTTCCTCGATACGAAGCATTGTTTCTATTATTTTTAAAAGTTTTGCGTTTTCTTCCCGGTAACTCTCACATAATTCTTCATATTTTCTACATACCGTTCTGTATCGCTCTATGACTTCTTCCCGCCTTTTAATCTTCTCTGTCAATTGCTGGTTACCATCCCAGCTTTTTCTTTTTTCTTTTAAATCAGACTGTTTTATCATATCATTCTTATTTTCCATTCGCAGCTTTCCCCCTATTATGTCCGCTTATAAAAGATCCGATATATGCACCGAATATTTCCATCTTTCCGTCCCTTTTTACAAATAGTCCCGGATACGGGATATCCTGCGCTTCCACAGCAATAAAAGACTGCCGCAGAGACGGATAATCGTTTAACCTTCCATCTTCAGCAAACATTACGAAAATTCCATTTTCTTCCATAATTATTTTTAATTTCTGTACTGCTCTTTTTATTTTTTCCCGATCAACCTCTTCCCCTTTTGCAGCCAGTTCAAGAAGCTCTGTCACGCTTCCCATTCTCTTAATCATATCTCTGACGCAAAACAGAAAAAGCTTTTTGTTTCCGTCTGACAATTCATTTTCCTGTCCTGATATCTGTCTGCCATATTGTCTGATCAAACGTTCCATTTCATCATCCGAACTGTTCCAAAGCTTTCTCCTTGTCTCTTCTATGTCAAATTTTTCCGATACAGGCAGAATCACCTCATGATTTACAATTTTTCCTCCCGCATTTTCAATTTTTTGAGTGATCATCGGAAGTATTCTTTTTTTTATACAACGATTCATCGTTTCTTTTGCAATGCTTGCCATTCTCGCTTCGAGTCCGATCAGTTCCTGAAGAGTAGGAATCAGATCTAAAAAAAGTTTTCTGTATGGTTCACACTGTTCCATTTCCCATAACATTCTTTTTTGTTTCAACAAAATTTCGCGTTTCCCGTCTGTGTTTTTCTTTCTCTCTAAATGATGGATACTTTCTATAGACTGTTTCTCCATAAATGACCAACGACCGTCATTTGAAAATTTCACCGTATTTCCCGTCTTTTTTCGTCCGATTAAGAAGACTGCCGCCGCAACTGCTATTACGACAATTCCCCAAATCCATGGAACACCGGTTCCACTGCTTTCTTCTGCCGCTCTCTCTGAGATTGCCTCTGTATATGCCTCTGACAATGCTTCTGTAGATACCTCCATATCTGTCTCTGACAATACTGTCATCATAATCATCTTTTCTATCTGTGCCATTTTGATACACCTCCCGTCATCTGATTCCTCTTTTATTTTTTAGATCCCTGCTATCCTGCTTTTGCCGGCATGGCAAAAATTTTTTCTTTGCTGATCCTTTTGAAACTGGTTCATAAAAATCCATTGTATTCCTGTCTTTCCCTGTCGCTGCCAACGGATAGCGATTCTTTCTTCTCTTTGTTCGAAAGCACTGCATATTTCTACAATCTTTCCATCGTTCAATCCCTCCACGTTATAAATCCATTGATCTGTCTCATCAAATTTTCGAAATATCATCTTATGCTTCACCGCATACAAATACCCCAGCCTGTTTAGTTCAATCGCAGTGACATCTTTGCAGATCATCCCATCGTCCATCGTCAATACTCCACTGTTTTCTAAAACGGCATAGCGGCACTCCCGGTCTGTCCTGGTGCAAACGGTTTTGACATCTGTAAAGTTTGCCGACAGTTCCTTCGATGATCCAATCTGTTCAATCATTCTGTTTTTCCCCACAATTGCAGTAATACTGTTTAGTCCCAAGCCAATCCAGTGTATCTTCTTCCATTGCCGTATTTTTTCTGAGACAATGTTCGTAATGACGTTTCCCTTTTTTGTCAAAAAGGCAAAATTTTGTCCGTACGCCGATGCCATCACAATTTTTCCGTCATCGCCTTGTTCTTTTAACTTTTTTTTGGCAGATTCCAAATACCACCGGACCTGTACAGGTGTCCATGATGCCAGCTCTCCGTTTTGACAATATCCAAGAATTCCAGTACCTGGAGCATAGGCAAATCCTTTTAGTTCTTTTTCTTCAAATACCACTTTTCCTTGATAATTGACAATCTTTTCATGATCCAGATATAAAATTCCGGCATCGCCTCCGTTAAAAAGTTTCGGAATAGATTCTCTTTCTGGGTCGTCTCTCTTATTTGTCTGGAATCGAGATACTGTCTCGGTGATAAATTCTCTATCTTCTTTTGAAATCGTTCCTCTTGGATTTCCTTGGATCATAAGCAGTAAAAGCAGATAAAAAATCACCGCTGCTTCCTGATTCCAGCAGACCGTTTTCTCTCCTGTCATCTGATCAATAAAAGCTGCATTTCTAGTATAAAAATCGGATCCGTCATGACTTCTGCTGCTTTTTGCTACATCTCTTAAATTTTTTGCTAAAATTTCTCTAAAAAAATGAGTTCCATCCCAAAATTCCAGCGTGATCTCTTTTAGTCTTTTTTCTTCATAGCTGCTTAGAATCTCTGTAATTTCTTTTACTCCATCTGTTGTCTGAGCATTCAGCTCATTTTTTTCAAACTCCAGTAATGTTCCATTTTCTACATTATCCCAGATCTGAGGCAGATTAAAATGATTTCTGAATCCGCCGATATTTACGATTTTAATTTCTTTTAGTTTCATAAAATTCCTCCCAATGATCCCTGATACAGATTAACTTCCTCTTTTATTTTTCTGAAAATAAAGTATTCTCTCCGATTGCTGCCAATAGTTCATCAATCTGTAGTGTATCATAGATGCCATGCCGGATACAACGGGATACCACACGGTCTGTTCCATCTGTTTTCGGCATCAGAGAATGTCCTGCAAGATTGACCAGATAATACATTTCCCAATAGTCTAAATGCAGTACAACCGCCATTTTCAGTATATTTTCCTTTCCGGTTTTTGCATTTTTATTGTCTCTTAAACGATACCAAAGAGAACGGTTCATTCCAATCGCATTGTATACCTGAGAATCTGTCTTCTTCGCACGGTCTACAAAAAAAGTCAGTTGTTCAAAAAATTTTTTATCACTGCCGCTTCGAAGGTTTATCTCTTCTTTCAGCATGTCCATCAATTCATCCGGAGACATCGCTTTTTTTCTATCCTTCTCATCAAGCTCCTGTACTATATTTCGAAGCGCTTTTCCATATGGCTCTTCCCATCCAAGGTCCTCAATAATTGCAGCAATTTGTGCATCATCCAGTCTTTTTAAAACTTCTATTAAAAGCTGCCGTATACTTTCCTTATCATTGTCCATGATTCGTTCCTCCTTTCGCAAAATCAACGAATATGGATCTTTTTTGGTTTGTTTTTACAGACCAGTATACACTGTTTTACTCTTTTTTGCGTATAATTTATTTTATCATTTACCAATAAAAAAAGAGAAGAAAATCCATACTTTCTTTGAATTTTCTTCTCTTTTTTCATTTTTCTTACGAAAATCAACAAATTTTTTCAGTATCGTTCGGCTGATTTGTCCCGAAAATTAATGTTCCATTGAAATGTTCTGCCGATAATTTTTATTTTTTATGCATAAGACTCCTCGTATCTTTCTGTCTCTCCTTCAGCATTTGTCTCACTTTCAACTGCTTCTGTTTCAGATAACGTTGCAATTTCCTCAGCGTCCGCCAAATTCGTCTTTAAGATCAGCTCGATCAGATGTCCTACATTTCTCTTTAATTCTGTCCGTGTGATAACGCCTGCTTCCAGATCTGCCAAAGCCTGTTCTGCACAAGAACCGTCATCTGGCATTTTTACATCATTTCCCGCCTTGATCTCATTTGTCAGAGAATGCGTATTGTTCCAGTCTGATACGGTTAAACCATCAAAGCCCCATTCATTTCTCAAAATTTCTGTGAGCAAGTCATATCTTTCGCTGCCTGGTACTCCGTTTATAAGATTATAGCAAGACATTACTCCCCATGGATCCGATTCCTTCACTGCGATCTCAAAGCCTCTTAAGTAAATTTCTCTCATGGCACGCTCGGAAACACGGCTGTCTGAATTCTTGCGGTTTCCTTCTTTGTTATTTGCTGCAAAATGCTTCAGTGTAATTCCTACGCCCTCTGCCTGTGTTCCTCTTGTGATTGCCGCTGCAAATTTTCCGGAAATCAGAGGATCTTCCGAATAATACTCGAAGTTTCTTCCGCACAGAGGATCTCTGTGAATGTTCAGTGCCGGCGCAAGCCATACGACAACTCCGCTTTCGTTTGCCTCTTCTCCGACAGCGTGTCCTACCTGTTCAATCAGTTCTTCATTCCACGTACTTGCCTGAAGCGTTTCACAAGGAAATGCGGTACGGTAAATCCCTGTCAGGCGGATACCTGCTGGTCCGTCAGCCGTCTGAACTGCAGGAATACCAAATTCTTCCAGTCCTCCCATCACGCTGGTATTTCCTCCTGGAATGACATTTTGTCCGTTTCCTGCACCGTATGACATTCGAATCAGCTGTTCATTGCTTAACTGTGATAAAAATGCATCTAAAAATTCCGGATTTTCTTTCAGATCCTCAAACATGATCTTTTCTTCAGGCTGTACCTCTTGTATTTCTTCTATTTGCGGAGCATCTGCTGTATTAATTCCTTCATACGTAATCTCCTCGTATTCCCCAGTTTCTGTCAGCCGTCTTGTCAGTGCATTCTGTATGTCTGCCGGCTGAAGCTGCATCGTCAGCTGTTGTGTGATTGTCAACTCTTCCACTTCATAAGTAAACACCGGATTTTCCTGAGCGTTATCCACACTGTTGCCCAGAAGCACCTGATATTCTCCTGCTTCCAGTACGTACGCCGACTTCGCCCCTGTCACTCCCGTATCATCATAAGAAGACATATCCTCAATTGCAAATGACAATTCCAAGGTCTGGCTTTCTCCCGGTTCTAATTCTTCTGTTTTTGCAAAAGCTGCCAATTCCACTGCAGGCTTTGTCAATTCCGTCCGAGGCGCGCTGAAATAAACCTGGGCTACTTCTTTTCCTGTGCTTTCGCCTACATTTGTTACAGTCGCATTGACTACAATCTTGTCATCTACTACTTCCACCTCTCCGACTTCTATCTCAAAATCTGTGTAACCTAATCCGTACCCAAAGCAGTACTCTACCTGATCTAATGCCTCTGGAATCGTTTCAAAATAACGGTATCCGACAAAGATATCTTCTTCATAATTTACTGCATCGCCGTCTGGCTCTCCGAAATTATTCGATGCCGGATAAGCGTCATACGATTTTGCCAGCGTATCTGTCAGTTTTCCGGATGGATATGCCTCCCCGGTCAATACCTCAGCAATTGCTGTTCCTCCTTCGCTTCCTGCCTGATACGTCATAAGAAGACCATCCACCTGATCTTGCCAAGTAACATCCATCATTCCACTGTTATTTAAGACAACAACTACCTTGTCAAAATTTTCTCTGACACGACTAAGCAGTTCTTCCTCCGCATCGCTTAGATAATAATCACCCTTTTCTGCGGTGCGGTCCGTAGATTCTGAAGAATAGCGGCGTATCACAACAACGGCCGTATCTGAATCCTGTGCTGCCTGCGCCATCATCTCATCGCTGATCTGTGGTTCTTCTACGGACTGATTGTCATAATATTGCTCTTTGTACAGCTCTGCCAGAGGCTCATAAAGTTTTATATTGCCTTTCTTTTCTTCTGCCTGCATCGCCTCAAGAATATTTCTGGTATATGCAACCGTTACTTCTCCAGAACCTCCTCCTCCTTTTACATAATCGAGCTGACCAATGCCGAACAATGCTACCGTCTCATCCTCTTTTAGCGGAAGCACATCCTTTTCATTTTTCAGAAGAATCATTCCTTCATGCGCTACTTCTTTTGCCAGTCTCGTATTGTCGGTCTCTTCTACATCGGTCACTTCTATGGTGTATCGTCCTTCTACAGGCTCGCCGTCTTCTCCTGCCTGTTTTGCTCTTGCCACAAGGGTAATTTCATCCGACTCTTCCAAAACGCCAATCTTTAATCTTCCGTCCTCCAGCATAAAAGAGTCTGTTGCTCCCTCTACATACCATGACTCAATTCTTTGATCGACACACTCTCCTAACACAGCTGCGTCAAAATCTATCATCATTCCTCTTGCCGTCTCTTTGTCATCTGCCATTGTAATTTCAACACCTTGGGCAATGCTGTCTGCTTCTATTTTGTTTAGATAAATGTATTCCAGATAAGTCGTACTGCTGTCTATCTGGAACCGCAGTGTATGTACGCCCTCTGGCAGAAAAACGGTATATTTGCCTGTATTTTTCCAGTTTAATCTATGTCCCGTACTGTATTCAAAATCAATGGTCTCCTGAAGTTCTCCATCCACGCTGACTTCAACATTACTGTAGGATGTAGAAGACATGCGGAACAGCATATTGTATTCTCCTGCTTCTTGTACATTCAGGGTATATTCTACCCAGCCTCCGGCATCCATTCCTATAGCATTTAAATCTTCTCTGTATCCGGCATCCTCACTCAGACGTTCCCAGCATTCCTCGCTCATCTGGGAATAGTCCTTTGCCAAAATCATTCCTGTATCTCCAATCACGATAGCACCGTCTGCATCAAAGATGCTCTCTGCATCGACTGAGGGTCCAATCTCGACTTCCTGTGCAAAAGCAGGGACCGCCAGAGTACCTAATGTGCCGATGCAAATTCCCATAAATACAGTTACTAGTTTTTTCTTCATCTTTATTTTCTTCTCCCTTCTTTGTCTCTTCCAATTTCATCTGCAGATGTTTTAGATACTTTTATTATAATGAGACGATAAGGAGAAACAATGGTAAATCCTAAGATCATAAATGGCAATTTCCAAGATTTTTTTATCAGGAAACGTTTCCGTCATAAAAAATATGTTTGCATGTTATCGCATCAGGTTCTTTTCTGTGATAGAAAAAATGTTCTTTTTTCTTCTT
>CALWCS010000185.1 GCA_944376425.1 uncultured Lachnospiraceae bacterium | reverse complement strand
TGGTACTGCTCGGCGTGTTGATTTTGATGATCTCGTATATTCAAAGTTATTTTCCGCCCGAAAGAACCAAAAAAATACTCGGCAGATTTCACGGAATAGGGGCAAATATCATCGCCGCTCTGCTTGGCACGGTAACGCCATTCTGCTCGTGTTCCTCTATTCCGCTGTTTATCGGATTTACAAGCGCAGGTTTGCCGCTTGGCGTTACATTTTCCTTTTTGATTTCTTCTCCGATGGTTGATCTCGGCAGTCTTGTCTTGCTGATGAGCATTTTCGGCTGGAAAGTCGCCGTTTTGTATGTTATTCTCGGTTTGGTGATTGCTGTTAGCGGCGGTACTTTAATCGAAAAACTGCATCTTGAAAATCAAGTAGAAGAATATATCCGAAACGGTCACTCTATTGATGTCCCGCAAGAAGAACTGCATTTCAAAGACCGTATGAAATATGCTTGGGAGCAGGTCGTTTCAACAGCAAAAAAGGTTGCGCCCTACGTTTTGATCGGCGTGGGCATTGGGGCTATCATTCACAACTGGATTCCCGAAGAATTTATTGTCAAAACGCTTGGCGACAACAATCCGTTCGGTGTAATTCTTGCTACAATAGTCGGTATTCCGATGTATGCGGATATTTTTGGTACAATTCCGATTGCGGAGGCGCTTCTGGCAAAGGGTGCTTTGCTCGGCGTTGTTCTTTCCTTTATGATGGGCGTTACAACGCTCTCGCTCCCCTCGATGATTATGCTTCGCAAAGCGGTCAAACCGAAACTGCTCGGTATTTTCATAGGAATATGTGCTGTCGGTATTATCGTTGTGGGTTACTTCTTCAATGCAATACAATATTTCATCGTATAATTTAGGAGGTTATCATTATGGCATTATTCAACTTTGGAAAGAAAAAGGACGAAGAAAAGAAAACACCTGCTCTAACTTGTAGCTGCGGTTGTTCTGCCGGCGAAGCAGACGGCATTACAAGCGATTGCTGCCCCGAAATAAAAGAGGGTGAAATCTGCTGTATCAAGGTGTTAGGGACGGGCTGCAAGTCCTGCCACGAACAGTATGAGAATGCGAAACAAGCGGTAAAGGATATGGGACTTTCCATAGAGGTCGAATCTATTACCGATATGCAGAAAGTAATGGAATATGGCGTTATGAGTATGCCTGCTCTTGTTGTCAATGAAAAGGCTGTCGCTATGGGCAAGGTTTTGAAAGCCGCTGATGTAGTCGCCCTGCTGCACAAACTGGGGTTTTAACGATGGATAAGAAAAAGGTAGCTTTTATTTGCGTGCATAACTCCTGCCGCAGTCAGATTGCAGAAGCACTTGGAAAATATTTGGCGGGAGATCAGTTTGATTTCTATTCTGCCGGAACAGAAACAAAGCCGCAAATCAATCAGGACGCTGTGCGGCTTATGAAACAGCTTTACGGAATCGATATGGAACAAAGTCAATACAGCAAGACGATTGATAAAATCCCAACGCCTGATATTGCAATTTCAATGGGGTGCGATGTTGGATGTCCATATATCGGCAGAGCATTTGACGATGATTGGGGACTTCCTGATCCGACAGGTAAGAGCGATGAATGCTTTATACAGGTCATTGAGGAAATTGCCCGAAAAATCAAATGCTTGAATGAGCCATGGAAATAAAAAACTTTTTCTCTACTGCCAGAAGTACAAGCGGGAAATGCTTATTGATATAAAAGGCATGAAGGTCGTTGTGTTTGTAAAGATTTATAACGGATGTGATCCATATGATAGCAGAATGGAACAGATAGGGATACTTCCTTATCTGCTCTGTTTTTTTCGTTTATAGTAAGTTTTTCGCCGATAAGAGCATTACACGAGTTAGTACTCCGATTGACAATGAAAAGCGTTTGTGCTACAATTTAGTCAAATATTAGACAGTCTGATATTATAAGGAGGCTTTTTATGGAACGAGAGGAAGTAAGAGCGTATGTCAATCAATACTGTAAGTTAAGGGATATTCAGTTCGCAGCCTATGAGTTATATGCTAGAAAACACGGTCTGACAGCAAAGGAGCTATTTGTATTAGATATTATTTGGTTTGCGCCTGATGGGTGTCTGCAATCGGATATATGCGAGCGGCTTTCTGCCACCAAACAGACAGTCAGCGCCATTATCAAGAAATTCTTGAAAAAGGGGTATGTTTCCCTGACAGAATTCGAAACAGACCGCAGGAATAAAATCGTCCGTTTTACAGAATCAGGCAAAGACTATGCCGGGAAAATCATTCCGCCTGCGGCCAATGCTGAGATATCTGCTATGGCTGAATTGCTCCCAGAGGATATTACGGAGCTTGTGCGTTTGACAACGCTGTTTTCTCATTGCATGAAAGAAAAATTCAGTAAGATCGGGGAGGACTAAAATATGGATTTCTATGAGGTTATCAATAAGCGGCATACTGTGCGGGAATGAAAAGAGAATAACGCTGTTTCCGCTGTGGGAACAGTACCTCAAAAAATGTATGCCTATGCTATGCCGAGGCAATATACCATGCCGTTCAATGCGTCATATGTGATTATCCCTTTGTTTAGAGTGGGTACGGGACTTTTTCATGCGACGGCTGTCAATGGATTGAATAATTTTGCATCTGTCTGGTGTGTGGTAGAAAATATTTTTCTGGAGGATTAAATTATGGAACTTTACGAAGCAATTAATAAAAGGAAAACGACAAGAGAATTTTTAAAAAAGGAAGTCGATTTTGAGGTCATTAAAAGAATTTTGGAAGCAGGAAACAAAGCCCCCACTTGGAACCATAACCGTAATTGGCAGTTTATTGTTTTAAGAACCGATGAAGAAAAAGAATACGCTTTTTCTGAAGCCAAAGCGATTGCGGATAAATTCGATGCCGACAAGTATCTGAATATGCCCCGACCCTACCCGATTACATTGGGGCAAAAAATGTACGGTTACGCTATGCCCAAACAGTATACGATGCTGAAAGGAACGCCGTATGTCATTATTCCTTTATTCAGATCAAAAGAATTGAACGGCGAGTATGTTTCAAAGTTAAATCCTTTTGCCACGATTTGGTGCGTGATAGAAAATATCTTTTTGGCGGCAACGGCAGAAGGGCTATCCTGCTCTATGCGGATACCGCTGAATAAAGAACACGACATCGTTAAGAAAAAACTGAAAGTACCGCCGACTTATATGATACCCGTATTGATCGGCATTGGTTACGCAAATCCAGAAGAGCCGCAATTAGAGCAATATAAGCCCGATATAGACAAACAAATACGCTTTGGAAGATGGAAATGATTATAAAAGAAATTGAAGTAAAAAATGTAATAACAAAATCCAATTTGCCCGTTTGCGAGTATTCGGTCAACCCTTATGTCGGCTGTACCCACGCTTGTAAATATTACTATGCTTCTTTTATGAAGCGGTTTACAAACCATCCCGAACCGTGGGGCGAGTTTATAGATGTAAAGTATTGGAATACAATCAAAAACCCGAAAAAATATGAGGGCAAAGAATTGTTTATCGGCTCGGTGACAGATCCGTACAATCCACAGGAAGAAATCTATGGACGTACAAGAGCCTTGCTGACCCAACTGCAAGGCAGCGGAGCAAAGCTCTCCATTGCCACAAAATCGGATTTGATTTTGAGGGATTTGGATTTAATAAAAACATTCCCTGACTCTCGTGTATCTTGGTCGATTAATACGCTTGATGAAACTTTCAAAAACGATATGGATAAAGCGGTGTCTATCAAACGCAGACTTGCCGCGATGAAAGCATTTCATCAATCAGGCGTTCGGACTACCTGTTTTATCTCCCCGATTTTTCCCGGTATTACCGATGTTAAGGCGATTATTGAACAGACAAGAGAGCAATGCAATTTGATATGGTTGGAAAACCTCAATCTGCGTGGCAGCTACAAGGCGGTCATTATGGATGATATCAAAGAAAAATATCCTGCTCTCCTGCCGTTATATCAAGATATTTATAACCGAAATGACCGCAGATATTGGGAAATGCTTGACGCAAAAATGAGAGAATATGCTTCTGAAATCGGTCTTGATTATGTGACGAATGACGATAGTATGAGCCGTCCTTTCGGCGCTCCACCTGTGATCGCCAACTATTTCTACCACAGTGAAATTAAAAAATCAGCGAGAAAAGGGGGTGCAAAGAATGCCTGAATTACCTGAAAGAGAAACAATCAAAAGCGTGATGGAGCCGCAGATAGAAGGACTTACAATTGAAAAAGTCACCGTCAATCGCCCGGAGGTTATTTCACACCCGACAGCAGATGAATTTTGTAAAGCCATTACGGGACAAAATATATCTTCTAATTCGGTGAAGAAGATACATATAGCGGAATCGGTAAATTGGGATTAGAGCCGCTGTCTGCCGAGTGCAACGCCGAATATCTGCAAAGCAAATTTGGAAAACGAAAAAAGACAACCAAAGAGTGTTTGCCCGACCAAAGTATTGCTGCGGGTATCGGCAATCTCTATTCTGATGAAATTCTGCTTCGGGCAAGGATCATCCCTATTTATAGTTTTTAAGCAATTCTATAACGCAAGTGTACGTTATTTCATATAATGACAAAAAGACATAGTTTGCCTTTGCTTCATCCATAGCTTTTTTCTGTTTATCAGTGACTACTGTATAAGGATAAACTCCAAAAAGAAATGGGAAAAAGGTGTAAATAAAATTTTGAATATCCCTCATTGACATCTTAGGGAAAAATTTTTCCAGACAACTTGCTACGATTCTCAGGGAAGTCCCATATACAGATTTAAACTCAATGAGATTTTCCATGCGACTGCTGCCTTCCATATCATAATGATTCATGGACATAAGCTTTAAAAGCCGTGTTCTCTTTTCTAAAGAATGAGCCAATTCTTCTGCAAAATTTTCCGCAGATATTTTTTCATAAGTATCATACAGTTTTTGTAAATCATGATTCCAAAGTTGATATTCCTGCTGGAGCAATGCCAGAAAAATTTCTTCTTTCGTCTGAAAATAATGATAAATAGCAGTACGGGCTAAAGAGGTTGCTTTTCCTATTTCTTTTATTGAAATTTCTTTAAAACTCATAGTTTCATAAAGGGAAGCGCAAGCATCTATAATTTCCTGCTTTCTTGCTCTTGTTAATTCCTCTGAACCCTTTGGCATTTTCCATTCCCCTCTCTGAATAATTTTCTTTGCGGTATATTATAGCTTTATTTCGACACCACGTCAAATGATTCAGCAAGAGAAATTGTTAAATTTATACTGTCAGCATTTAGCAATGGCTGTATTTCTTCTATAACTCAAATCGTTTATGTGCCCTAATTTCGTATACTCCCATATGTTAGAACCATAGAAAAGCACAATCTTAATGTTGTGGTGCTTTGTGCTGTATCAGCAGATACGGTTTCTGACATTTTTGCGGTACAGCCGATAATCAGAGGCAGAATTTCAAATCAACAATTCAAGACTTTGCATACCACTTTGGAGCTTCAAACGTAATAACTGGCATACCAATTCCTTCTACATTTCATGTTCCCATGAGCCTCTGGTATTTACGCCTGCATTTAAGGCTGCTTGCTCGATACACTCCATATCTTCTGGAGAAAGAGCAAATTGCGTTGCTTTTGCTATATCATTTACCTGCTCCGGCTTTGTTACTCCAACAATCGGTGTTGTTCCTTTGGCAATTGCCCATGCAACAGCAATCTGAGAAACAGAAGCATGATATTTACTGCCGACTTCTTTCATAACCTCCGTAATTTTTTCTATTTGCGGCATCAGAGGATTGTACATCTCACCACGCTGACTTCCTGCCGGAAGAAGATTGTTCGTATGATACTTTCCGCTTAATGCTCCCTGCTCTAATACCATATAGGCAAAGAAGGTAATGTTATGATCTTTGCAGTAATCCAAAATGCCTGCTTCTTCTGAAGAACGGTACAATAGACTATAATGATTTTGTACGGCACTGATATGTATACCCTCAGCAGAAAGTATTTCTTCCGCTCTTTTTATCTCAGCAAGATTGTGATTTGATACCCCTACTTGTTTTACTTTACCGCTTTTCACTAGCGGAACCAGAAAAGGTGTCCAGCGTTCCACATCAGCAGGATTATGGATCCAGTATATGTCAATATAATCCGTTCCAAATCTCTCCAGACTTCCGTTGCACATATTGTCAACCGGGTCTGCGCCGTCTCCTGCGATCTGCGGAGTGAACTTGGTCGAGATTATCACATTTTCACGAGGATATTCCTGCGTAAATGTTCCAAGTATTCTTTCAGACGCTCCCATACCATAGACAACCGCACTGTCCCAAAGATTAAAGCCGTGTTTCATAGCTGTTTCAAAGACAGGACGTAATTGATCTACATCAAGATGATTTCCAAACACCTGATCTCCCCCAGCGGCACCAACACCCCATGACCACGTTCCTAATGCAATTTTAGGCAACTCCATTTTTTCCATGCTAACCTCCTATTTCTGCTCCTCTTTTTTGAAAGAAAGACATTTTCCAGCTGCATCGCCGGTTTTCAGATACTCATATGTCGGGAACTCAAACAAAACAGGTTTCATTGTGTGATAATTGATTTTTCCTGCTTCATTCAGGTATTCCTCTTCTACATAAGTACTGTCAATCGTACAGATGAAACTCTCAAATCCCTTTGTTTCATAAACGTCTGCCACAGAACACTCCATTGTAAGTGGGGCATTTGCAATAATAGGCGTTCCATTTTCGCCTATTTCATATTCAAACAGTGTGGATTTATCTTCTTTTGCTCCGCTGACAGAACCAGCATAGTCTGCCTCTGGAAGCATTGTCTCATTCACGAGGCTAATAGACAGCTTTTTGTTTTTCTTGATCAATCCATTGATAAAGTGAGCGGAAGCCAGACTGACAAGTACACGGTCATGACCGATAATTCCAACATGGGCCACTAGTGTCCATGTTGGTTTTTTTTCATTTATAGCACCGATTACAGTTACTGGCATAGGATATAAAGCTAATTGTGAACCAACATTTTTCTTCATTTTAAGTTCTCCTAATTTTATATTTCGACACAATGTCGATATTCGTAATTTTATACCTATTTCGACATTGTGTCAATATACTTTCCATTTCTTCTATAAAGATATATAACAAAAAAGAGATTGTCACATTTTTGCAACAATCTCCATAGTTTACATTGGACTGCATGTTGTCCTGATGAGTCTAATTATGCTACAGTGTAAATCCTCACATCAGGGTCAGCAGTCCAAATAGTAGCTGGCTTTTGCAAAGTTTAGTTACTATAATAGAGTGCAGAAAGAGATGGTAACAATGTATAAACCGAAGTTGGAAAAAGATATTCGGTGCCCTTTAGAATATGGGCTAACTGTTTAAAGAAGAAATCCAGCCGCATATAGCGACTAGGTAGACAGAGTTGATTCCTCTGCTTCTAACATCTTTCTAAGGCATTGTAAAAATGTTCCTGCTGCGTGAGAAATAATTAAAGGTTTATCCCACAAATCCTCTGGGGTAATGCTTTCTTTCTGAGCTAAGGGAGAATCTTTGCGCATCAGTACGCCCCATGTATCTTTTACAGGAACCGGAATTGCTTCATAT
>CALWCS010000184.1 GCA_944376425.1 uncultured Lachnospiraceae bacterium | reverse complement strand
CTGTGAATCCAGCAGCTTCCGATTCCTAAATCATGAGCGGCAAGCATCAGATTCCCCATCACAAGACTTCCATCGTAAAGATATGTCGGACGAGTCTTGTCAGCCAGTACAATCAATACAACCGGTGCTCCGTAAAACGGATCGGTACCGGAAACTCCCATAATTTCTGCATTCATTTTCGACAGCCGGTCTCTGAGTTCTTTATTTGTTACTGCAATAATAATAGGAGACTGAGCTCCCATTCCCGTCGCTGCATATGTTCCAGCTTTTATAATCTGATCCAAAATTTCCTGTGGAACCGCATCCGGTTTATATTTTCGAATACTTCTTCTTGTTAAGATTTTCTCCATTGTCTCACTCATCTTTTTGCCTCCGATCTTTTCATACTGTTTTCTCTGTGTTTTATCAATATAGTAAAAAGTTTTCTGATCTTTCCTCCTTAACTTATCATATATTAGAAAGAAAATCCAGTCAAAATCTTTTTTAATTATTATATTTTTTCTCTTTTTTCTCTTCATATGATATTATTCTAAAAATTTATTTCCCTAAAAACAACTTTTATTCCATTCTGTTTTCTCCTCTATCATCCGGTGTCTTCCACCGTCCTTTTCCTCCTTTTCCTTCAAAATAAATACGATTTTGTTTTTTTAAAATTTCCATCTGATAACGTACTTTCGAAATTCCTATATTAAGCTGTTTTGCAATCTGCTTTGCCGTAATTTGCGGCTGTTTTTTAATTTGTTCCAGTATTTTTTTTCTCTCTTCTTCTTTTTGTTTTTGATATTGAAAAAAACTGTTATAATTTATTTTTAAAAAACCAACTGAATTTTCACTTTCTTCTTGTTTTTCCTTTCTTTCTGTCTCTTTTTTTTCTTTGAACCAAATCTCCATGTAACAAGGATAGATCACAATTTTTTCTATCTCTTCTAATCTCTGTGCCACTTGTGCTTTTTGTATCTGGTTTTCGTCTTTTAAAAACTGTTCTATTGCCAAAAATCGTTTTTGAGGAAAAACTGTTTCTTGTTTTTTCATCTTTCGTATTCTTTCAATGCTCTCTTTTCTTTTATCTTCCAATTCTTTTTGTTTTTCCTGGTAAATCGTATCAGAAATTACTCCTTCTAACAGTTTGTCTACTAATTTATTCATTTGCTGTCGAATGTACTCCTCTTTTTTTCTTTCCTCTTCGATTCTAAAGTCTTTTTCTTTTTGCATCAGTATTTCTTTTGACAATTGTAACATTTTTTGTGAAATCTTTGTCCTGTCTATACTGCTTCTTTTTTCAAAAATCTGTTCCAGCAAGTCCGTAAGCTTTTTTTCTTCTAAGTAAATATTGTTACATCCTCTTTGCTCTGCCGTCCAATCTTCTTTCGTCTTGTTTTCTTCTTTGTTTTTTGACAGCCTTCCTCTCTCTAGATAACATCTGCATTTCCATTCATAAATTTTTTCTTTGTCTCTATATTGTTTGCGAGTACAACGGTAATACGGCTGATGACAAAAACCACAGAATAATTTTCCGCTAAAGAGGTAAGTTCCCCGGTTTCTTCCTCTTTGAGTTTGTCTCGCACTTTCTTTTTTCTCTTCTTTTTGGATTTTTTCTTTTCGCTTTTCTATCGCTTGGTTTGCCTGATTCCACAGTTCTTTTGATACAATTGCCGGAATTTTGTCTTCATAGACATACTGTTCTTCTTTTGGAATCTTTATTAACGTTTTGGAATCAAAATCATAATGAGTCCGGTTCATTACAACGGTTCCTTTATTGATTGGATTTCGGATCATTCTAAGAATATCAGAATCTGAAAAATATTTTCCCTTTCTGTTGACAATTCCATCTTCTTGCAAAATATGAGAAATCCTTCTGCATCCATATCCCGCCGCGCACAGCTCATACATTCTTTTTTTTATCGCTGCTTCCTCTTCCATAATCACCACACTTTTATCCGGCATTTTGCGATATCCATACGTATTAGAAGTAAGAATCACTGCTCCGCCGTTTTTCTGGCGATTACGATGAGCATGATTCATTTTTTGGCTGAGTTCTCTGCTATACTCTTCTGCCAAAATCGCCTTTATTCCTGTCAGCAGTGCATCGTCTGTGCAATAAAACTTCTGCTCCATATACAGATAAAGCTGTTTTTGCATTGTCAAAAGTCTGTCGGCAAACAAATACCAGTCTTTGACATTTCTCATCAGACGATCTTGAGATTTCACCACAACTACTTCAAAATTATCTCTTTGCAGGTCTTCATACAGACGATTATACTGTATTCTTCCCTTTGTACTTGTTCCAGAACAGCTTTCTACATAGGAATCTACCAGCAGCCACCCTTTTTTCTCTACACATTCCTTTGCCTGCGCAACTTGTTTTGCCAAAGCGTCTCTTTGACTTTCTTCTTCTGTACTGCATCTGGCATAAATAACGGCCCGAATCATGGAATCATCTCTTCTTTTTCTATGAGGATCTGTAGTTTTCTTTTTTCATCAGGTGTCAGCAGTTTTTCCCGTTCCATCCATTCTGCCAGTCTAATCATAATTTTCTTTTCTATTACGCTTCTTTCTTTTTTAACTGCTTCGTTTCCCATATCCTTCTCCTGCAGTTTTCTCTTTTCTATTTTATGAAGGTAATCTCGAAATTTTCATTTCTTGTGCCGTTAAATATGAAATAATGCTTTTTTCGTTCTTTGAACAAAAAAATAAGGCAAACCCACCGTCTGCCTTACTTTATTTGTTTTAAAATATCGTCTTTCGTTTCTATATCTGTTCTTTTTATTCTTCCATTTCTGCCTGAACAAAGGCAACACTCTGTTCAATTTCATCGAGCATCGCATCACCGAAAAATCCATGTCCGCCGCCTTCTACGACAACTAGCTCTGCGGACGGATACATCTGGGCTGCTCTTTCAGAGTAGCTTAGATCGACAATCTGATCTGCATCCCCATGAAAAATAAGCACATCTTTTTGGAATCCACAAGCTAGTTCATATGGATCCATATCTAAAACATCCGTTATATAACGAGAACCAATCGTAAAATTATTGATTGTCACCGTATCCGGCACATCATTTACATCAAATTCTATATC
>CALWCS010000183.1 GCA_944376425.1 uncultured Lachnospiraceae bacterium | reverse complement strand
TGATCGGTTCCTCTCCATGCTCGCTTGAAATCTGTATTTTCATCGCATCTTTGAGATGGACAATTCCTATGATCTCATCCATATTTTCCAAATAAACCGGAAATCTCGAATAACTGCTTTCCAGCATAAACTTCAAATTTTCATTTAAGCTTTTTTCTCCGTTGAGGGCAACAATGTTTTTGCGATGTGTCATAATATCTCTTGCCTCTTTGTCTCCAAATTCAAAGATATTTTGAATCATCTCTGCTTCGCTTGCCAGAAAAACTCCCTGTTCATGACCTTCATTGACCATGGAAATGATTTCTTCTTCTGTCACGTCATCTCGAATTTTTCTCGGATCAATTCCGAACAGCTTAACAATCTGATTGGAAAAGACCGAAATCAGATACGTAAACGGTCTCATCACAATCATGCTTTTGCTGATTACCTTATAGTATCGTATTGCCCATGTTTTGGGACGATGAATCGCCAGAATCTTTGGAACAATCCATCCAAAAGAGACCATGATAAAAAAGGCAAGGAAAAGATTTATAATTCTGCTTCCCCAGTAAAGCCACTCTGTACTGCCGCCTGTCTTTTGCAGTATTTTGTCAAATCCGATCCCGCCCCAGCGGGTCAGCACAGTCCCTAAAAGCAGATAGGACAATCCGCAGACTCCATAAATTGTCTGCGTCAGCACAGTAGGATTTGTTTTCCATTCCAGAAGCTGTTTTGCCTTATGATCGCCTTCTTTTGTTTTTTCTTCCAGCCAGCTTTCTCTGACTTCCTGCAGTGCCGCTCCAAATCCATAGTGAATTGCATTGATCCAAACCAAGATAAGCAAGAGCAGCAGCCCCACAGCAGGATTATCACTACCATCCATATTTCTAGCTCCTTTTATCAGCTAAATTTGGTAAATTATACATAACACTAGAAAATATAACATTTTCCCCTTCATTAGTCAAGATTCTGTTCAAACTGCCCTGCAGACTTATGTAGTCAGCTCCAGACTGATCTCCAAAGCACGATTTACCTGCTGTAACAATTCTTGGTCCAGATGACACACTCTGTCTTTTAACCTTTTTTTATCAATCGTGCGCAGCTGCTCCAGTAAAATGACAGAATCTTTGACGATATCACATCTGCTGCATTCGATTTCTACATGTGTCGGCAGTTTTGCCTTATTCATTCTCGATGTGATCGCCGCGCAGATCACTGTTGGACTGTGCCGGTTGCCTATATCATTTTGAATAATCAGAACCGGTCGGATGCCTCCTTGCTCAGACCCTACGACTGGTCTTAGATCTGCGTAAAAAATATCCCCTCTTTTAATAATCACACATTTCACACTCCGATTTTTTTCTTCTTTTTCTCTCATTGTTTCCAGATTTTTTATCGATATGCGTCTTGTGTGTTTTTTCTTTTATTTTCTATTTTCCTTCCAGAACTCTCGGAACCCGTCTGCCGATATCACAGACAAATTCGTATGGAAAACGTCCGGACAGTTTTCCTAATGTTTCTACTGAAAGCCCTTCCCCCATCAGAATTACCTCATCGAGTTCTTTCGCCTGCGGAATTTCTGAAACGTCTACCATAAACTGATCCATACAGATTCTCCCCAAAATCGGCGCTTTTTTTCCATGGATCAGTACCCAGCCTTTGTTAGAGAGACTTCTCGGATATCCGTCTCCGTATCCTACCGGAATCGTGGCGACTCTCGTTTCTTTTTCCGTCACAAAAGTCCCTCCATAGCTGATCGGAATTCCTGCCTTCACCGTTTTTATATATACAATATGGCTTTTTAATTCCATCACCGGTCTTAGCACGACCCGGTCTCTTTTCACTTCCTCTGACGGATAAATTCCATAAATAGAAATTCCCGCCCTTACCATGTCAAAATTTGCCTGCGGCATCTCTAAAATAGCCGCACTGTTGGAACAATGTTTGAAAGGGATGCAGATTCCGGCTTCTTCTAACTTTTTGATAAAGGTTTCATACCTTTTAAGCTGTGCGTATGCACTCGTTTTATCCGCCTCGTCTGCTCTCGCAAAATGGGTAAAAATCCCTTCTATTTCTACTCCGTCAAGCGCGGCGATCTTTTGAATTTCCCCTATACTTTCCCAGGTATCTTCATACCCGATCCGGCTCATTCCCGTATCCAGGGCAATATGAATTTTTCCCTCTGTCTGTACATGTTTTGCCGCCTCGGCAAACTTTTGGGCTGTAGGATACTGAAAAATGGTCGGACGAATCTGTAATCTTGCCATCTCTTCATAGTCTTCTTCAAATGTGTAGCCTAAAATCAAGATTGGCTTTGCAATCCCCTCTTTTCGCAGTGTGAACGCTTCTTGTGCTGTTGCAACAGCAAATCCCCAGACATACTCATACGGTTCTGTCAAATGAGCAATCGGAACTGCTCCGTGACCATATCCGTCTGTTTTGATCACTGCAATCATTTTGACTCCCGGGTTTAAATTTTGTTTCATTTGTCTGAAATTTTCTTCGACTGCATCCAAATGGATGGCTGCATACACTCTGCTATTTTGTCTCATTGTTCTCTCCTGTATTCTTCTTTTTTCTGGACTTTTCCTATTTGATTTACCAAATCTGATGCTGTCATGGCATAAGCTCCGATTTCTTTTTTCGCTTCGTCTCCTGCAAGCCCGTGCAGATAAACGCCAAGCTTCGCTGCTTCGAACGGTTCCATCTTCTGAGCGAGAAGTCCTGTGATCATTCCGGTAAGCACATCTCCGGATCCTCCTACTGCCATTCCGTGGTTTCCGCTCTGATTTATGTACACTTCTTCTCCGTCTGTGACAATTGTTCTCGCATCTTTTAAGACACAGATTACGCCGTATGTCTTTGCCAGATCTTTTGCCGCTCCTATTAAATCTTTTAAAATTGCTTCTTTTGGCTTTTTGCTGATTCTGACCATCTCCATAATATGCGGCGTTAAGATCACAGGTCCCTCTTTTTGTTTCAGGATTTCCATCTGATCTTTTAAAAGATTAAGACCGTCTGCATCTATGACAAGAGGTCTGCGCGCGTTTCTGACCACTTCACGGACAATTCCTTCTTTTTCCTTTGAGATTCCAAGCCCCGGACCGATTCCCACTGCATTTGCCCAGTCCAGTTTCTCAGCTATCTTCCTCTGATCTGCCTTTTGCCAGTCTTCCGTTGTCAAAATCGCCTCCGGCAAAAGCTGCTGGAGAATACTTCTGTTGCAGGGTTCTGTAAAAATCTGCACCAGACCGGTTCCGGTACGGTAGGCAGCCATGCCTGAAAAATATGCCGCACCGCTCATATTTTGGCTTCCTGCAATCAGTAAGGCTCTGCCGTACGTCCCTTTGTGGGAATAAGGGCTTCTTTTTGGCAGACGCGAAAGATCACTCTGTTCATATGTATAGCAAGCTGGCAGATGTTGCGATGTTCCTTCCGGTCCAATTCCAATATCACTGCAAAAAATCCTGCCCGAATATTCTGCTCCCGGATATAAGATATGACCAATCTTTTCATATGCAAAGGTAACGGTTGCATCCGCCTTGACGGCCACTCCCATTTTATTTCCCGTATCGGCTGAAATCCCGGAAGCAATGTCAACGGCAAGTACTTTTGCCGGATGTGCATTGATCTTTTCAATCAATTCTCTGTACGACCCTTCCACATCTCTGGAAAGTCCTATTCCAAACAGAGCGTCTACTATACTAGTATATTCATCATTCTCCCACTTCCTGCAAATCGGGATCTGATATTTTTCACAAATTTTCTTTTGAAGAGCCGTCTCTTCTGTACAGGACGTCTCTTTTCCTGCAAACAAAATCGTGACTTTTTTCTTTTTCAGATGCAGCAGTCTTGCAATTGCGAACCCGTCTCCCCCATTATTTCCCGATCCGCATACCACCAGCACGTTTTTTAATGGAAAATGATTCTCCAGCACTTCTACGGCGGCAAGTGCCGCCCGTTCCATCAAGACTGCGGACAAAATTCCCACCTCATGAATCACTGCAAAATCCATCTTTTTCATCTGCTCACTGTTTAAGAGATATTTCATATTCTCCCCTTCTTTCCAAAATCGGTTGTATCATCCATAACCAAAAGCTGGCAGACCTGTTCCCAAGAAATGAAAATGCTGCAAAAGCATTCTTTTCTCTTTGCAGCATCCTTCTGTCTTTTTCTGCCCTTTTGTTACAGCAAAAACACTTCGTATTCTTTCTAACGATTTTTGTCGTAATGACTCAGCTTATAAGAAAGCTGCATCAGACTTTCTGAGAGATGTACGTTTTCTACAATCACATCTTCGGGCACATCGAGATCTGTATGTGCAAAATTCCAGATTGCTCTTACACCGTTTTCCACAAGCACATCTGCCATCTTAGATGCCTGATCTTTTGGAAGTGTCAGCGCTGCGATCTGAATTTCATGCTCCCTGCAAAATGTCGGGAGTTCCTCGATCATGCGAATCGGTATTCCGCGTACCGTCACGCCTTTTAATTTCGGATTCACATCAAAAATACCTTTGATCCAGAATCCTCTTTTTTCAAATTTTACATAGTTTGCCAGTGCCTGTCCCAGATTGCCTGCTCCCACAATTACCATATGGTAAGTTCTGTCCAGTCCCAATATTTTTCCCATCTCATTATAGAGATATTTGACGTTGTATCCATATCCTTGCTGTCCAAAACCGCCAAAATTATTTAAATCCTGGCGAATCTGAGAAGCTGTCACATTCATCCGGTCGCTTAGTTCATTCGATGAAATCCTTTCTACGCCGCTCTCCAGCAAATCTCCTAAATATCTATAATAGCGCGGGAGTCTCTTCACCACTGCCTTCGAAATTTCTTTTTCCTCCACGAAAACCATCCTCTCATCGCATACATAATTTTATTATATCGAATTATACCGTCAAAGTCAAACAAATCTCCCATTTTTCTGAAAAACAAGCTTGTTTTTTAAAGATTTTCCGTTATAATAAATGCAGTGTCATCTTTTAAAAAATGAAAGGAATTGGTGAACAGATTATGATACTTGCCTGCAATCATATTTCAAAATCCTTTGGAACAGAGCAAATTTTAAAACAAGTAAGTTTTCATATAGAAGAACGTGAAAAGGCTGCCATTGTCGGCATCAACGGAGCAGGGAAGTCTACTTTGCTTAAAATTATTGTCGGTGAACTCTCCTGTGACGAAGGTGAAGTCGTCATCGCAAAAGGAAAGACGGTAGGATATCTGGCTCAGCACCAGGCGCTTTCCAGTCATAATACCATCTACCATGAGATGTTGGAAGTCAAACGTCCGATTATTGAGATGGAGGAAAAATTACGCCGTCTGGAAGAGGAAATGACTTCTCTTTCCGGAACGGCACTTTCTGAGACATTAGAAACTTATCACCGTTTAAGCAGTGAATTTGACCGTGTCAATGGCTATGCCTACCGAAGCGAAATCGTCGGGGTATTAAAGGGGCTGGGATTTGAAGAAGATGAATTTTCAAAAAAAGTAGACACGCTTTCCGGAGGGCAAAAAACCCGTGTGGCACTCGGAAAACTTCTGCTTTCTAAGCCGGATATTATCCTTTTAGATGAACCGACCAATCATCTCGATATGAATTCGATTGCCTGGCTGGAAACTTTCCTGCTCAATTATAACGGAGCTGTTTTGATCGTCGCGCATGACCGCTATTTTTTAAACCGCGTCGTCACTAAAATTTTAGAATTAGACGGTGGAAAAGGAACCACTTTTCTTGGAAATTATTCTCAATATGCTCAAAAAAAAGAACAGCTTCGGGAATCAGAGTTAAAAGCATATCTTAATCAGCAGCGCGAAATTAAGCATCAAGAAGAAGTGATTGCGAAATTAAAATCTTTCAATCGCGAGAAATCTATCCGCCGTGCGGAAAGCAGAGAAAAAATGCTTGATAAGATGGAAGTTTTAGAAAAACCGACTGTGGTTCAGTCTGAAATTCACATTCATCTGGAACCTCGTTATCCAAGCGGAAACGATGTGCTTACCGTCGAAGGACTGACAAAATCTTTTGGAAATCATCTGTTGTTTTCTGACATAAATTTTTCTATTAAACGCGGAGAAAAAGTAGCAATTATCGGAAATAATGGAACAGGAAAAACAACGCTTCTTAAAATTATCAACGATTATTTGCCTGCTGATCGCGGAACCTTCACTTTAGGCAGCAAAGTAAAAATCGGATATTACGATCAGGAACATCATGTTTTACATATGGAAAAAACATTGTTTGATGAAATTTCTGATACTTATCCGAATATGTCCAACACAGAAATCCGCAATATTTTAGCTGCATTTTTATTTACCGGAGATGATGTTTTTAAAAGGATCTCAAATTTAAGCGGAGGTGAAAGAGGACGTGTCTCTCTTGCAAAGCTGATGCTCTCTGAAGCAAATTTTCTGATTCTGGACGAGCCGACGAATCATCTGGATATCGTCTCAAAAGAAATCCTGGAAAATGCTCTGCGCAAATATACGGGAACTTTACTCTATGTTTCTCACGACCGTTACTTTATCAATCAGACAGCAACGCGTATTATGGATCTGACCGGAAATACTCTTGTTAATTATATCGGAAATTATGATTACTATCTCGAAAAAAAAGAAGAACTGACTGCAATCTATGCAAAGTCAACCATAGAGCAAGATCAGCCGGAACCAATCAGCCACACAAAATTAGACTGGCAGCAGCAAAAAGAAAAGCAGGCGCAGGAACGAAAACGTCAAAATGAGCTTGCCAAAACGGAATCCCGCATTCAGCAATTAGATGAGTGGAGATCGGAGATCGACGCATTGATGACACAGGTAGAAATCTTTACAAATGTCAGTG
>CALWCS010000182.1 GCA_944376425.1 uncultured Lachnospiraceae bacterium | reverse complement strand
TCCGGTCATGATAACACTTGGCTATCTTTCCCGTTCTTACTGTTTTAGGTTGTGTTTTCACACGTTCTTTTACTCTTTCGAATTTTCAAGGTTGTTTTACTGTTCAGTTATCAAGGTTCTTTATTCGCCGTCTCATCAACAGCTTTTTTATTTTATCATATCATCTTGTGTTTGTCAAGAACTTTTTTATTTTTTTCTTTTTCTCGTTCTTTTCATTCTTCACATGCGACTTTGTTATTCTATCATTCTAATTACTTTTTGTCAATACTTTTTTTATCGAAAATCAAATAAATTAAAATGATCCACTGCTTTAAGCAGTGGATCTAAATATTACCATTTCTGTATACATTTGTCAATACCTTTTAAACAAAAAACTGCATAATATTTTCAAAAATTCCAATATAGATATTTGCGTCATATAATGCCGTCAGTAAGGAGCTATCGTTAATCATCCTCATAATATAATCTCCCCATTGTGTGCTTCCGAATAACGTAACAACCAGCAAAAACAGCCAGATTAAAATCAAACTCTGTAAAAGTCCCATCAAGGCACCTAAAATACGATTCATGCTGTTGATGACCGGAAGATGCGCCAGCACTCCTAATGCTCCTACTACTATTTTAATTAAAATCAGCGCAAGAATGAATGTCACAATATAGGAGACTACATTCAAAATCATCGTGGCAATAAAATGAGATACATATTCCCCAAAACTTTCTACATTCATCTTTTCATATGCAACAGAATTATTGTTTTCTTTGAGCATATTCTGAAGAAATTCCGGAATCTTTAATTCTTCAATCCATTCCGATTCTTCTATTTTGCTGCTAATATTATCTGTTCCGCTCTCTACAAGATCCTCGCATCTCTCTTCAATCATATCATATACTGGAGTGTGGTCTCGTAAGACACTCGATATATATGGCGTGGCAATACTGACAAGAAAAATCGCAAGGATTAATGTTGTAAGAGAAGCTATCATTCTGATAAATCCCTTACGATAGCCTCTCACCATAAATAATAAAACTACTAATCCAATAATAATAGTTAATATGTTCATTTTTTCTTTCGCCCCTTCTATCTGAGTCTGATTTGTTCCATACTGTTCTCAGTAATAACCAGATATTTTCGAAATCCTGAAATCTTCATAAAGTCCACAATGGATGTTTCATATTCTCCGTTAAATATCTGTCTTCCATGTATGCTGTAAATAGAAAACGAATTGGTATGATACAGAATAATCTCCCCTGAACTTAATTTAATATTCTGAAATTCTTCATCAATATACTGCTCCATTGTCTGTCTGCCGTTTAAATTGTAAAGCTGTATCTTGTATCTATGCTCTGAAAGATCACTCTGAAATACAAATCCTAGAGTATCTTCATCATAAAATACACTGATAATATCCTGATCAAACTCTACCTCTGCCCGGATTTCAGGAATCTGTCTTCCCTCAAATACAGTAAAGCCGTTGTCTCGAAATGCCACTGCCTCTGTATTACTGAGATATTCTACTTTAGGTACAATAGTATTTTCATAAATTTCGCTATTTACCTCATTATTTGTGTTGGATCTGCCCACTGCGCCAAAATTATAAAATGTCGTTTTTGTATTCACGACTCCATTTGTAATACGTAAAAAAGAGACAATCATTTTCTCTCCGTCAGGTGAGATAGAAATATCTAAAGGATACCCTGATTCCCCTACTGTTGTCCGATTTTTAGCAATCTCATTTCCCGACGTATCATATAAATTAATCCATGTTACTTCTCCGTCTTCCAACACTGCAGCTACAACTCCCTGAGAAGCAACTTTTACTTTTTTAATCGGCAAAAGTGTCTGGAAATTTCCGATTTGTCCTCCTTCTGTATCGTAAATATAAATCTGTGACCCGTCTTGTTCTCCCACTACAATCATCGACTCACACGTATCTACAATCGGTATTTGTATACTATAAGCAGAACTCCACAACGTTTCATCTTTATCCATGTATACCACGCCATCTGAACTATATTTCAGAAGTCTGCCGTCCATTTCTATAAATTTTGTAGAGGAGACATCGGATCTTTCTGAGGTTTCTAGAATAGCATAACTTTCAAATACTCTCATATTATTATAAATCAGATATCCGACAATCCCTAAAATTAAAACAATCGAAATTATGATTCTTTTTCTTCTTTTCAATATATTCCCAAATGTTCCAAATTTTCCCTTGATTTTATGTAAAAAAGGATGATTCCAATACGTCATATCCTGCATTTCATCGCTTTTCCCGTCAACATGATCAAAATAGCGGCTTCCGCCGTCTTTTTCTCTTTCCTCTCCTGTCCTTTCTATGCTTTTCTCTTCTTTCATTTCTTCCTACTTTCATCTTTTCGTTTTACTTTTTCACAGATCTCTTTTTTCTTCTGATGTCTGTGAAATTTTAGAATGCTGCCTGAAACTTCTGCCGTGCGTTTATTATATCATAAAATAATACCATGGTCAAAAGTTCCTACTTATGCAGAAAAGTAGGAACTTTTGACTCGAAAAGCCTAAAAAAGGAATCTGATCATGCAGATTTCAAAATGTTGTAGGACACCAAACATCAAAAGTTTGGGGCAACCCTTGTTATCAGAAAAAGATTTTTTGTTCTCAATATCATAGGCTTTTCTAAGGTAATAAAATTTTTTCTCCTACCCATATCTCATTTTGGTCTTCAATATGATTCAATTCACAGATTTCTTCTACTTTTTCCAGATTTCCATAATACCTCTGACAAATATCTGCTAATGTATCTCCGTTCTTCACAATATAGACTGCCTGTGACGGTCTTGCAGAGGCTTCTTTTGTTTCTTCTGTCTGTACCATTTCTTCTGACTCCTCTTGTTCGTTCTCTGTTTCTGGAGCAGTCTCTTTTTTTACTGTCTCATTTTTTTCTTCGCTCTCCGTCTCTATTTCTGTCTCTGTCTCTTCTGTTTTCTTTTCTGTCTGTGTTGTCTCCGTCTGCCTCTTGCTTTCTTGCGTTTCACTTTCTGTTTCCCATTCTGCCTGCGCTGAAACTGGAAGCTCTTCTATTTCTGAATCATCTGTCACCTGTTTTGAAATATTATTCAATGCTTTTTCTACATTTTTCATCTTATCATAATTATTGATGATCGTTACCCCAATCACTAAGATTGTCAAAACAAGCATTGTGCTGGCACCGTATACCCATCTTACTGTTCTCGTTTCTTTTCCTTGCTGTCTTTTTCTGAATTTCCTTCGAAAACTTTGTACTGCTTTTTCTTCTTTTGTCTCTTCTTCGACAGACTCTGTCTTTTTATGTTCCATTAAATATTCCTGCATACCTGTGTTCTGCTCGTAATAAACATAGTATCCTCTTTGCTCACACAGCCTGTTTTCTTCCATTAAAAATAAAATTTCTTCCTGCTCTATGCAATCTCTGACTAAAAGCACGGTATCTTCTTTTGGAAACAGACTTCTATGTCTTTGTTCCATTTCCACTGTTAACTCCAGTTTTTGATTTGGTGCAGCAAACAGCCATCCCATAAGTTCTAAATTTGGGAAATACTTTTGTTTTTCTTCTGCTATTTTATTTTGCTGCTCTTGTGAAAACTGAGTATCTTCTACCTCTAATATTCCGCTGATAAAAAGATAATGGCAATCTTTCTGTACTCGTTTTTCTCCCAGAAAGAATGCCGCCTTTGTTTCTTCTGCATTTTTTGTCAGCTGCTGAAGATACGTGATAACATAATCTTCTATGTACAGCTTTCGTTCTTTTTCTACTTCTCCAATCTGCTTTACATTTTTAGGAATTTCAAACTCTTCTGCTTCTTCACTCTCTTCTTTTTTTGCTTCTTCCTCTTCTGCCGATCCTTCCCTGTATTTGACTTCGAGCATAGCCGTCCACCCCTTTCCTGTCCTAATTCTACCATACCTTCTTTGCAGAATTTATCATTTTATGGACACGGTTCCAAAAATATTTCGACAGCTTTTCTCTTTATGATTTTCTGAATATTTTTCTATTTAGTTGGATACACTTTAGAAAAACAAGGAAGGAATTTTACCATGAATGCAAATTTGTCCGAAGAAACTTATTATATTAACACTGCAAAAGAAAATGCTTCCCTTTTTCTTGGTTCTTATTTAACTGCTTTACTGCAGGAGCGTTCTGATAAAAATCATCTGCCTCCCGTCTTTCTCTGTATCGGAAGCGATCGGGTATCAGGAGATAGTCTTGGTCCTATTATCGGAAGTCATCTCTCTTCTTTGCTGTCTGATCAGTTTTTTGTTTATGGAACACTCCAACATCCAGTTCATGCTCTTAATCTTTCTGAAACGCTTCATTCGATTGAGCAAAACCATTCAGACCGTCTTTTAATTGCGATTGATGCATCGCTTGGCACGAAAAAACACCAAGGGTATATTACCGTCGCACACGGCAGTCTCTCTCCCGGTGCCGGTGTCAATAAAACACTCGAGTCAGCAGGCGATATCTCGATCACCGGTATTGTAAATGTCAATAATCGTTTTTCTCATCTAATGCTGCAAAGTACACGCCTCTCGCTCGTAATGACACTTGCAGAATGTATCTCCAGAGGAATCTGTCTTTCCTGCCAAAATTTATTTTCTTCTCAGATGTCTTCTGCCTGTCTGATGCCAAATACGTGTCCTATACCATCGGCTCTTTCCAGTTCTACTAGATTTCTTCCAAAAGTCTTCAAAGGAGCTGTCTAAATTTGGTTTATTGCGCATAAGACGATATTTCCCATATAAAAAAGATGAGATTGCTGCATGTATCGGTAAATTATTTTATCCGTTTCATGCGGCAGTCTCATCTTGATCATCCATCTCGTCTTAGAGATATCTATTTCTCTAAAAATTTCTTTGTCTGGCGGTAGATACCCTCACCATCTAATCCATATTTATGTAGCAATTCAAGAGCCGGTCCTGATTCTCCGTACACATCATAAATTCCAATCCTTTTTACCGGTGTAGGCGCCTTTTCGCTTAAACATTCACAGACTGCGCTTCCAAGTCCTCCAATCACAGAATGTTCTTCCACAGTCACCACTTTTCCCGTTTCCTTTGCTGCAGCGATAACCAATTCTTCATCTAATGGTTTAATCGTATGAATATTGATTACTTTTGCGTCAATTCCGTCTTGCTTCAGCATTTGGGCTGCCTCCAGACTCGCTGCAACTGTCAGTCCTGTGGCAATCATTGTCACATCTTTTCCTTCTTTTAAAACTACACCTTTTCCCATCTCAAAGTGGTAATCAGGGCGGTCATTAATTACCGGAACAGCCAGACGTCCCAAACGCAAATAGACAGGTCCGTCGTATTCTATTGCCGCTTTCACTGCTGCTTTTGCTTCTATATCGTCTGCCGGATTGATCACAACCATTCCTGGGATCACACGCATAAGAGCGATATCTTCATTACATTGATGAGTGGCTCCGTCTTCTCCTACAGAAATTCCTGCATGGCTTGCAGCTATTTTTACATTCAAATGAGGATATCCTACAGAATTTCGAATCTGTTCAAAAGCACGCCCTGCTGCAAACATCGCAAAAGAACTCACAAACGGAATTTTTCCGGTTGCGGCAAGTCCTGCTGCGATGCCGATCATATTACATTCTGCAATACCGCAGTTAAAATGACGGTCTGGAAATGCATCGCGAAACATACACGTTTTCGTAGCAGCTGCAAGATCTGCATCAAGTACTACCAGATTTTCATATTTTTTTCCTAATTCTACTAAAGTACGTCCATAACTGTCTCTCGTTGCAATCTTTTTTATTTCTGACATAATGCTGCACCTGCCTTTTCCAAATCTGCCATTGCAATTTCATATTCTTCTCCATTCGGAGCTTTTCCATGCCAGGAAACCTCGTTTTCCATAAAGGAGACACCTTTTCCCTTTACAGTCTTTGCGATTATGACAACCGGTTTTCCTTTTACGGTCTTTGCTTCTTCAAAAGCTGCTCTGATCTGGTCAAAATCATTTCCATCCTCTAACTGAATCGTATAAAAATTAAATGCCTCAAATTTTTTGTCAATTGGATACGGAGAACATACATCTTCCACTTTTCCATCAATCTGTAATCCGTTATTATCCACAATCATAATCAGGTTGTCCAGATGGTTCGCTCCCGCAAACATTGCTGCTTCCCATACTTGTCCTTCCTGAATTTCTCCGTCTCCAAGCAGTGTGTAAACCCGGTAAGATTCTTTAGAAATCTTTGCTGAAAGAGCCATTCCAACTGCTGCTGAAACCCCCTGTCCTAAAGATCCGCTTGACATGTCAACACCCGGTGTCATTTTCATATCCGGATGTCCCTGCAGATACGATCCTACCTTACGGAGTGTTTTTAAATCTTCTATCGGAAAAAATCCTCTGTGTGCCAATGCTGAGTATAATCCGGGAGCCGTATGTCCCTTAGAAAGTACAAAACGATCTCTATCCGGCTTTTTTGCATCTTTCGGATCAATATTCATCTCTTCAAAATACAAATAAGTAAAAATATCCGCTGCGGATAAGGAACCGCCTGGATGTCCTGCTTTCGCATTATATACACCGGTGATAATTCCCTTCCGAATCTCATTAGCAACTTTTTGAAGCTCTAATTTGTTCATGTTCATTCTCCTTATCATGTTCTGGCTATTACTCAACTGCGCCACTATTATACGGATTTTTCTCTGGAAGATCAAGTCTTATTCTTGAAATCATGTTCTCTTTGTCGTTATCCTTCTCTTTTTGCAGCCTTAGAATGACATTTTTAGGTCTGTCTCTCTCTCCCAGTCTGCTGTTCCCTCTGAATGTTATCTCACAGCTTCTCTTTCCGTAACTTTTTTAATCACGTTTTCTTTCCGGAAACGTTCTTTTTTATTATATCATCCTATGCAAAAGCTTCAAAGAGGTTTTCTGAGAAAAAAACCTGAAAATCTGTCTTTCAGATCTTCAGGTCTCATCTTACAGTTCTACCCTGCCTTCCAGTGCTCGCAGAAGTGTAACTTCATCAATATATTCCAGATCCCCTCCTACGGGAACTCCGCTTGCAATTCTGCTCACCTTAATTCCTGCCGGCTTTATCAGTTTGCTGATATACATTGCAGTTGTCTCTCCTTCCAAACTGGAATTCGTTGCAATAATCACTTCCTTAATTTCTCCCTGCATTCGTTTCATCAGCTCTTTCAGTTTAATCTCATTTGGTCCAATGCCGAGCATCGGAGAAATTGCACCGTGCAGTACGTGATAAACTCCATTAAATTTTCCTGTTTTTTCATATGCGGCCAGATCTCTCGTATTTTCCACTACCATAATGGTACTATGATCTCTGGCTGGATTTGCACAGATCGGACAGATTTCCTGATCTGTCAAAGTATAGCATTCTTTACAGTAACGTACTTTTTCCTTTGCCTGCACAATTGCATCTGCAAGTCCTTGAACTTCCTCTATGGGACGGTTTATAATATGAAAGGCCAGGCGCTGAGCAGATTTTGACCCAACTCCCGGCAGTTTTGACAATTCTTCAATTAACTTACTGATATAACTGCTGTAATAGTCCATCAGAACGGAAAACCTCCGCCTAATCCTCCAAGACCGCCTGTCAGTTTTGACATAGTAGAAGCTGCCTCTTCTTCCATCTTGCGCAGTGCTTCATTGGTAGCTGCCATAATCAAATCTTCCAGCATCTCAATATCGTCTGGATCTACTACTTCTTCTTGCAGTTTTACTTTTGTAACTTCCTTTTTACCGGATACTGTCACTTCTACGGCACCGCCGCCTGCTGTAGCAGTAAATTCTTTCTCTTCCAATGCTTTTTGGTTTTCTTCCATCTGCTTTTGCATCTTTTGAGCCTGCTTCATTAAATTATTCATGTTTCCCGGCATCATTCCGCCTGGAAATCCTCCTCTTTTTGCCATTTGTCTTCCTCCTAAAATTAAAAATCTTCAATCACTACATCGGTATGAATAAATTTTTGAATTGCTTCATCCACACTAATCCGGGAAAGATTGTCTGAAGTAAGAGCTTCCTCTTCCTGAAGAATCATCTTTACTTCTACTTTTTTTCCTATCTTTTTTTCAATCAGTTCCTCCAGCTCTTTTTGTTTTTCCTGATTGCCGATATACGGTTCCGCCAGAAAATCTGCAAATACAACATATAAACGATTATCATCCTCTGATGCAGCATTAAATTTTATCTGTGCTGAGGCAAGCACTACCTTAAATCTTCCGCTTGTCATCGCCACAATACTTCTCCACATAGACTGCACTTGTTTTAAATCTTCCGGCACTGCTTTTGCCATCGGCTGCTGTACTTCCGATTCTTCTATGGGTTCGCCTGGATCTGATCTATTGTTTTGTGCGATATTCTGATGATCGCTGGCTTGACTGCTGTAATTTGCTTCCAGAATGATTCCTTGTTCTATTTTTTTCTCCAGTCTTCTGACTCGTTCCAAAAGCGACTCCGTATTGGTTTCCATCTGAGGCCGGCAAAGTTTAATCAGTGCCACTTCCAATAGAATTCTTTTGTTGGAAGCTGTCTTCATTTGATTTGCCAGTTCTGAAAAAATCCGAATAAAACGCATCAAGGTATCCTGTCTGATCATTCTGGCTTCTTCTTTTAACTGAACCAAATTTTCGCTTGAGACATCCAGAATCTCTTCCATATTATCAGATGCTTTGATTAAAAGCAAGTTTCTCATATACCATGTAAAATCATTTACAAATTGCCCCAGATCGCTTCCCTGCATCACAATCTCTTCCAGATGTGAGATTACTTTTACTACATCATCGTGTAAAATCTCTCTCAAAAAACTGCTGAACACATCTGTATCGACTGCTCCAAGTACTTCCAGTACCTTGTCATAAGTCAGTTTCTGCCCCAGATAAAAAGAAATGCACTGTTCCAGCAAACTAAGTGCATCTCTCATTCCTCCGTCCGCTTTCTTGGCAATATAACGGATTGCTTTTTCTTCTACCTCAATCTGTTCTTTTGCCATCAGCTCTTCCAGACGATCCGCAATAACCGGAATCGAAATTCTTTTAAAATCATATCTCTGACATCTTGATAAAATGGTCGCTGGAATCTTGTGGACTTCCGTCGTGGCAAGAATAAAAATTACATAGGAGGGAGGTTCCTCCAATGTTTTCAACAGCGCATTAAATGCTCCTACTGACAGCATATGGACCTCGTCGATAATATAGACCTTGTATTTTCCCATAGTCGGTGAATATGCTGTCTCATCCTTAATCTCTCTGATATTATCTACGCCATTGTTAGATGCCGCATCAATCTCAATTACATTGAGGGAAGTCCCTGATGCAATCGCTCTGCATGTCTCACATTCATTACAGGGACTTCCGTCTACAGGATGTTCGCAGTTTACCGCTTTCGCAAAAATTTTCGCTATCGTTGTCTTTCCCGTTCCTCGTGTGCCGCAAAATAAATATGCATGTCCGATCCGACCTGCCGTAATTTGATTTTTTAATGTTGTCACAATATGATCCTGACCTTTGACATCTGAAAATTCATCCGGCCGGAACTTTCTATATAAAGCCGTATAGCTCATTTTACGATTCTCCTATCTTGTCGCTTCTCCTAATATTGCTCCTATTCTTTCTTCTTCGTATCTATCCCCTATGTATGTTAAATCACTGTCATTTTTTTCATTTTCAGGGATTTTACTATTTTTCCTATTTTCGTGGAAGGCAAAATGTCTTTTAAAGAGCAGTTTAATCTCCGAAGCTGATGCCTATCATTTTTGCTTCTTTTACAATCTGTTCATCCGGGGATACCATCTTTAGTTTGCCGGCAACTTCTCCCAGAGGAATTTTCTTCGTCTTTCCGTTTATAATGCCGACCATATAGCCATATTCATTATTCAAAATCAGTTTTGCTGCTGCTGCGCCCAGTCTTGTAGTCAAAACACGGTCATATGGACAAGGACTTCCGCCTCTTTGTGTATGTCCTGGCACTGTCACGCGCACTTCAATTCCGGTTTTTTCCTGAATAGCTGCTGCAATTTCATAAGATACAGCCGGATGAGGATTCTTCTTTAATTTTTCCTTCAGTTCTTTCTTGGATAACTTAGCGTTTTCCTTTGAGATAGCTCCCTCTGCAACTGCAAGAATCGTAAAACCTTTTCCTGCCTTTGTTCTTCTGTTAATTGCTTCAATTACTTTATTGATATCATATGGAATTTCCGGAATTAAAATAATATCTGCTCCTCCCGCAATTCCGGCATGAAGCGTCAGCCATCCTACTTTATGTCCCATAACTTCCACGATAAATACACGATTATGTGAAGAAGCCGTTGTGTGAATACAGTCAATTGCATCTGTCGCAATATTAACAGCACTCTCAAATCCAAATGTCATGTCTGTTCCCCAAATATCGTTGTCAATTGTCTTTGGAAGGTGAATAATGTTTAATCCTTCTTCCCGCAGTAAATTTGCTGTCTTCTGCGTTCCGTTTCCTCCCAGAATAACAAGGCAGTCCAGACGCAGTTTATAATAGTTTTGCTTCATTGCCTCCACTTTATCCAGCCCATTTTCATCCGGCACACGCATCAGTTTAAATGGCTGTCTGGAAGATCCTAAAATTGTTCCGCCTTTTGTCAGAATTCCAGAGAAATCTTTTGCAGTCAGCATACGGTAATCTCCATAGATTAGCCCTTTATATCCGTTTGAAAATCCATACACTTCCAGCTGATCTTCCGGTAAATTAAAAGACAGACCCTTTACAACCCCTCTCATTGCTGCATTTAATGCCTGACAATCGCCGCCACTAGTCAACAATCCTATTCTTTTCCTAGTTTCGAAACACCTCTTTTTCTAATTATAGTTGATAACTTATTATATAATAATTTTGCCTTTATCACAAGTCCCGGGGTTCTTCTTTTTTCTGTTTTTCCCTCGGGATCAGCACTATTGAAATCGTGTATTTCTGACATTGATCCAGCTCTGTCCACTACGTGTTTTTTCAAAATCTATGACACAGTACATCATCAAACACTTGACCTCTTTTTTATAATCAAGTATCATATATTCAAAAACCAATCGATAAGGGGGGGAAATCTATGCCGCGCAAAATCCCTATTGAAACATCCGCACGTCATATCCATATTTCGAAACAGGATTTTGAAAAACTGTTCGGTCCTGACGCACAATTGACTTTTGTAAAAGAATTAAGTCAGCCAGGACAATTTTTATCCGGAGAACGCCTAACTGTAAAAGGTCCAAAAGGCTGCTTTGAAAATGTTGCTATTTTAGGTCCTTTTCGTTCCGATACTCAGGTGGAACTCTCTATCACTGATGCCAGAAAGCTGGGAATTCCCGGCATCATCCGACAATCCGGCGATATCTGCGGAACACCTGGATGCACACTCATCAGTCCTAACACTTCTCTTACTATTGAAAAAGGAGTGATTGTAGCAAAACGTCATATTCATATGACTCCAGATCAGGCAATCCGCATGAATTTAAAAGACAATGACGATGTCTTTGTCATTACACAAAGTTTTGAGCGTGCCCTTATTTTTGCCGATGTCGTTGTCCGTGTCAGCCCTTCTTTCCGGCTTGCCATGCATGTTGATACAGACGAAGCAAACGCCTTTGCCAATGACACTGCTCCCTATGGAACCATCTTAAAACTCTTTGACGGCAATGCATACGATCTTCAGATGTGGGCACAGGAATTAGAACAAGGCATTAAGCGTTAATATCGATTCTGTCTAAAGCATAAACGCCAAAATTTCCTATCTGAATCTCTGCGCATTTTCCCACAACGTTTTTCAGATTGGGATTGACTAGTGCCTTCCAGAATTGTGTATGGTCATAGTAGATAGGAAAATCAGATCTGTTTTTCATCGTATTTTTTTGTATTGTATTATTTTCACAGTTTTTAAAAAAATACAAAAAAATAATTGAGAAACCTTTTGCATTTTTTCAAATTTATGGTATACTATATAGCGCAGATATTTTTGGAGACGTATCGAAGTGGTCATAACGAGCCGCACTCGAAATGCGGTTGTCCTTCGGGGCACATGGGTTCAAATCCCATCGTCTCCGTTATCAACAAAGAAGAGAGTTTTTCAGACAATTTACTGCCTGAAAAACTCTCTTCTTTTTCTGAATTTTTATATTGAACACATTACAATAATTTTCTGCGGTGTCGTCATTGCCGGGATACTGAATGTGGTATTGGTATAATACACTAACAATTCCATATTTTGCGGACTGCATGTAAACCGCTGTCCGTTTAAAGTTACCATATTTGTCAGAGGACTGATATTCAGTCTAAGAGAGTTATCTTCCGAAACCAAATCTTCATTAAAATATTTTAAAGTCACATTTTGATTGCCTCGTAATGCCGTAATCAGTTCAGCATGATACCGGGGCGGATAAATTGCCGGAACCGGCAAACTCGTATCATAAAATGCGGCAATTCGCATTCCTTTTCTCAATCTGACATCCTCTATAATTTTAGTGTCCGATGTCACAGTAAATTGAACGATCTCTCCTTCTGCTCTTAACTCAATCAACTGATTGCAGCAGGAATCTGCTCTTCTGATATTCTGAATAACTCCCACTATCTCCTGATAATTTTCATATGCCATAAGCTATAATCTCTTTTTTATTTATCATATGCCATACGAAGCTGAAAGGTTCTTTTTATATCAGAATCATTTTTTCTACTTCTTTTTTCGTCTTCAATCCTACGGAACGTTTCTGTACTTTTCCCTCTTTCATGACGATCAGTGTCGGAATGCTCATAACTCCAAATTCCTTGGCAAGTTCCGGTTCTTCCTCAATATTCACTTTGCCTACTTTTACACTTCCTTCATATTCCTGGGCAATTTTATCCACCACTGGAGACATCTTTTTGCAAGGCATACACCATGGGGCAAAAAAGTCAATCACAACTGTTCCTCTCTCCTGTAATACTTCTTCCTGAAAATTATTTTTATTAATCATATATGCTGCCATAATTCTTTACTCCTCTCTTACGTTTTTCATGTTTTTTGTTACCTATACTATATACAGTGACAGAGGTTTTGACTGTGACATTGTCACAAGAATCCTTTCTATTTAGAATTATCTCAGACTTTCTTTTGCCGCTTCCATCAGTTTCTTTTCATCTAAAATCAGAATACTGTTTCGTCCCAGCTTTACTATCTGTTCATTTTGAAAATATTTCAGCATTCGGCTGATTACTTCTCTGGCGCTTCCTAAGTGCTGTGCAATCATTTCATGTGTTATCTTCAATTCTTTCGTCTCCAATAATTCCATTTCTTCGACAAGAAACGCTGCCAGTCTCGAATCCAGCCGTTTATATAAAATTTGATCAAACAGCCACATGACATTTGAAAACCTAGAAGCCATCAGTTCATTTGTAAAATTTGCCACTGCGGCGGATTCTCTCATCAGCTCCTGATATACTTTAGGCGGAATATGATACAGTATCGCATCTGTTTCTGCCGATACAACAAGATCAAATTCAATTCCGCTCATGATACATGAAGCAGAAAACAGACAAATATCCCGTTCAAACAGCCGGTACAATGTGATTTCTTTTCCTTCCTCTGAAACGGTGTAGACCCGCAGCTGTCCCTGCTGCACAATAAACAGTCCTACACAATCTTCTGATCCGTTATGTAAAATCGTTCCTTTTGCTGCTTTTCTCTCTCTCATTGCATATTCAAAGCGATTCTGCTGCTCCTTTGTCAGTTTCTTCCAAAAAGGCAAATATTCCTGAACTTTCATAATTGTTCCTCTCTTTCTAAAGTGTCTGATATTTCCCAAAAAACTTTCTGATATCTTCTTCTCTTTTCTCTTTTATTTTTTTCTTACGGATTCTTTTTTTTTAATGGAATGGTTATCGTTCCATTCGATCAGTTTTTCTGGCAGTGTGTGCACGCAAAACGCCTCTTTTGGGATCATTATTTTTTCTCCTTCTACACTGTATGCCTCAATTTCCTGTATCTGTCCTTTTTCTTTTTTTATGTAATCTTCTAATTTTACCCGTACCATGCGCTCTACTTCTTCTCCAAGAGCAAAATCGGGAATCTTATCTGCAACATACAGATAAAGATGTACGATCTCTCTATCGTGGAACTGACCAAAGTCAATCGTTTCTTTTACATTTCCAAGATATCTCAGATCTTTTTTTTCAAGAGAAAGCCCTATCTCTTCTCTGATCTCTCTTAGAACGGCATCTTTATGATACTCTCCGGCATCTACATGTCCTGTTGAAGCAATATCATAATAATCTGGAAAATCTTTTTTTGTATGTGCCCTTTGTTGAAAATATGCCCATATCTGTCTTCCTATTTCCTGTAAAATCCAACAATGAACGACTTCATGCCACAATCCCTCTGTGTGTGCCTGTTCTCTTGATACTATTCCCATTTTTCTTCCGTCTTCTCTATAGATTGTAACCATTTCCTGTGTCATATTTTTATATATCCTCCCGTTTTTTCTTGCATCAATAGCTCTCTTTTTTCTATCCTATCAAAAATCTTTAAAATTTCAAAATATTTTTCTTCTCCTTTTCTCTGATTTCGTAAAAAAGGACTCTTTGACTAAATATCTTTTTTAGTCGCAGAATCCTTTTTCTCATTTTCTCTAAAGCGCTTTATTTTTTGTTTTCTGTCTCATCTATCCACTCTTCGAGTTCTCTTTTTTGTCTGCTTCCACTGATTCTTCCCACAGCATTTCCATCTTTAAACAGCAGAAACGTGGGGACAGACATAATATGAAATTCCTGTGCTAATTCCGGATGACGGTCAATATCGATTTTTCCGATCTGATAGGTGGAATCTTGTTTTGAAAGTTCCTCTAATACGGGAGCCATCTTTTTACAAGGTCCGCACCATGTGGCATAAAAATCGACAAGCACTGTTTTTTCATTTTGAAGCACACAATGTTCAAAATTTTCTTCTGTCAATTCCATAATTTCCATAAACATCCTCCTGTTATCCAACAGTCTCTTTTTCTTTTTTATTATTCCCATAATTTCTTCTTTTAATCGCCAAAAAATCGAAATCTGTAAAAGCAGATTCCTATCTTACTTTCTGTCAAAAAAAATTCTTTTTGTAAATTATAAAAATCTTAAAAATATTCCCTTAATTTTTCATAGAATCCTTCAAATAAATATGATATATTAATAGTATCAATTCATTTAGGAGGATATGAGATTATGAAGAAAAGAATGTTGGCTCTCAGTTCTATACTTGGTATGAGTTTTATGCTTTTAACAGGATTTGACAGTAGTGTAACGCCTGAAACTATATTAGAAAATGCTTCCGCTGCTATATCGAATGCTTCTTCTCTCGATTTTAATATGGGTCTTGATTTTTTACTGAATATGGAAATGCTCACCAGAAGCGGTGAAGATACCATTCCCCTTAATGTTGGAATGGGAATTTCCGGAAATATAGAATTTCAAGCCGCTCAAGATCAAAGTTTTGCTACACTGATGAATCTGAGCATGATTTCCATGGGAACTTCCGAGCAATTATCAAACTCAATCTATCTTGTCCCAAACGAAGATGGGTACGACAGTTACACTTATGACTCCAACATTGGTACTTGGTCTTATCAATTTGAAGAATCCAGTGACACTCAGGAAACTTTAGACCAATTAAAAGGATTATTGTCAGGCGATCTGCCAGATGACTTTTCTGATTCTTCCTCTGATCTTTCTGACCTTTCCTCTTATGTGGAGTTTACCTTGTCCGATCAGCCAGTCACAGTCAATGGTGTTTCCTGCTACGAATTAACCTCTACGATAGACGGTTCTCTTTTCAGTGAAAATCAGCAGCTTATAGATACTCTCTTTTCTATGCAAGATATGGATGAGACAAGTATGCTGCTTGTATACTATATGCTCGATGGTATTAATATAGATATTTCTTATTATGTAGCAGTTGATACGAATCTTCCTGTCCAAGTACTGGTAGATTTTAGTGAGACTGATCTGTCTATATTAAGTCAGCTGATAGAATTGTCTATGTCGCTGGAATCCGATTCTTCGGCAGAAACTTCTTTTGATTTTTCTCTCGATTCTGCTTTGATTACTATCAATATCGATACCGATAATCTGCCGACCGTTACGGTTCCTCAGGAAGCATTAAATGTCAAAGAACAGTCAACATCTTCTGAGTCTGACGCTTTAAATTAATCTTTTCACGCAGCGTTCGTTTCAGTCTCTTTTGATATTTTACAGGAATTCCTGATCTGCTTTTTTTGATCAGGAATTCCGAATGATTTTTTTATTCTATATCCTTTCTGATTTTTATTCCATTTTCTCAAACACTCTGATTCCGGACAAAATAATTTGGAAAAAATCTTTTTGGATTTTTTAACAGATCAGTTTTTTCTGATTTTTATGTACGTTATCCATCACTATTCATTTTATATTTTAAGGAGGGATTTTATGAAAAAGAAGTGTTTCGCTGCTTTTTTACTAAGCAGCAGTTTTTTTCTTCTGACAGGCTTTGATTCTGACTTGACCATAGAAGAAATTTTTGAAAAGTCTGCTCAAACGGATCATTCTTCTGTCCATGGAGAGGCTGCTCTTAACGCCAGCATGGATTTTGCCTATTCTTCCGACGAAGAATCAGCCCCATCGCTTTCAGGTTCTTTGATTTTTCGTATGAATGCGGTTTTTGAGGCATTAGAGGACAGTTCTATGTATTTTGACACAAATATCAAATATTTAGCTCCAGGAACACAAGAAGAACTTTCCGTCTGCTTTTATCGCGTTCCTATTTTCGGATTTCAGAACTATCTCTATGACAGCAGTACAGCACAATGGGATCAGATAGATCTTTTACAAGAAGAAGAAACTCTCATAAAACAAGTAATCGATGATATACTGCATGATTCTTTACCTTCTTCTTTTGCTACCTCTGCGGATGCTGTTTCCGATGATATTTCAGATGAACCGGAAACCTACTATCAATTATTTGAAAAATTCGATTCTTCCATAAACTATTCCGATATTTTTACGGTCTCGCCAGATCCTGTAACTATCAACGGTATTTCCTGCTATGAACTAACAGGCGATTTTTCTTATGCAGATCTCAATCTCGATTTGTTCATAGACACTTTCCTGGATCTATATACCGATGATTTTTATTTTGAAGACGATGCAGAAAAGGAAGAATATCTGGATTTTGTAAAAAAGCATTCTATCGGTATAGCAAATTCTGTTACGCTTCACCTGTCCATTTATATCGACGATTCTACCTTTAACATCGTCCAGACTTCTTTTGAAGCTGAAGGACTTGATTACAGTGAATTTATTACAGAATTAATGCGCTCCGAGTTATCTGATTCCAGTAATTTAAATTCCACAGAAATAGAATCTGTCATTCCGAGTATGACGGTTTCCTTCCCGACATTTGAAGTAACTATCTCATATGTCTGGGATGAGGTAGAAGAAATTTCTCTTCCTCTGGAAGTAATCCTTAACATTTCAGAATCAGAGCAGACTCAATAGAACATAGAAAAAAATTTCTGCTTCACTTATCGAAAAGCAAAAAAAAGCTCCGCTGAAAAACCTCTTGCGCCGGACGCAGCCGCTATTGCGGCAGCGTTTTCCCGGCGCGGGCAAATACCGGCGAAGCTCTTTTATATTACATACATAATACATCATAAAATAAATTCTATTTACAGCCAGACATAGACGCAGAACAAAATAAATAAAAATGCCGCTCCTGCAAAAATCAATCCTATCAGCAGGCAGGCCGCCAAAACGCTGCGATACAGAACCCAGCGTTCTTTTCTCGACAATTCATCCAGCGGTGATTTTCTATTTTCTGTTTTGATTGTCCCTGGAACATTGCCTTCCATTTTTTCCCGCAAAGCACGCTCTTTGTCATACCAGGGCATGCCTTCAATATTCATATTTGCAATCTGTCTTCCATCATCTTCAAATTTTTCTTTTCGTGACAATTTCGGCACCTCTATTCTTTTCTCTGCCGCAAGTCTGCTTTTTCTCTCTTTCAGTCATACAGATGACAACGGACAACGTGTCCATTGCCCATATCTTTTGGCTGCGGCTCTTCTGTCTTACATTTTTCCATACATTTTCTGCATCTTGTATGGAATTTGCATCCTTTCGGAGGATTTGCCGGAGACGGTATGCTTCCCTCCAGAATAATTCGATTTCTCTTTAAATCTGGATCAGGCATCGGAATCGCGCTGAACAATGCCTGGGTGTACGGATGCAGCGGCTGAGCAAAAATATCCTTTGTATTTCCTGTCTCTACCAGTCCTCCTAAGTACATCACACCTATTGTATCTGAGATATGTTCCACAACCGAAAGATCATGGGAAATAAAAAGATACGTCAGACTATGCTGTTTCTGAAGGTCTTTTAACAGGTTAATAATCTGTGCTTGAATCGATACATCCAATGCCGACACCGGTTCATCACAGACAATAAATTCCGGATTGAGCGCCAAAGCTCTGGCAATACAGATTCTCTGACGCTGTCCGCCTGAAAATTCATGCGGATAACGGTCCTTATGATATTCCTGAAGTCCGCATTCTGTCATAATCTCAGTTACATAATCATCAAATTTCTCTTTTGGAACGAGATTATGTTCTCTGACTGCCTCTCCGATAATCTCACCCACTGGAAGTCTAGGTGAGAGGGAGGAATACGGATCCTGAAAAATAATCTGCATTTTTGTTCTGAGATTTCTCATCTGTTTTTTATCCAACTGATAGATATTCTGTCCGTTGAATACTACCTCTCCGTCTGTCTTTTCAATTAATCGTAAAATGGTTCGCCCTGTCGTTGACTTTCCGCATCCTGATTCTCCTACCAGTCCCATCGTCGTTCCGCGCTTGATTGTAAAACTGACATCATCGACTGCCTTGACATGACCTACCACTCTTGACAGCAAACCGCCTTTAATAGGGAAGTATTTTTTCAGGTGGGATACTTCCAGAATATTATCCTCTGTACTTTTCTCCAAGGATATGTTCTTCTGTTCACTCATCCTATTTTACCTCCTTTTTCGTCTGATCTGCAAAACGGTAGCAGCTCACTTTATGAGTCGGCGAAAGGCTGATTTCCTCAGGATAGGCTCCGTCGCATGCCTTTACACACATCTCACAGCGATCTTTAAAATAGCAATAGTTTGGCATATTGATTGGATTGGGCACTTTTCCCGGAATACTGTAAAGACGCTCGACTTCTTTTCCTACTACAGGTTTTGAATTCATTAAACCAATTGTATAAGGATGAGCCGGATTCTTAAAAATCTCTTGTACCGTTCCTTTTTCCACCACACGCCCTGCGTACATCACAACCACATAATCTGCCATTTCTGCGATTACTCCCAAATCATGCGTAATCAGCATAATGCTGGAATTGATTCTGTCTTTTAATCCACGCAGCAAATCCAAAATCTGAGCCTGAATTGTAACATCCAATGCTGTGGTAGGTTCATCTGCAATAATTAATTTTGGATCACATGCGAGTCCGATCGCAATGCAGATTCTCTGTCTCATACCGCCTGACAATTCATGAGGATACATGCGGTAGACACCTTCACAGTTGGCGATTCCTACCAGCTGAAGCATTTCTATCGTACGTGCCTTGACCTGTTCTTTCGTCATTTGCGGATTATGAAGTTTGATCACCTCATCTACCTGATCTCCGATTCGAAATACAGGGTTTAAGCTTGTCATTGGCTCCTGAAAAATCATCGAAATCTGATTCCCGCGAAGCTTCTGCATGACAGAAGTCGGCGTTTTCGCAATACTGTAGCATTTTCCATCCGCTTGAAAACGAATTTCTCCGCCTACTGTCTGTCCTTGAGGGCGCTGTACCAGCTGCATCAGCGATAAACTGGTAACCGATTTTCCACATCCTGATTCTCCTACAATTCCAACTGTCTTTCCCTTTGGGACGTCAAAACTGACGCCATCTACCGCTTTTGCTGTTCCGACATCTGTAAAAAAATAGGTCTGAACATTATCAAACTCGACAACATTATTTTCATCCCTCATTTTTGTCATATATTCTTCTTCCGGAATGTGTTTTCGTTTTCTCTGTTTTTCAATCTCGTTCGTTATTTTACGATTTTCCTTGGAAATGCGTCTTGCCTCTTTTCCAGAGATATAATTCACATTTTTCTTTTTATTGAATAATCCCATGTTTTCACCTACCTCTTCATCTTCGGGTCAAACGCATCACGCAGACCATCGCCCACAAAATTGAATCCCAGTACTGTCAACAAAATCAGGCATCCGGCCGGAATCCATACAAACCAGTAATTTGTCAGCACATAGCTGTCATTTACTGCGTTGACAATATTGCCCCAGGAAGCATATGGGAATTTAACTCCCAATCCAAGGAAACTAAGCGTTGCCTCCATTAAGATAACTGATCCCAGCTCCATTGTAGAAATTACAATAATCTGCGGAATTACATTCGGAATCAAATGTTTTAAAATCCTTCTGCTGACACGGATGCCAGTCGCTTCCGTCGCAATCATAAATTCCTGTTCTCTTAAGGAGAGGATTTGTCCGCGGGTCATACGTGCGATTGTGGTCCAGCTGATTAACCCCAAAATTAAACAGAGCATAAAAATGCGCAGCTGCGGATCTACTTGCAGATAGTCCATGACGGATCCTAATATCAAATAAAGCGGCATTGCCGGAATACAGATCACGATATCTACGACACGCATCAAAACGGTATCAATCCATCCGCCGAAATATCCTGCGATTCCTCCAATCAGCATACCAAGTACAATTTCAATGACAATTACGACAAATCCGATCAGCAAAGAAATTCTTCCTCCATACATCAGACGTGTCAGCATATCCATTCCGTTTCCATCTGTTCCAAGCCAGTGTTCTTTGGAAGGAGATGCATACGTATCATTTAAATAAGTCTCTGTATATTTTCTGATTGTATACTGATTATCTCTCGACTGAATCCGATAAGTTTCTTCTGTTCCATCTTCATTTGCAAATACAAAAGAACTCTCTCCTGCTGCTACCGCTCTTTCAATTTCCCGTCTCAAATCCAAGCTTAGAAAATCTGAACTTTGTATCAGGTTCATTACATAATAAGAAATATAAGCATATTCTTCTCCGTCTTTGAACACCATGACAGATTCTCCGTCATTGTCGCTGTCCAACTCATACGTGATGCCATCTATCTCTACTTCACTCTCTCCTGCATCGATCGCTTTTTCCACAGCAAACTGAAAATCGTATGATAATTCGTTGTTTTCCGACGCTGCTGAAAATACTCTTTTGGTTGCCATACCCAGTTCTTCTACAACGGAAATCTGGTACTGTCTTCCTTTTTGAGAAATCTGATATTCCACGCCATCTGCCTCTGCTGTCGGTTCCTCATTATCAATTGCCTCTGAGATTGCTTCTTTTGCCTGATCGCTCAGAGTAGTTCCTTCATTTTCGTTGAATCTGTAATCTCCTCTTAAAGCCAGTGCCGTTGCAATCTGGCTTCCTCCCAAAATCGAATAGAATTCTTCGCCTTCCTCTGTCAGATAATACGTAGTATCATTTGCCTCAAAAGATTCTTCACCGGCGCTGACCGCCCTTTCAAGTCCTGCGCTGATAGAAGATGGAAGCGTCTTGCCTTCCATAGGAATCAGACGGTAGGAATTGTTTTTTGTTGTCCCGACATAATCTTTTAAAACACTGTCTGTTTTTCGAAATACCTGATCTTCTCTATATGGACTAAGCATTCCTCCAAGAAAAGAAAACAGGAACATACAGATTATAATAATCAACCCTACCATGGCAAGTCTGTTTCTAAAGAAACGTCTTGCTACCATTGCTCCCGGTGAAAGTACTTTTACTCGCTGTTCATCATCCAGGGAAGTAGAAGTGCTTACATGTTTATTTGCCGCTTTTGTATCTTCTTTTTTCATACTCCTTCTCCCCTCCTAATTTACTCTCACCCGAGGATCTACAACTGCGTACAAAATATCTGCAAGCAGTGTTCCCATCAGTGTCAGAAATGCAATAAACGTCATATAAAACATTGTAAAAGGAATATCTCCTTTTGTCAGGCATTGATAAGAAGTATATCCAATACCAGGAATCTGGAATAGCGTCTCTGTAATCAAAGCTCCCGAAAACAGTCCCGGAAGCTGATTTGCAAGAATTGTAATGATTGGGATCAAAGTATTCCGAAATGCGTGGTAGTTAATGACCCGGCTTTCCGGAAGTCCTTTTGCCCTCGCAGTCCGGATATAGTCTGCGTTCAATACTTCCAGCATGTTCGTTCTTGTATACCGCATCAGACTTCCCATTTGAACAATCAAGAGGGTTGCGATCGGCAGCACAAGATGTTTTGCAATGTCCAAAATTTGTCCAATCGGACTGAGCTGTTCATGCATACGCCCTACAACACCGTATAAATCGAACCATCCCAGTTTAATTGAGAACACATATTTTAGCAATGTCGCAAAAAAGAACGATGGCAAAGAAATCCCAATCAAAGCAAAAATTGTTACCCCATAGTCAATTTTACTGTACTGCTTTCGTGCCGCCAAAATTCCAAGCGGAACGGCAATTCCAACTTGCAATATAAATGCAATCACACCGACCGCAAAAGAATACCATATAACTTCTCCAAATTTTTCTGTAACAGGTTGATTCCACTCCCAGGAATCTCCAAACTCTCCGCGTATTGCCTGACTGGCCCAGTGAAAATATCCCGGTATAATTGTCTTATCCAGTCCATATGCTGCATTTAACTCATCTACTAACTCATTATACGGTTTTGCTCCAGGTTTTTCTGACATCGTTCTTGCTTTTGTCTCTACGAAAGAAGATGGCAGGCAGCGTTCAATGGAATAGATAATGAAAGTAACAAAGAATAAGATTACCACAGACAGTGCTAATCTTCGAATTATAAATTTTTTCATATCCAATCCTTTCTGTTTCCTGTACGTGAAGCGAGGTGAAAAACAGACATCGTTTTTCCTCCCGTTTCACCTACATTTGGGCCCGACAGGCGGGCCCAAACCATCAGTTTCTCATAACTTAATCCGTGATCAGTTCATCTCAATCAAAGCGATGTCTTTTACCCATCTGTAAAATGGCGTAGAATCCTTTGTGAAGGAATCTGCATTGACACGTTGCGGGCTGTATACGACACAATTCTGTCTCTGATATACAGGAACCTCTACGCCCCAATCCATAATAATCTCCAGTGCTTCTTTATACAGACTCTTTCTATATGTCTGATCATCACTTGTTCTTGCCTCCATAATCAACTCATCCAGTGCTGCATCTGAGATACAGTAATGGTTGCTTGGCTGATTGCTGTAGTAAATCTGGTACATATCCGGATCTGCGTCTGCTGCCCATGCTGCTGCCCACAACTCAGTTGTATGAGCACCCATGCTGTCATATAACTGAGAAGTATCACTTAAATCATTGATATTTAATTCAATTCCAATTTCTCCAAGAGCTGCTTTTGCATCTGCCATGATTCCAAAGCTTGGGTGATCGCCTTTGCCGTCTGCTCCTACCATAATTTCATAGCTTAACTTTGCGCCATCCGGAGCTGCTGTTGCTTTTCCGTTTTCAATTGTGTATCCTGCCGCTTCTAAGAATCCTAATGCTGCATTTTTAGCTGCTGCATATTTTTCCTCTGCCGTCATATCATCTGTATAAATTTCGTTTCCATCTACATCCACAGAAAATGCCGGTCTGTAATCTGCATCCGATTTCTGAGGAGCTGCCCAGGAAGTGTTGGAAATCGGATAATCGATGACGGTTGCTGCCTCTCCATAGTAGGAATCAATATTAACGTCACGATATACGCAAAGAATCGTTGCCAGAGCTTTTCTTAAGTTTTTCGACTGCTCAGAAGCCGGATCTCCTCCAACATTTACAGTAGAAGCATTGATTCCGATATATCCGTATCCTAAGTTATCTGTCGTAACTGTGTTGATGATTTCTCCATTTAATTCTCCTGTGCCATTGATCTCTCCGATCTGCTCGAATGCAGATTTGCTTCCGCTTGGATCAGAAATATCGGCAGTACCCTGCTGAACAGCCGGAATCTTATCAGAGTCAGCCGTTTCTTTTAGCTGAACATTTTTTGTCTTTGGAGCGCCTAAGAAATAATCTTCATTTGCTTCCAGATAAACAATTTTATTTTCATATTTTACAAATTTATAAGGTCCGTATCCAAGAGGCTGCGTCATCAGTTCTCTCATCTTGGAAAGATCTCCTCTTGTAAATCCGAACTGATTGTTTTCATAGTCATACTGGCTTTCATCGCCATAATAATGCAGAGGAAGGACACCGATATTTAAACGATACGGTGTTGTCGCATCATATCCGTTTAAGGTAATCTCTACTTCGTAATCTCCCAGTTTTTTAATTCCTTCGATATTAGCAACTTCTTCTCCTTCTCCGCTTTCTCTCATCTGTTCTACCAGATAGTCAGATGCAACCTGATTTGCCTGAGAAGCCAAAGTTTCTTCGTCGCCGTAGTTTGCTCCAAGTGTTGCATAATCTGCCCCGTACATTGCTGCAATGTCTGAGATTACTTCCTCTTCTGTCTTATCACCTGGATCATAGCTTTCATCTAAAGTATAGAAAGCCACAAACAGTTCAATCGCCGAGCTCATATCGTAGCCTTCATAATTCTCTTCTGCCCAGCTCATCTCAGATGTCAAAAGCGGTGTAATGACTTCGCTTTGAATCTGTGCCTCGAGTTCTTCCGGCATCTCTTCCAGTGTTTGAGCAACCTTTTCGTCCGTCACAGATTCTGCTGCCGTAGAATTTGCTCGATAATTTTTTAAACCTTTAATATTCTGGGAATATAAGGTCTGATTTCCGTCATAACTTGGATCGCAGAAAGCATACAGTGTAAAAATTACATCATCTGCTGTCAAATTTACTCCGTCTGTAAAATAAATGTCATCGCGCAGCTTAAAGTTGTAAATCGTCTCGTTTGTCTCTTCATTTCTTGTCATTGTGACATCGGCCATTCCGTAATAAGTATATTCTGTTCCGTTATACTCTCTTGTCTCTCCGTCAATTCCGTTCCATACCGGAAGCCCGCTTCTGTCAAGCGGCAGCAGCCATGGAAAGATAATGTCGCACACATCCTGATCGTATATCTGTTCTGCAAACAATGGTGAAAACTTCTCATTAAAGTTTGTCACTCCTACTACAAGCGGTGTGTCCTCTGCCGCATATGTCATGCTTCCCGCCATTCCTGCTACTATGGTTCCTGTCAGAAAAGCAGACATAATTTTTTTACTTCTCTTCATATTACAATTCCTCCTTCTAAGTTTGGGACGCTCCAGAAACTGTCGTCTCTATCATGTCCATTCTTTTTTTATTTTTAAAAATCTGTACCATATTTACCGCACAGATTATTAAAAATACCATTTCCCACAAAAATTCTTCTCTGGCAAGCTCTTTTTGATACAACCCATTTACCTGAAAAATGATCTCTGCAATGATCAGATATCCTAGCCCCCAAAGCAGTCCGTTGATACTTCTTCGCATACGAACAATTGATTTTTCATACGTTGGAATTTCCATCTTCTGTCCGGCACGCCAAAAACGAAATGACCCCATAAGAAAGTAAACTCCCGGAAAAAACAAAATGGCATAGGGAAGTGTCACATAAAAAACTCTGCTGCTTGAAGTATTTAAAAATCCTGCCATAAAATGCAACATCAGAAAAACTGCCGCTGAAATCAGAAAGTTTTCCCGCTTTCCTTTTTCGTTTTTTACTTCATAATAGTCTCCCGTATAGATCACTGTGTGTTTCTTTTTATTCTTTTTATCGCGTGTCTCTTCTGTCCGATATTGCTTTGTATATTTTTTCATATCCTCTCTGCCAATTTTACTTCCAATTTATTTACGATCTCTTTGATACTACCCTCTTCAAATGGTACTTTCAGTCCTACTTTTTTGAGCATATTTCCGTAAAAATCACTTGCAGAAAGTCTGCAAAGTTCTAAATAGCTTCTCCATGCCTCCTCATAATTTTCATCCATCCAGATTTTATACTGAAAAGCGCATATCTGTGCAAGGACGTAATCAATATAATAAAATGGAGACATATAAATATGTCTCTGTTTCTGCCAGATTCTTCCCTCATCAAAAAAGGAATCTTCATAAGACAGATACGGGCGATATTCCTCTTCGAGTTTTCTCCACGTCTCATGACGCTGTTTTGGTGTCATATCCGGATTTTCATAGATCATATGCTGAAATTCATCAACCATTGTACCGTAAGGGATAAAAATAACTGCATCTTCCAGCTGCATGTTCAGAAAATCTTTGTACCGTTCTCCAAAAAAATCTTCCATCCATGGATTGGTGAAAAATTCCATCGACATCGAATGAATCTCAGCTGTTTCCATTGTAATCTCTGCGTGTTCTCTGATCGGATCCATACCGGAAAGATAACCCTGAAATGCATGTCCGCATTCATGTGTAATTACATCCACGTCACCGCTTGTCCCGTTAAAATTGGCAAAAATAAATGGAGCATGATAATTTGGAAGATATGTCATATATCCGCCCCCACTTTTTGTTTTTCTTCCCAGTACATCAAAAAGTTCATTCTCCATCATAAAATCCATAAATTCTTTTGTCTCAGAGGACAGTTTTCCGTACATTTTCTGACCACATTTTAAAATTTCCTCTGGTGTTCCAATCGGTTTTGGATTTCCCTGCGGAAAATAAACGCCCTCTTCTTTATGTGTCAGTTTGTCAAGCCCCAGGCGTGCTTTTCGTCTTTCCTGCACCTTTTTTACAAAAGGCACGAAATCTTTTTTTATCTGCTCTCGGAACTTCTCTACTTCTGTCGGTCCGTAGCTGTTCCGGTTCATTCGATAATATCCCAATTCTACATAATTTTTATACCCAAGAATTTTGGCCTGCTCTGTTCTGTTTTTAACCAGTCTGTCATAAATCAGATCCAATTCTTCTCCTACGCTCTCAAAATAAGCGGTATATTTTTTATATGCCTTATTGCGGATTTTTTGATCTTCGCTTTGCAGATAAGGAGTCAGTAAAGAAAGATTCAATATCTCTCCCTCCCACTCAATTTGAGCACCGGCAAGGAGATTCGAATACTCAGTTGCAAGCGCATTTTCTTCCTGCATCAATCCAATAATTTTAGGATCAAATCCTTTAAACGAAAGTTCCATGTTCTTAAAGGCAACCTGACCAATTTTCTGCTCCAACTCTTTTCTGTACGGAGATTGAAACAATATCTTTTGATAAGCAAGTACCATATCTTGATACGCTGGCATAGAGGCGTCATAATAATCATTTTCTTCTCTGTAATACGAATCTGTTGTGTCACCGTCATGGCGAATAGATGCAATGGTAGAAAAGGTCTCTACCTCTCCTGTCAGTTCATAATATCTTTGGTGAATTTCAAACTGCTCTTGTCCATTTCTGGCACTCTGAAGTTCTTCCGTCAATTTCTGGAATTTTCTCCTGACTTCTTCAAAATCTACACGTCGATAAGGCATATCCCGAAATTTCAAGTTTCCTTCCTCCTGTTATTTATTTTTATGACTATTATATTATTGTATTATTATATCATTAAAGACATCAAAAAAGCAAGTAATTATGCCCAAAATATTGACAATTTGCACAAAAAAACACCTGTTTTGGACTTTTTTCCAGAAAACAAGTGTCTCTTCTTTTTTATTGCATATTTATTTTAATCCGTGCGCCGCACTTTGAATCTCCACCACAAGCGTTACCTCTACAGTTAACTCAGTCCAGGCACCCTTACGGCACACAAGAGGTTCTGCTTAGTGCTGCTTCGTTCCGGACCTGACACGGTTCACAGATTCCTGTTGCGTAAGACCCAAACGTCAACGCCACTTATAAAGGGCAGCCTCACAATGCAAGACCCTGGGATTGGCATCACCCCTGCTAGAGCGGTTTGCAGGTACAGGGCACCGCTAGCTCCCCGGTTGCACGGAAATGTTATGACATAGTTGTTTAAACAATATTTTAACCGTCATGCTATTAAACTATAACCTTTTTTTTTCGTTTTGTCAACTTGATTCTCATTTTTATCTCAAATTGCCATTTTCTGCTTCTTTTTTTTCTCTCTCAGTTCCCGAAAAAAGTCTGTCAGCATTTGACTGCATTCTTCCTGACAGACTCCACGTGTCACCTTGACTTTATGGTTAAACCCGTCCATCTCCAGCATATTTAAGACAGAACCGGCACACCCTGCCTTAGGGTTCATACTCCCGATTACTACCTCTGTGACACGTGCCTGCACGATGGCTCCGGCGCACATTGGGCACGGCTCTAATGTAATATACATGGTGCACCCCTCCAGTCTCCAGTCTCCTAACTTTTTGCTTGCTTTCTTTATCGCAATCATTTCCGCATGAGACAGCGTATTTTTATCAGTATTTCTGCGGTTATATCCCCGTGCAATTATTTTTCCTTCATATACAATGACACATCCAATCGGAACTTCTTCCAGCATATACGCTTTTTTTGCCTGACGGAGTGCCTGTTTCATATATTTTTCTTCTGTTATCATCTGTCTGCTCCTTCTAATTGATCTATTCTCTTGCCCTATTTCTTTTTTTCCCGTATACTAAATGATAGTTGGCTTTATCATTCGTCTTCTAAATTATAGCATGATATTTTCCATTTTTTCTGTAATACTGATTTTTTTCATTGATACTGTTTTAATATGATTGCAAAAAGGAGCTTTTCATTATGAAAATACACGGTTTTAATAAATTGACCCTTTTAGATTATCCCGGACATACGGCAGCCGTTTTATTTCTTGGTCATTGCAACTTTCGCTGCCAATTTTGCCAGAACAGTTCCCTTGTTCTTTCTCCTGATCAAGAACCGGATCTATCTGTAGCAGAAATCTTTTCTTTTTTAAAAAAAAGACAGGGAATTTTGGAAGGTGTCTGCATTACCGGAGGAGAACCTACTCTTTCTCCTGATCTTCCAGAACTTGCCTTAAGCTTAAAGTCACTTGGATATCTTGTCAAATTAGATACGAATGGTTCACGTCCTGACGTGCTGAAATCTCTTGTTGCTCAAAATCTCATTGACTACGTGGCAATGGATATTAAATCCTCACCAAAACGCTACCCGTTTGTATGCGGCTATTCTTCCATTTCTTCTATTGAAGAATCCGTATCCTTTCTTCTGCATAGCAGCATCCCTTATGAATTTCGGACAACAGTTGTCAAGGAACTGCACTGTGAAGAAGATTTTCAGGCAATTTCTCAGTGGATTTGCGGATGCCGCCAATATTTTTTGCAATCTTACAAAGATTCACAAGGAGTATTGGTGCCCGGACTGCACAGCTGTACTTTGCAGGAACTCCATCACTATCTTGCCATTGTCCAAAAAACCATTCCTCACGCACAGCTGCGCGGTGTCGACTAATCCCTGGATAAGCTTCTTTTCTGTGCATTACTGTAATACTCTGCACCAATATCCAAAAGCCTGTTCTCCGTCTTTCGGAGATTTTGTCGGTTTAAAACCGGGAAATCCAAAGCGGCTTGCCACAAAATGTTCCTGTCTGTCATAGATGCCTGGAATCCCTAAAACCCATCTCTGGTCTTCCGTACGCCCAAGCAGCAGATGGCGATAATTATAATATCCGTGCAGTAAAAAACTATTTCTTCCCAAACGCCATTGTTTTTGGTCTATCATCATAATATCTTTTGGTGCAATCTGAATGCATTCAAAAATCTCTTCGTCTTCAAACGGATCCATTCTCGGATAAGAATGAAGGATCGTCTGCCAGCGTTCTTCTTTCTCTTCCGGTGAATGTTCTGTCTTTGCCTGATGGTTTTCTTGACCCTGCCTGCTTTCTTGCTCACTTTCTATTTCTTCTTGTTCTTTCCTATTTTCTGTTTCGTTCTGTCTTACTTGCAATTCTTTTCTGATTTTTTGGCTTTCACTTTTTTCAGTTTCAAGTACTTGTTCTTCTTTCTCTTCTTGTTCTTTCCCTTTCGGTTCACTTTTATCTGGTATTTCTGCCTTTTGCGTAACCGTCTCAGGACCCTCTTCTATTATCGTTTTCTTTTCCTCTAAAATATCTGTATCATCGGAACCTTTTTTCTCTTCCTGCCATGTGATCTCACTAAAAATTTCCTCTTCTTTTTCCTGTTCTGTTTCTGCGGCAGTCAAGACAGGTTCCTGCGGTAATTCCGTCACAAATTTTTCTAAAAAAAGAGGCTCCTCATCCCAAGCAGTCGCATAAGTGCGTCCTTCTGCTCCTTGAATAAAAAGCCCTGCAATTTTTCGGAACTCATAGTCGGAACCACCCATCTTCCGTGAATCTGTCATAATTCTAAGATCTAATCCCTGTCTTTGAATTTGTCCTTCTCCCAGAAAAATTCCCAACAGCCACCCTTGTGTCCGAACTAGTCCATAAACCTTCACTTTATTTTCCCGTCCGGTATTCTTCAACACAATCTGAAGCTTGCAAATTCCATTCCTTACTTCTACTTTTGTAAATCCAGAATTATATTGTTTCGTCCCATTTACATATTCATATATGTAGGCGATAAAACGGGAATAATCTGCCATCTTTTCACCTGCTGCTTCTTTTTATCCCATTTTATGTAAAAACAATGCCAATTATTCCTAATGATGCCGTTCTATCTTTTTACCGCAGCATGGACAAAACATCGCATGTTCTTCTACCTTTGTCCCGCAATACACGCAATACTGAATGCAGCTTCCTACCTTTCTTCCACAATATGCGCAATAACTCACCTTTTCTACCACTTGTGGAAGTTCTGGCTCTTCATACGCATTTCCGCATTCTCTGCAAAATTTCGCATTTGTTTCCAGCAATGCTCCGCATTCTCTGCATATTTTTCTCGTTTTTGACTTATTCATTTTTTTCTTCCCCGCTTTTTGTTCCTGATCATTGAGCCAGAAAGAAATTCCTGATACTGCTGTGCAAACAACCGCTCCAAGAAAACACACCCAAATCAGTTTTCCTGTTTCGTTTCCCTTTCCCCATGCGCTGATCAAGCACTGACCTAGAAGAAAGAAATACAACGCAGAAAAGCAGCAAGCCAAGCCATATTTCTCACCCCACCGCTTTCTGCCATCCATCCAAAAGACGGCACCGACGACAAGTGGACACAGCATTGTACAGAAATAGACCATATTACTTAGGGAAGCCTGAAATCCATTTACCATTTGACCGCTTCCATAGTACCATGGAAGAAAATATCCAATTTCCATCACTACTGCAAGGACTAGCAGAATCTGATCTCCATTTATCGGAAGTCTATGAATGATAAGTTCACGCTTTTCTGTCAGTCCCATCCATTTTTTCACAGCCAATCATTCCTTTCTGTTCTCTCATTTTTCGGATTATTGATGTTTTTACTCTTCCTTGTCTTCTCTCTCTTCAGCTTGATCTATTTCTTCTCCTTCTTCTTGGGATGGATTCTTTTCAGAACGATCCGGTCCATCTTCAAATTCGGAAAGATCGATTCCTTCTCCCTCCTCATTTTCATCTTCCGTTATTTCATCTGTCTCTCTATTTTCCTGGTCTTCTTTTAATTCCAGTTCTTTTTCTGTGATTGCCTCCTGTTTTTCTTCTATATCAGTAAAAACTGCTTCTGAATCTACGGTTGCATTTTCAATCATAGAAGCAGTATCCTCTCGTTTTGTCCCGCACATCATACAATAATTGTCTGTAATACGCATTTGGGCTCCGCAGTTTGGACAACGATAAATTCCCTTTAAAGTTTCAATCTGTTTTTCAGCATTTTTGATTTCATTTTGGCTTTTTTTGATTTTATCGAACAGATTTTGGATATCTGCGTCTTCTGAAATACCTTCCTGTTTTTTATAATACAATTCTCCGACAGTTTTCAGATATTCCTGAATCGCTTCATTAAGTCCTTTAATCTGTCCATTTAGCTTTATCGTTCCAGATATCTTCTTTGCCTTTTGCTCTACTTCTTTTCCTGTAGAATTAATCGTATTACTCAGTTTTTCAAAAAATCCCATCTTTTTTTCCTCCTGTTTCTGAAAAACAACTTTACTTTTATCTTGTACATTTTATTGTTAAGTAGAAACGCTTATTCCTGTGTATCCTCTTCCGCATCTTCTGTTTCCGACTCTCCCATCTTCTCTGTACTGATGTCGTCTTTCTCCTGTTCTTGTACCTTCTCTTTTGCTTCCTTTATTTCTTCATCATCTGAATCCTTTGTTTCTCTTTTTGTCCCGCATTTGCTGCAAAACAGATCTTCTTTCTGCATAGATGCACCGCAATTCTGACACGTTGTCCTTTTTTTCTGTTCATCCATTTCCTTTTGTGCCTGTCGGATCGCCTCTTTTGCTTTATGAATTCTCTCAAAAGCCTCCTGATACACGCCCGATCCATTTCCTTTTTGTTCTTCATAATACAGACGTCCGATTTTTTCCATGCACTCTTTGATCGCTGCCTTTTCATCCCGAATTTTTGTATTTAATCTCATAGCATCAGAAAATTCTCGTGCTTTTTGTTCTACTTCTTTTCCGGTTTCTGTAAAAAAATGATTCATCTTTTCAAAAATATCCATATTTTTTTCCTCCTATTTCTTATTTTTCTGATTTTCTTAAAAACTTCATTTCCCTCAAAAATCAGTTCCCCTTCTTTTATCTCTTTTATTTTATCACAAATTTTATCTAAAAACTCATAAAAATAAGGTATCGTTATATTTTTATTGACTTTTCGAAACACTCTATTGACTTTTTTTTATTTCCCGTTAAACTTAAAATGAACACGAAGGAGGTGACAAAAATGTCAGAAGAATCTCAAAAATCATCTGCTTCTTCACCATCATATCTCCATGCAGACGAAAAATTAATAGAAACTATCATGAATAAACTTCCCACTGAAGAAGAATTGTTTGACCTCTCTGAACTGTTTAAAGTCTTTGGAGATTCCACTCGCATCAAAATTCTGATGACCTTATTAGAGAGTGAGATGTGTGTCGGAGACCTTGCCAATCTTCTTTCGACTACCCAAAGTTCCATTTCTCATCAACTTAGAGTATTAAAACAAAATCATCTTGTCAAATTTCGCAGGGAAGGAAAGACCATTTTTTACTCTCTTGCCGATGAGCATGTAATCACAATTTTAAGCCAGGGACTGGAACACGTTGCCGAATAATATTTTTTTCAAAAAACTGCCCTGTTATTTTTTCTCATTAGGGCAGTTTTTCTTTTGCGTTCTTACTCTTTGTTAATTTTTACATAAGGTCTTACGCTTTCGATAATGTCTTCACAATCCTCCGCGTGGATCTGCATCTCAATATTGGGGATCGTGCACATTGCAAATGCGCTTATGATAGATTTTGCGTCCACAAGACAATCATCACTTTTTAAATCAATTGGGCAGTCAAATCGATTAATGGCGTCTACAAACTTTACAATATCCTGTGCCTGCTCAAACATAATTTCTAATGTTTTCATGTCATTTCTTCCTTTCCTCTATTTATTTTATAGCTTTTTATCAAGCCTTTTTTTCTGTCTTTATCTTATTAAATTTTTCACAAAAAATCTATCAAAAATTATTAAATCTTAGAGCATTTTTCTTTATGATTTTTCTATTATTAAAAAAACGTGGCAATAGACCATGTTTTATTTTCATTTTCTAATTTTAAATTCCTCAATTTCATAATATATTTCTGTTTTTCATACCATCATCTATGCAGTCATACTTTCTATTGTATGCTCCTTTTCCGTTAAATAAAACAAAAAAGAAATACTTCTTTTTCGTTCAGATACATAAAGCCCCTTCCAGTTGATAAGTTTTTTCTATTTGCTTATCAGTTTGGAAGAGGCTTTTCAAACATATATCGGTTTGGTCTTTCTTTTTTATTTTTAATTTTTAGGAAGAATTTTTACAATTTTTTCTATTTTCCAAATCGTCCTCCGGTTGTCGGATATCCATAGATAGATCCATCTTTAATCTCAATTTCATCTTCCCATGGCAGACGATACTTTCCGGCTGCAAGATCCTTGATATAAGTCAGACCTGCGTCGCTTTCTCCTCCCGGCTTTGCAACATATCCGCGATGACCGAGATTATAAATATTATTCTCTAATCCCCATGATCTTCTTGCATTGTCGGCAAGCTGAGGATAAATCTCTCCTGTGACGATTTCCCAAGGATTTCTGTCTCCCTGCACCAAGGTCGTACCGTCGAAATTACAGATCTGTCCTTCTCCAAAATAGTAAAATACTCCGTCATATCCTGCAAGGTTTACAGAAATCGTATACATCAGATTCTGCCATGCATTGGAACGATTTGTCAAAATCCACTGATCATTTACCTGGGTGCTGTATCCTGAAATACGAATATAAACGTTTGCTCCTTTATAGGCCGCTTCTCTTGCAAGCTCCGGAATCATACCGTCATGGCAAATACAAACTGCCAGTTTACTTCCCCCAGGTCCTTCGCATACCGGCATTCCAAGATCTCCCGGATACCAAGGCTCAATTGGATTCCATGGAAACAATTTTCTGTATTTTAATACAATTTCACCTTCCGGATTGATAATAATTGCAGTATTATACGGATTTTTATTCGGATCAGGATTTCTTTCCATAATAGAAAACACGCCGAATACTTTTTCTTCTTTACATGCTTTTGCAAATGCATCCGTTTCGGCTCCCGGAATGTCGCACAGGAACTCTTCTGTCAGCCATTTTGCCGTATTTAACCCCTGCGTGCTGTATTCTGGAAAAATAATCAGTTCTACTCCAGGATATCCTGCTTTTGTTGTATGAATTGCCTTTACAATACTTTCTACCTGTCTGTCAATATCTGCTCTGCTGTTTACAATCGGCGCTGGAAACTGTATTGCCGCTGCTAAAAATCCCATTTTCGGTTTACTCATACTTCCTATACTGCCCATAACGCATTCCTCCTATTTCTGCAATCTGTCAAAAAAAAGAAGGCATCTCCTTAAGAAGCGCCTCCTTGCGTTTGATTCAAAATAAATCAGATTCTTCTTCCTATTCAAAATTTCCTTCAGATTTTCTCTCTCTATCTGCCAAAACAGCTTGATCACAGTAACTTTGTTATGAGGTCTCCTGGATATTTCCTATTCTTTGCACTGTAATCTTGTAAAACGTTTTTTGTTTTTGGAAGTCTTTCTATCAAATACACATAATACTTTGTTTTCATTGCAGCAGATTTTTGATGACTTCATTGCCGCATGACTGCTTTTCATGCAGCTTTTTTATTCTGGGAACCTTTTGATTTCGCGCATCTTTTGTTTCGGTGGAAAATACCGAAGGACTTTCCTGGGAAATCAAAAAAGGAGCCGGAAAATCTTTCCTGCTCCTTTGCATTTCTCTGACTGATTTATTTCTTGTTCTGTATTATATGCTCTTCTCTTTAAAAAGTCAACTCTTTTTTCTTTATTCTAGATAATCGATATAAAGTTTTCCATTTCTTTCAAATAATTCTGCATTTACGTCATACAGTTTTTTTATCATCTCTTTTTTTATGACTTCTTCCGGATTTCCGTGTGCGTATACTTTGCCCTGATACAGCACATAGACACGATCGCAGAATTTAGAGGCAAAGGTTAAATCATGCAGTGCTGTCAATACTGTTTTTCCTGATTTTTTTAAAAGCTGCAATGTTTTCATCTGGCTTCCGATATCTAAATGGTTGGTAGGTTCGTCCAAAATTACCATATCTGTCTGCTGTGCCAGAGCACGGGCAATTAATACTCTCTGTTTTTCTCCTCCGGACAGACTTAAAAAACTTCTGTCAAAAAATTCTTCCATATCAACCATTTTTAACGATTCTCTAACGATCGCCTGATCTTCTTCATTTGCACTTTCCATCAGTTTTTTCTTTGGATACCGCCCCATCTGGACAACTTCTGACACAGTAAAATCAAAGTTTGTATTATTTTCCTGGGACACAACCGCAATCTTCTGCGCCATCTGACGGTTGCTCATCTGAAGCAGAGATTTTCCATCCAAAAATACTTCTCCTGAGTCTGGTTTTAATATTTTATAAATATTTTTTAGAAGAGTCGATTTTCCGCTTCCGTTAGGACCGATGATTCCTACAAACTCTCCATCCTTTACCTCGAGGGAAATATTCTGTATCAAGGTTTTATATCGAACCGTATACGTCAAATTTTTTACACTTAGCATTTTATTCCTCCTAAGATTTGTTTCCAAAGGAGTATCTCCGCACCCGAATCATCCATAAGAAAAAAGGCGCTCCTAACATGGACGTAATAATTCCTATCGGAATTTCTCCCGGTGCATCGAACATACGCGCCCCGACATCAACCCAGATCAAATAGATTCCTCCGACTAAGACAGAAAGCGGAATTACTCTTCTGTGATCGGCTCCTACCACTGCTCTGACAATATGCGGTATCACTAAGCCGACAAATCCAATGGAACCTGCCACTGCAACGGCAATTCCTGTCATCAAAGCTGCGATAAACACATTCAATTTTCTCACCAGATTTACATTAATTCCAAGTGTCACCGCACTGCTTTCTCCCATCATTAAAGCATTCATAGAATTTGCCAGCGCATACATTCCTAATGTTCCAGGAATAAAAATAACTGCGAGCGGTATCAAATCCTCCCATTCGGCTCCGGCTACACTTCCCAGCATCCAAAAAGTGACTTCCCTCACTTTTGAATCGTCCGGCGCTTTATAGATAATAAAGTTAGAAAATGCAGTAAACATTGCTGATACTGCTGTTCCTACAAGAACCAGTTTAATCGGTGCTATTTCTTTCCCCGTCTTTGCCAGAAAATAGACGATCAGAATGGCTGCCATTGCTCCTGCGAATGCTCCAATAGAAGTTGCATAGGTCCCGAGAAAGGAAAGCGTTCCCGTTGCCATCGCCAATACGGCTCCAAATGATGCTCCTGATGAAATTCCAAGCACATAAGGACTGGCCAAGGGGTTCTTGGTAAATGCCTGCATCGCAACTCCGGATATACTAAGGCAAATGCCAACCAGTACTCCAAGCAGTACTCTAGGAGCACGAAGAAACCAGACAATATTTTGCGTGCTGTTTGCAACATCGGAGATATCTCCGATTCCAAACATCTTATAAAACATTACTCTCCAGACTGTCTCAAACGGGATACTGACCGGTCCGATCCCAATACACAGGACGATCGATCCTATCAATATTATCAGCAGGGTAACGCATGTAAGAGCCATATGGGTTTTTACAAAGTTACAGAATTTTTTCATTTTTATTCAAATAATTCAGGATAAAATCCTGCCGCAAATTTCTCTATCGTATCAGCTACGCGTGTGCTTGCAAACACTTCCGGCAATGTGATTACAAGAAAGCGCTCATTTTTTATCGCTGAAACATCCGCCAAAGCTTCATTATTTTTTAAAAATTCTATCTTTTCATCTGCTGTGGTATCACCGTAATCATTGATAATGATTATTTCAGGATCTCTCTCTACAACTGATTCCCAACTTACTGTATTCCATGTTTTTTCCAGATCTTCAAAAATATTTACCCCGCCTGCATGGCGAATCAGTTTTGATGTAAAATTATTTCCCGGTGTGTAAGCCCCGCCGTCCATCTCCATGTCAAAATTAAAGACACGGATCGGATCATCATAATGGGATTCTACTTTTTCTTCTACAGCTGCAATCTGTTCTTTCATCTCATTGACAATTTCTTCCGCTCGGTCCTGAACCTGGAAAATACGCCCAAGATTATAAAAATCCTGATAGACATCTTCTACATCGCATCCTAATTTATATCCTTCAATAGAAGAAAGGGACATAATTCCATAGTTCTGAAGTTCTGTATGCGTTGCGATATTGCTGTCTCCATCTCCAAATGCAGAACTTCTTCCATAAATAAAATCAGGATTTAAATCCAATACCACTTCCAGGCTTGGATATTCTTCTGCGATAACGGGTTTGGATTCATATTCGGCACGATATTCTTCAGCAACCTGGGCGTTGTTATAACATGTGGCAATAATTTTATCACCAAGTCCCAATGCCATCAGCTGTTCTCCTGTATTTGGATTCGTGCTTAAGACTCTTTCAGGTACATGGTCAAAAGTTACTTCTTCCTCATCCTTTGTGATAAGCGTAAATGGAAATTCAGAATTCCCTGATGTTTCCTCTGCAAATGCCGGTACGGATACAGCCATGCTGCATGCTGCGATCAATGCAATCATTGATTTGATGTGTCTTTTCATATGTTTTTCCCCTTTCATTATCATTTCTGCCCTTTGCTGATATCAGAAAAAATTTTAGTATTATTTTTCTCAAACAAAATGACAGGAAACAGCGAATTTAACATTTTGCCGTTTCCTGTCCTGTCTGTCGCACACGGAAAAAGCTCTCTGTATGTTTTCTTACTACAGCAAGCCTTTACAAGCATTGATGTGACCCGCATCAATCCTAGCGTCTATTTTACAATCCGGTCTTCTGACTTGTGGATCATCACACTTTTTGCCTTCCCAGTTTCTACCAGTGACATGTTAAAAAGCATTTCCCACTTACAGCGGCGGCACCGTACAGGAATTTCACCTGTTTCCCAAGCTATCGCAAAATCTAAATTCTGTTTTTAGTGTATTCGATTCTATTTTGTTTGTCAATCACTATTCTGCTTTTTTCGGTACGCTGTCGGCGACACTCCGTATTTTTTTAAAAACACATTACAAAAATGCCCTACGTCTTTATATCCGACCATCTGTGCTACTTCTACAACGGAATATTTCATATCTTCTAACAGTTTTTTGGCTTCCCTCAGCCGTATTTCGGTCACATATTCAATAAAATTAATCCCCATTTCTTTTTTAAACAGGCTTGACAGATAGTTAGGGCTGATATAAGCATGCCTTGCCACATCTTCCAGAGAAATTTTTTTGTCATAGTTTTCGTCAATATAGTTTTTTGCTGTCCGAATAATGCACGATACAGAAGAAGTATCCGATCCATTTCCATTCATCTTCTGAATCATTCTTAAAAGAGAATCATTCAATTCTTCTTTTTCAATCGGTTTTGCCAGAAAATCTTCCACTCCCAATCGCATTGCCGTACGCGCATACTCAAAATTTGCATACGCACTCGTAATCAGAAAATGAGGTTCCAATCCTGCTTCCAGTGTCTTTGCAATCATCTCCAATCCATTATATCCGGGCATCATAATATCTGTGATCACAAGATCGGGTTTCTGGTCCAGAATCATCTGAAACAGCTCATTTCCGTTTTCTGCGCATCCGGCACATGTCAGCCCGAGTTTTTCCCATTCAATCAACTTTTTAAGCATCTTTAAAGCAATTCTCTCATCATCTGCAATCAACACTTTCATTCCGATTTTTCCCCCTTTACTTTCCAAAGCGGCATCAAAAATGTAACCGTTGTGCGTATATTCGGTTCACTCTCCACCATACATGTTACCTGTTTCTCAAAAAACATCTGAAGACGCTGATACGTATTGACAATCCCTATTCCCTGCGTATCATCATAATCTTCTGCCATCCTCAGTCTCTCTCTTACTTTTTCTAATGTTTCCTGTGTCATCCCGGCTCCGTCATCTTCCACACAAAGTATCATTTTTTCTCCTCTTTCCTTTGCCGACACGATTAAAGAAGTTGCACGAATCAAAGGTGCCATTCCATGTACCAGAGAATTTTCACACAGTGGCTGAAGAATCATAGAAGGAATGAAAGCTTCCTGACATTTTTCATCCATCCAAAATTGAGCACGGATCCTTTCTCCAAATCTTTCTTTTTGAATATCAATATAATCTTGTATATTTTCAAATTCTTGCTTTAACTTCACTGTCTTGTCAAGACTTACCAGAGAGTATCTTAAATATTTTGCTGTTTTAATCGTAATTTGGGTCGTCTTTTCTGCATCTTCCTCTACTGCAAGTCCGGCAATAATATTTAATGTATTGAACATAAAGTGAGGATTCACCCGGGATTGGAGCATCCTAAGACGAATGCGGTCCAGCTTTGCCTGTAAATTAGCATAATCTATTTTTGCATCGGCAAGGCTTTTTTCCAAAACACTCTGCCGTTTCAGCTGTTCAAAATTTCGGTTGTTTGTCTCCACCATCTGATAAAACGCATTATTTAAAATTCCAAGTTCGTCCTTGACTGTGTCACAATATTTCATCTCTATATGGGAATTTCCCGCAATAATTTCTTTTGTCTGATCTGTCAATTCCTGTACAGGTACTGTAATCTGTCGGGAAAGTCTTTTCACATGCCAGATAAAATAGCATACAATTCCAACCTCAATCAAAATCACAACTATATTCAGCCGTCCTCTTAACGATTCTAAAACATAGAGCTGCCCGCTCAGATAAGAATCCAAAGCTTGATAAAAGTTATCATAGAGACTTTCTATCAGTTCTTTCTTCTTCTCTGTGTTCTGATACTGTAAGATTAATTCCTCAACATTTGTCTCTTCTTTTTCCAACAATTCCAGGCAGCTTTCTTTATATTTTTCTGTAATAATCTCTAAGTCCCATATAATCGGATTTTCGATCTGACTGCTCAATCTCTCTGTTCTCCCACCCAAAGACTCCAGCACTGTTTTACTTTCTTCTTTTGTCAGCTCTGTAGGGCTTTGAGCATATTCAAACAAAGACTGATCCAGCTCATGTAGTTCGTTCCAATAACCTGAAAATTCTTCGTAATTTTTCATAATCTGATCACTGCATGATACAAAATACTGAATCATCGCCTGTGTCAGCAAAAATGCAAGACCAAGTCCTGCTGTCAGATAAATACAAAAATACCAGAATTTTTGTTTAATTGAGATAAATTTCTTCTTTTTCATCTATTATTCTCCAGGTTCATTTATCCTTATTCTCCAGACTTTCTTTCGTCATAATCTTACAATCAATTGAAATGGTCTGATTTTGAATGGAACTGGGGTCATTTTTCAGTTTCGAAAGTACCTCAGCACATGCCTCGCCTATTTTATCCGTATCCTGAACGAGTGCTGCATCAATCGTCCCATTTTGAATTTCTTCTTCTACCTGTGCCGGCATATCAAAACAAATGACATACATTTCTTCCTCTATTTTTCTCTCTTTGACAACTTTCGCCGCCGCAATCCCTGAGGCTGAATCTACACAGTAGAGCGTATTGATTTCAGGATATTCGTCCAAAAATTCCCGAATCGTCTGCATTGCTGCTAAGGTATCCGTCTCACAGACACATTCCGATACAACTGCAACATTTTCCTGTTCCTGGACCTCCTCTAAAAATCCGTCGACTCTCTGTTTCCGGCTGACAGAAATCCGTTCTCCCCGAATAGGTGAGGAAACAATTCCTACTTTACAGTCTTCAAATTGCTCTTTCACAATCCTCGCAGCTTCTTTTCCGGTTGCAAAATTGTCTGTTCCTATATACGCACATCTTCCTGTATCTTCAGCATCACCGTCTACCAAAATAAACGGTATTCCTGCCTGCGTCAGTTTTTTATAAAAAACCTCATCTTCTGAAGATCGTGTACTGTTTAAAATTACGACATCCATGTCAAGAGCAATTGCCGTATCTACCTTATATTCTAAAGAACCGTATAATTCATTAGAAAGGTTGTACGTACTAAGCCAAATCCCGTCTTCGTCTTTTAATTGTTCTTCCAAGCTCTGTGCTATAAAAGAAATCGTACTGTTGACTCCTTTTACATTGCAATAAAAAATAATGCACCTGAGAGCCTCTTGTGCTTCTTTTTGTTTTTTTGTACATCCGCTTAAGACAGACACTATTAATACTAGGAAAATCCATTTTCTTTTTTTTACTTTCATATCTTCCTCTCAATATTTTTACCCTTGAAAGTTTCTATCCTATCAGAAACAGTTGTATCCTTTTGACATTTTCAGATGCCAAAAGGGCGCCGGCATATCAATGCCGGCACCTGTATCGTTTTTCTTTTTTTATTTTCTTAAGAATTGTTTTCATTATATCGGACCATTTTTTCAGTGTCAATCAATCTGTCTGGTCTTTGTAATTTTTCCCGTTTTTTTGTAAGATTCCCCTGTTTTTAATTCATGACATCTAGTCCTGCGATCCATTCTGTCACAGTACTTTGCGCATCTGGAACATTGTTTCTGGAAATAGACAGTCCCTCTTCGACGACATTTGCATTTGGCTGTATCTCTTGGATCGTACTGATGGTTCTTGAAAATCCGCTGCCGCCATGAGTCGTAAACGGAATGATCGTTTTTCCACTGAAATCATATTGTTCTAAAAAAGTATATAAAGGCATTGGAAGGTCTGCGTTCCAGTTTGGATATCCTAAAAAAATCACGTCATAACTGTCAAGATTTTCAATTTGAGTTGCGAGCTCTGGTCTTGCATTTTCGGACATTTCATTATAAGCGAACTCTAAGAGACTGTCATGTGTTCCCGGATACTCTTGTACTGTTTCAATGGCAAACAAGTCACCGCCTGCTTCCTGCTGAATCAGCTGCGCAATATACTGATTGTTTCCTAATACTTCTCCATCTACTACGACTCTGCTTGCTCCGGCTACCGTATCTACGCCGTCCGTTTCAGGTACCGTAAAATACGCAATCAAAATATGTTCCCCGGAAGCGTTTTCTCCTGTTTGTTCTGTCTCTTGACTTTCTGATTCCGCAGATGATTCAGAAACAGATTCCATCTGTTCTGTTTCTGCTTCTGTAGAGATTTCAGAAGAAACTTCTGTCTGTGTAGAAGCAGGTGATGTATTTGGTATCTCCTCCTCTTTGCCACAGGCAGTCAAAGAAAGAACCATTACGGAAGAAAGAAAAATAACTGCAAATTTTTTCATAGTGATATATCCCCTTTTTTTGGTTTCTATGTTTTATTTTTTGTATGATTTATCGATTTAAATGTGAGTTGTAATATTCTGTCATATAGGAAATCGCAGACTGCGCGTCTTCTCCGCTGAATCCATGACCTGCACCGCTGATAACTTTCAGCTGTGCAGACGGATAAACCTCAATTGCCCGTTCAGAATACGAAACCGGAACGATACTATCTTCATCTCCATGAATAATAAGTACATCCTTATCATACGCTTTGATATCTTCATAAATATCGTAGTCAAATAAGCCTTCAAAATACGTTCTTCCTACTTCCATAAACATATGAAAATATGTTTCAGGTACGTCCTCTATGGTGTCAAATTGTTCCATCGCATTATCCACAATAACAAACGCCGGATAAAGTAATACAGCTCCTGCAATTTCTTCTTTATGGTCAGCTGCTGTCATCGCCGATACTGCTCCGCCTTGGCTGCTTCCCAGTAGAAAAATATTCTTCTCATCTACATAGTTAAGTTTCTGTATCATTTCAATCACATTTTCCAAATCCTGTTCTTCTGTAAAGATGGACATTTCATATTGCGATCCGTCACTGCGGCTTGTAGGGCTTCCTCCGCAAAAATCAAAGCAGTAAACGACATATCCTCTCGCGGCCATTGCCTCGGCATATTGCGTGCCATATTGATGCGATCCTCCAAAGCCATGAGAATAAATAATTGCCGGCATTTTGTCTCCTGCATTTTGAGGAATATAAATAATTCCGTAAATTTGATTTTCATCTCGTGATGCATAGAGTTCTCGAATTTCATATTCATAGATAGGCTGATCTGATACTTGGAAATTTGATTTTGATATATCAGAAGAACTTTCTGTCTCTTCCAAAGTTTCGTTGCTCGTAGAAATATCAACATTAGAAACTGTTATTTGTGGTCGTGTACCATTGCCTGGCATAGCAGAATAAATGACCATACTGCCGAGCAAAATTCCTAAAATTCTTTTTTTCATTCTGCACCTTCTTTCCTAAAATATCTCTTTTTTAATTTTTATCTGCTTACCTCTTCTTTTTATACAGTTAAATATTTCCTTAATGTATAAAATTCATCTATAGATGTTTATTTCTTTTGTGTTGCTTTTTACTCATATTTGTATTATAATAAACGCAGTGAAAGAATTCAATGGTCACTAAAATTTTAATCGTAGATTATGCCATATATTAGCACAAAATGTGGTATAAACAGGAGGGAAACAACAATTGGAAAAGCAAAAGCAAGAAGATTTGCGTGTACGCAAGACGAAAGAAGCAATTCGGAGTACTTTTCAGACTATGATTTGTGAGATGGATTACCATCAAATTACGATAAAAGAATTATCAACCAGAGCTCAGATTAATCGAAAAACTTTTTATCTGCACTATTCCAGTTTAGACGATCTGCTTGCTGAACTACAGGATGAAATCGCTGAAAATTTTATAAAACGTCAAGTATCCTACAGCAGTATGAAAGATATCCAAGACTTGATCCGACTCTTTTTTGAACATGCCTCTCATATGCCATTGCTCCATGAACGTCTTATGTGTAGTGGAAGTTATCAGTTCACATGGGAAAATATCAACAAAAAAATTATGGATCACAGAAAAAAAACAAACCGCGGTGTCTTTGGTTTGAACGAATATTCCGAGAATCTAATTTTTGCATACTATGGTTCTAATTCTACTTTACTGTATCGCCAGTGGGTAGCCGATGGCAAGAAACTCTCTTTAGAAGAACTCATTGACATTGCCACGAAACTGATCTGCCATGGGATGTCTAGTGTCATGAAAGAAAACAGATCCTATCTTTCCGACTGCAACCGTTAATCACAAATCGAACTGAGATCTTAAAAAAAGCGACTTTACACTTTCATGTAACATCGTGTTTCCTATGATACAAAAAAGGACTGCCGAAAAATATAAAACACTTTTATTCTTCGGCAATCCTTTTTCTTTCTCTGTTTTTTCATGTTAATTCCTATTTTTCTTGTTTTTCAGAGATTTTTATTTTTAGAATGAAGGTTATTTCGATTTTTTTACATTATTTTCTTGCATTTCTTGTTCTTACGTCAAATGCTACGGCAATAATAAAGATAATTCCTTTTACTATATATTGATAAGAAATATCCATACCCATCAGATTCATTCCGTTTGTCAGTGACATAATTACGAGTGTTCCGATAATCGTATTGGTTACACGTCCGATACCACCGCTGACGGCAACTCCTCCGATATAAGAAGATGCAATCGCATCCATCTCAAATCCAAGTCCTGCTGTCGGTGTCGCTGACTGCAGACGTGAAGTATACAGTACACCTGCAAGTGCTGCAAGAACACTCATAGAGCAAAAGGCAAATAACGTTACTTTTTTTACGTTGATTCCAGACAATTCTGCTGCCTGAGCATTTCCGCCGATTCCATAGATATATCTTCCAAGCCGGGTTTTATTGAGCATGTAATTATATGCAAACAAAACAACTCCAATAATTACTGCCGTCCATGGAATTCCATGGTAATTTGCCAGAACCCAGATAATAATCATAATAATCGCTGAAAAGAAAATCAGTTTCATAGCAAACACCGGGGCTGACGGTACTTTAAAATTATATTTCTGATTTGCCCTTCTTGCTTTAATCTGTGAAAAAATCATCAGTATCACAGCGACAACACCAATAATCATCGTCAAAATATGTACTTTACTTTCACCTGGAAAATCTGGAATAAACCCATTAGAAAGTGCATTAAATCCCTCATTTGGAACAATAATGGTTCCTGTTTCCTGAAGTGTCAGATTCAAAAGTCCTCGGAAGATAAACATTCCGGCAAGTGTTGTGACAAAGGCGGGAACCCCGATTCTCGTCACCAATGTTCCCTGATACAGACCGATTACAAGTCCTAAAAGAAGTACAATTAAAATAGCAAGCCATTCATTGATATTATATTTTGTCATCAGTACTGCTGCTACTGCACCGCAGAAACCTGCTACATAGCCTACTGACAGATCAATGTGAACTAGGATTAGAATCAAAGTCATACCAATGGCAAGAATTGCCACATATCCGGCCTGATTAATCAGATTTGCTATATTTCTCGCCTGGATAAATCCTCCATTTGTTTTCCATGTAAAGAAAATCATGATGACAACAAGAGCAATATACATCATGTAATCTCTGACATTACTTTTTACTCCTTGGAGCATTTCCGCTCCAATCCCTTTTTTTTCATTTTGTTTTTCCATTTTTTTCCCTCCATCGGCATTTCATACTATACCATAAATTCCGGGATAGGTGCCTGCTTCACCTTTTGTCCCTCCCTATGATTTTACTGCCATCGCCATGACTTTTTGTTCTGTCGCTTCCTCAGCCAAAAATTCTCCTGTAATTTTTCCTTCCGACATTACATACAGTCTGTCACTCATGCCGAGCACTTCCGGCAGTTCCGAGGAAATCATAATAATACTCATTCCCTGCTCTACCAGTTGATTCATCAGAGTATAAATTTCATATTTTGCTCCTACGTCAATTCCTCGTGTCGGTTCGTCTAAAATCAAAACTTTCGGCTTTACAAACATCCATTTTGCAAGCTGTACCTTCTGCTGGTTTCCGCCGCTTAGATTGCGTACCTTCTGTTTAATAGAAGGCGCTTTGATATTAATTCGTTCTTTATATTCATTTGCTACTTTAATTTCTTCATTGGCATTGATGGCAAGCCCATCTGTCAAAGCCTCCAGATTTGCAATCGTAATGTTATATCGGATATCCTGAATCAAAATCAAGCCATTTCCTTTTCGATCTTCTGTAACATAGGCAACTCCGTTTTTGATTGCCTCTTTGGGATTATGAAAATGTTTTTTCTCTCCATTTACAAAAATTTCTCCGCCCAGCAGTTTATACTTATAAGGATTTCCAAAAATACTAAGGGCAAGTTCTGTTCTTCCGGCTCCCATTAATCCTTGCAGCCCTACAATTTCTCCCTTACGTACATTAATGCTGACATTGTGCAGAATCTCACGCCCTTTTGCAGGATCTTCTACCGTCCAGTTTTTCAGCTCAAGAGCTACCTCTCCAAATTCTCTTTTTTCTCTCTTTGGATAGATATTATTCATCTCACGTCCGACCATATGTTTAATGATCTCTGACTCTGTGATTTCTCTTTCGTGGCAGTCCATCGAACAAACTGTTGTGCCATCTCTTAAAACGGTAATCGTATCTGCAATAGCTGTGATTTCACGAAGCTTATGGGAAATCATAATGCACGTTACGCCTTCTTCTTTTAATTCTCGGATTAATTTTAAAAGATTCTGACTGTCATCTTCATTTAATGCCGCTGTCGGTTCGTCGAGAATCAACAGTTTTACTTTTTTACTCAGGGCTTTTGCAATCTCCACAAGCTGCTGATTTCCGACTCCTAATTCTTTGACTTTCATAGACGGATCAATATTGAGACGTACTTTTTTCAATACTTCTTTCGCCCGCACAATTGTCTCATTCCAGTCAATACTCCGTCCTTTCATAATCTCATGACCAAAATAAATATTTTCATACAGACTCAATTCCGGAATCAATGCAAGTTCCTGATAAATAATTACAATTCCTTTTTCCTCGCTGTCCGCGATCGTCTTAAATTGCTGCACTTCTCCATTATAGACAATGTCCCCGCTGTACGTTCCATACGGATGCACACCGGAGAGTACTTTCATTAAGGTCGATTTTCCAGCTCCGTTTTCTCCGACAAGACAATGAATTTCTCCGCGCCGGACTTTAAAATTTACGTTATCTAATGCTTTGACACCTGGAAATGTCTTGGTGATATTTTTCATCTCCAAAATATAATCATCCATGTCAAACCTCCTCTCAGACAAAAAATAAGAGCGCTGCAGCTTACGTCTTTGTTTTTGAGTGTATGTTCAGGCATTCCTCTCCATACACCCAAAAACTGCCAAATCGTATGTTGCAACGCCCTCATCTCGTCACTTTTTTACTGAGCGGATTCCTCCCGCTTTATTTCTTTATTCCAGACCTGTAAAGTCAGATGCCTCATAATATCCGGAGTCAATCAGAACTTCTTGTACGTTATCTTTTGTTACAACCTGAATATCTGTCTGTTTAGAAGGAACTTCTTTCACACCGTTATCATATGTAGTATCAGTTTCCGGAACTTCTCCGTTTAAGATTGCAACTGCCATTGCAACGGAATCTGCTGCAAGTTTTCTCGTATCTTTGAAAACTGTCATAGACTGTTTGCCGTCGATTACATATTGTACAGAAGCTTTTTCTGTATCCTGTCCCGTAATCTGATAGCTTGTGATATCAGGATCTGTCACAAATACATCGGCAATAGAACGAGAGGTTCCATCATTTGGAGCAAGAATCAAAACATCGCCTTTTGCATCAGCACCTGCTGCTGTCAGGTTAGATTCTGCTTTTGATTTTGCTACGTTGAAATCCCAATCTGTCGTTACCTGTCCGATAATCTTACTCTGATCTGCACGCTCTAATACCTGTTTGTCTTTTAAAGCTTCTGCCTCAGAAGAGTTTGCAATCTTTAATGTGCCGTCTGCAATTTTCGGCTGCAATGTCTCCCATGCTCCCTCAAAGAATAAAAATGCGTTGTTATCCGTTGCTGCTCCTGCATACAGATACAGAGGAATTTCTGTCTCACCTTCTGGCATATTATCAAGCAGATACTGTCCCTGTGCTGCTCCAACTGCCATACTGTCAAAGGTTACGTAATAATCTACAGCTTCCGTTCCCGTAATCAGACGATCATATGCAATTACCGTTACGCCTGCATCCTTTGCTTCTTCTACTGCTGCCGAAGCTGCTGCTGCATCCTGAGCACAAATAATCAGTACTTTAATTCCTGCATTCAACAATGTTTCTACATTTGTTCTCTCTGTTGCAGAAGATCCCTGGCTGAATAATACCTGATTTGTAAATCCTGCATCGCCTAAAATTGCTTCAAACTGGGCCTGATCCTGAAGCCATCTCGGCTCGTCTTTTGTAGGAAGAACAATACCTACTTCCACACCTGCTGCATCTGCTTCTATTCCGCTTACTGCTGTCATAGACAGACACATAGCACCTGCAAGTAACACGCTCAATAACTTTTTCTTCATTTTTCTACCTCCCGTAACGTTCTGTTTTGATACTTTTACTTTACCACATTACCGTGTGTAATAACCTGCATTGTTCTTTAAATAATTGTATTGTTCTAACTTTTTTTTGTTTTTTCTTAATTTTTTTGTCTTTTATCTTTTGCTGCCAAAAAATCACACATCTTTTCTTTTTTGCCGCAGTTCTGTATCGTTTTCCTTTTTATGGAAGTGGGCGTCGGCGGTGTTCTTTTTTCAAAAAACAACTGCCTGAAAATCAAAAAAATACCCTGAAAATCGAACCTATTTGACTGTTATCCACATCCAAACCTGATTTTCAGGGTATTCTTATTGATTCGGCAGTTTCTGACCTCAAACTGCTTTCTTATTTATTTTTTTTGATCTTATTTTGCTGCTTCTTCAATTGTCTGTTCCAGACTGGAATAGTAATCTTCAAAGAACTGTTTTTGTTCTTCTGTCATGGAAAGTTCACTACACTCAACATCAAGATTAAATATCGTAAACTCACCTTCGCTCGGAGTCCATTCGGTTAAACCTTCTCCGTTTGGATCTCCTGTCTTTGCGAAGTTCAGCAGGTAGGAAGACATTATTTCTCCCATCTGATAATCTTCCTCTGTCCAGTAATCTGCTCTTAAATCACTGAAAATATTCAAGAAATATGGAACATCAGACGTATGGAATGCTCCAAAATCATTCTCTCCAGGCATTACATGCGTAAAATAATATAAATAGGTGGGATTTTCAGATCCAACATCATGTGCCTTTGCAAGATAATTTTGCAGTGCTTTCATAGAATCGATCTGAATCTGTCCGATTACTTCTTCTGCTGTCTCATCATCTGCCGGATAAGCAGCAAGGCATTCGTCTGCATATTCTCCAAACACTTCCTGAACCTGTGCTTCATAGTATGCCTGGTCTGTCTCTCCTTCACTGTTTGTACGCAGATTTGCAAAAAGCATCGTATCTCCCGTTACAAATCCGGACATCAAGGTTACATCGTTTGCATCGCCGGAAGCAAGACTCTGTGCAAAATCTTCCGTCACATAAACACCATCAATACAAGGACTACTGCTCCAGCTCATTGCAAGCAGTTCCTCTGTTGAAAGTTCTCTCATCTCTTCCAATGTCATATCCTGGAACAACTCATCGCCCTGCGCTTCTTTTTCCTCCATAGTAGGAAGAACCGTATCAATATTGTTGTAACTCATCGATACAGCTTTATTGAACAGCCCGGCCGCCTTTGGAGAAGAAACCAGCATATTGACACTGCTTGCCCCTGCCGACTGTCCCATAATTGTCACATTGTCCGGATCTCCGCCAAACTGTTCAATATTGTCATGTACCCACTGCAAAGCCGCAATCTGATCCATCAGTGCATAGTTTCCGGATACGCCTTCCTCTGATTCTTCTGAGAGAGCTGTTGTAGCAAGAAATCCTAAGATTCCCACGCGATAGTTAATGCTGACATATACGACATCCTGACTTGCTATGTATTCACCGTCATATACTTCACAAGAAGATCCTCCGCTTGTAAATCCTCCTCCGTGAATATATACAATGACCGGTTTTTTCTCACTTTCTGAATCTGTTGAAGTCCACACGTTCAGCGTCAGACAATCCTCAGAATAGCCGGTATCTTCAATGATAAACTCTGTCGACCACATCATAAAAGGCGCCTGCTCCGGCTGAATCGCACTTGCTCCCCATTCGGTGCATTCTCTAACGCCATCCCACGGTTCTACTTCCTGAGGTGCCTGCCATCTCAAATCTCCGACCGGCGCTGCTGCATATGGAATTCCCTTATAGACAGCAACACTTCCATCTTCATTGTATTCTCCGCTGATCATTCCCCCTTCAACCTCTACGGTCGTGTCTGCCGCATCTGCTGCAGTCTCTTGGGCAAAAGCCATTGTCGGAATGGAAGACACTGCCATCATTGCGGTTAAAAACAGTGCTAATTTTCGTTTCATAAAAACCCTCCTTTGTCTATCGGACATTGTCATTTCATGCCCTGCGTTTTTTATGATTCTACCATATTTTCTTCTGTTTTAGAAAATCTCACCGTAAGATACACTTTTTTTACCGTACTTTGCATCTTTTATATAAAATATCACAAACTTAATCGTGCCTCAGGGGCAGAGGAATCAATATACGCAGTTTAAACCATTCTCCATTTGTCTGAATTTTCATATTACCATGATATTTTTCAACCGTATATTGGATACTTTTCAACCCATACCCGTGAATCTCTTTTGATCCTTTTGTTGTTATCGGAAAGCCTTCTTCAAACTGAAGTGTTTCTTCTATAATATTATCAAAATGGATATTTAAAAATCCCTGTTTTTCAAATACACAGACATGTATCAGACGTTTCTTGGGATCTGATATCGTTTCTTCACACTCTACGGCATTGCTTAAAGCGTTTCCAAAAATTGTGCAGATGTCGATCTCTCTCATATCCTCAAGCTGTTTTCCATCAATCACACATGTCAGCTCAATCTTATGACGGATACAATACAGATGTCTGTCTGTCAACATCGTATCCAGCACATAATTTCCAGTTCTTTCTATTGCCTCAAAATCACGGATTTCATTTTCTATATCCGAGATCCATTCTGTTTGATTTTTTGACTGCTCCTTTTTTATCAGAAAAACCATATGTTTGATATCGTGATATTTTTGGTTGATTACAGCTATATTTTCCTGAGAAATCTGGTACTGTTTTCTCTGCTCTTCGATCACTTTTTCAATCAGCAGCAGTTCCTGCTTCGTCTTTTCATTTACAAACCACATCTGGTATTCAAAAATGCAGAAAAGCCCGATCAAATCAGCCGCTGTATGGGAAATATTAAGCCATTCTCCAAAATATGTATAAAATTGTCCGAACAGAAGTGTCGCGCATAGAAAGACAATCATCCCGATACTGACAAACACAATCGCTTCATGGCAGGAAATATCACTCTGTCTTCGAATAGGAAATAATTTTTCTATTTTATCTATAGAAAAAAACAGAAAAATCATAAATATTACTGTAATAATGACTCCTATTGCCGGCATTGTATCGCCTAAATTCCACATTCTCCATCTTATATCCATGATAAAAGACCAGGAAAACTCAGAAAATAAAAAAGCCTTAATCCAAATGCAAAAAATATAGTATCCGGATCCTTCACAGCAGATCCGCAAAAAAATCCACATCAGTACACAGTAAATCGGCATACGGAAAAACAGCCATATAATTTCTTTTTCTATCATCCTATAATTACTTGTAACGTATAGAACCGTTCCCAATGCAAACAACATTCCTGCGCACTGTAAGTACAGCACGATCCCTTTGCTTTTTTTCTTTTCCCGTACAATATAGCAAAGGCAGCAAAACCATTCCATTAACGCTGTTAAAAAATACGGTCCGTTTAGCCATGATAACAGTTGTTCCATTTTTATACCCCGTTCATATATTCTGACATAGCCTGCATAAATTCCTTCTTTTTGCTTCGGCTAACCGGAATCTCTGTTTCGCATACAATCACAAAACCTCTCTGAACTCCCTGGACGTATTCCAGATTAATCAGATAGCTTGCATGACATCTAAAAAAATGATATTTTTTCAGTTTTTCCTCCATTTCTCTCATTTTTCCTGCTGTATGATACGTTTTCTCTTTTGTATAAAACACAAGACTGTGGTCTCGAATTTCTACATAACAGATAGAAGAAATATTAATTTTGTAAATACTGCCCTTTAAAGTTATTGTCAGATAATCTGCAGATCGTCTTTTAATTCTGGAAATCGCACGAGTTAAGTATTGTGAAAAAGAAAAATAAGAGACAGGTTTTAAGATATAATCTAAAGCGTCTACTGAATATCCGCTGATCGCATACTGAGCAAGATTTGTGACAAACATAAGAACGACTTCTTCGTCCTGTTCTCTGATCAGTCGTGCTGTAGTCAGTCCATCCATAAAAGGCATATCGATATCCAGCAAAATAATATCATATTCCGGTTTATAGGGATCCGTAATTCCATCTCCGTTATAAAAACATGTCACTTTGAATTCATATTGTCTTTCTTTTGCATACTGAGCAAGATACTCGCAAAGCTGCTTCGAATAGTCTGCTTCATCTTCTAGTACTGCAATTCTGATCATAGTTTCTCCCCACTTTTTCAATCATTACATCCATAGAACAATCAGCTTTCTTCCATTTTCAAATTAAGTAGGATTTTCGCTAATTCTTTATTTTTTATTATATCGTTCCTTCTTTTTTTTGTCCATCTTACTTTTGCGAAATAACTCCCTCCATACTTCATAAGACAGCACTGCTTACTCTCTTTTGTTGTATCTCATAGAAAACATCTTTTACTCTGCGTTTAAATAGACGTCTTCTTTCAAATGAAAGCCGTCTGCAATTACTGTTGCATCCATATTTTCTTTTGTCACTGCAACCGGTTCCAAAAATACGCTCGGTATCTCATAAGTACCGTCAAACAAAACAGTCTCTTCTTCCATGTTTTCTCCTTGTGCCATCTCTATTAAAAGTTTTGCTGCCGCATCTGCCAGTTCATCTACCGGCTTATAGACGGTCATATACTGTGTTCCCTCTACAATTCTCTGACAGGCATCCAGATCAGCGTCCTGTCCGACCACCACAATCTTGCCAGCCAGCTGATGCTGGGCAAGGGTTGTGATCGTCTGTCCAGCCAGCGAATCATTTCCGCACATGATCCCCTGGACTTGTTCCACCAAATTCATATTTTGTTTCAGATAATCCTCCACTTCGTCGGAGTCCCAGTTTGTCACATATGTCGTATCCAAAACCTGAATATTTTTTTTCTGAATTGCTTCCAGAAATCCTTTTTCTACATAATGAACATTATTGTCTTCCAAAGGTCCGCAAATCATCAGAATTTTACTGCCTTCTTCCAGTCTGTCTGCCATGGCCTCTCCCATCAGTTTTCCGACTTTTTCATTGTCAAATGAGATATAACCGTCTGTTCCTCCATTTTTGACAAGTCTGTCATAAGAAAGTACCGGAATTCCCTGTGCCTGTGCTTTTTTGATCTCATCTTCCAAAGACTCGGAATCTATCGCTACAACAGCAATAGCGTCCATTTTCTGATCAATAAAATACTCCATCTGCTGTACTTGTCTTTCTTTGTCGCCGTTTGCATTCTGGACATTTACTTCGACCCCCAGCTCTTTTAATGCAGAGACAAGCACATCTCTGTCCTTTTGCCATCTTGGTATCACATACGTATCAAACAGCAAACCAATTTTTTTCTTTTGTGTCTCTTCCTTTTCCTGTGGCTTATCTTTTTGATTTCCCCCGCATCCACAGCAAAGTATAAGAACTGTCAAAAAGATAAGAATTACTTTCATCTTTTTCATAATTCCTTCTCCTTATATTCGGAGGGGGAAATTCCTACATTTTTTTTAAACGTATGGCTAAAGTAGTTTGGATTAGAATATCCGACTGCGTCGCTGATTTCTTTCATACTCATCTGTGTTTCACGCAAAAATTTTTTTGCTTTTTCAATTCGTATTTTTGTCAGGTATTCAATAAAGTTTTCTCCTGTCTCTTTCTTAAACAGTTTACTGAAATAATACGGGCTGATCTGAACTTTCTTAGATACTTCATCTAAGGACAGATCCTGCATAAAATGATTTTGAATATATTCTTTTGCCGTTCGGATCAGATCTACGGCCATTTCCTCTTTTTCCTGTTTCATTTTATAACAGACATTTCGTATTCTCTCTAAAAACCAGTGTTTTAGTTCTTCATAATCCTGTACTTTTATAATCTGATCCAAATATCCCCCGCGCGATTGAAAGTCTCCTGCCGCTGCTGCTCTTTCATATTCCAGATTTTCCGCCTGGAGAACAATCTCCAGTACTTTCATTTTTGCTTCTTGTCCCATCTCCTGATATTCCCTTTTCATCCAGAAAAACAGATCCTCTGCCTTACACTCCGCAAGCTGTGCATTTCCTTCTTCAATCGAGTCAAACAGTTCTTTTTCTATCATAACCGGATAGACCGATGTATTTTTGTGAAACGGAAGATCACGGAAGTGAATGACAACGCCTTTTGCATATTCCATCGATCTGACTGCTTCATGGTAGGATTCATAAGCATTCGTCATTTCATAAACAGATCCGATTGCCGCCTGAAAATGAGCATCCAGTTTTCTCCCCAGCTCATGACACATCTTTCTTGCTTTCTCAATGATACTGATCCGCATCTCATATTCTTCTTCCTGAGATACCATTGGAAACGGCACGTAAACGGTGACCGTATTCCCCATCATGGTTCCAACTGCACACCGGAAAAAATCCTTGATCATTTCTCTCATTTTTCCATATTGCGCATTCATGCGAATGCTGATTCCCACAGTATTGCCGCCCTCTTCTTTACTTCTCTCAAAGAAGCGCAGTACCATTGCAAAACCGGATTCTTCTTTAATATCCAGAAGTTTCCGAAATTCCTCGGCATCATTGTGATGAATCTTTTCAAAAATCATACTGTATACAAATCCATTTTCAATAATCGGAACTACAATCTCTAATTTTTCCCGAATTTTCAGATCATGGCTTCTTTTTTCTCTGACCTGATCCACCTGTCTCATGGCTTCTTTTATATTTTGAACAATTTCATCCTTTTTCAAAGGTTTGTTCAGATAACACATAGCGCCAAGCTTCATTGCATCTCTGGCATAATCAAATTTGTCATATGCACTCAAAACGAGAAAAATGCTTGACGGACTCGTAATTTTAATCTCCTTCATCGCTTCAATTCCATTGATTCCAGGCATTTTGATATCCATAAAAATAATATCCGGATGAAAGTGTTCTGCTATCTCAATCGCATCTCTGCCGCTTTTTGCCGTCTGAATCACGCACTGATCAGGAAAATTTTTTTCTATAATAAAGGTCAGCGCCTCAATTACAATTCCTTCATCATCCGCAATTAATGTTTTATACATCTCGCTCTCCCCCTTTATCTCTTTTTGAACAGATCTATGCTTCTCTATAATAATTTTTTTTTAATAACTCCTTCCTTCCAGAATTGTCTCTCTTTGTTCTAAGGGCAGGAAAATGACAACTTCTGTTCCCATATCCGTGCCGCCGCTCGTAATTTCTATCACATCTTCTGCTTCTGTAAACATCTTCAGTCTTCCAATTACATTGTCCAATCCTATTCCATGCGCAGCTTCCTTTTCAAGCACTACTTGCTGGAGATCTCTTTCCTTTATTTCTTTAATCTGTTTTTTTGTCATGCCGCATCCGTAATCCCGGATTGAAATACAGTAACAATTTTCTTCTCTTCCGGCCTGTAGATCAATTCTTTTTTCTCCGTCTTTATTCTGGTATCCATGTCGGATACAATTTTCTACAATTGGCTGTAAAATCATTCTGGGAATTCTACACCCCCATGCTGCCTCTTCGATCTGACAAAGCAACCGGATTTCATTTGAAAACCGCACATTTAAAATATAAACATAGTTTTCTACTAATTCCACTTCATCCCGAAGTGTTGTGATCTCTTTTCCTTTTCGAATATTATAGCGAAAAAATTCTGAAACTTTATGAATATAGGTATACGTTTCATCAGCTCCTTCCATCATAGCAAGCTGTGCCCCCGCATTTAGCGTATTAAACAGAAAATGAGGATGAATCTGTGCCTGTAAATACTTCAGCTGTGTATCTTTTAAATGAGTTTCCATCAAAATTTCTTTTTTCTTCATCGCATTTTCCAACTCTATACTCTCTTTTTGTCTCTCAATGTAAAAGCGCAGACTAGAAACCATCCGATTGAATTCTTCTGTCACAATTCCCACTTCGTCTTTCGTTCCAGGTTCTTCTATCTGGACTTCCAGATCTCCGCTTCCCACCTTTCTTGCAGTGATCGCAAGCTGTTTTAAGGGTCTTGTAAAACGGGAAGTTAAAAGTTCCAAAAGAAGTACGCTTGTAATTCCAATGGTCATCAAAATTACAATATTCACCGACTCAGAATACTCCAAAGATTCCATCAAGCTCTGATAATGAGTTGAATTGCTGTGAAACTGCAAATTATTCAGTCCATAAATTCCGGCATCCAGATACTGATAAATTTTAGATGCAGCCAGAAAACTTTTTTCGTATTTTTCAATATTTCTTCCGAGTTTTGCACCGATTGCCTGATCTAAAAGATTTAAATATTCCTCTGATAAATTCCGTATATTTTTTTCCATAATCAGATTTTCATCATTTACAATCTGATCATTTAAATTTCTGGATAGTCGTTCATGCTGATTTACACAGTCATAATAGGTCTCTAAAGAATCTCTGTCTTTTGTGTTCAGATAGACGGAAACTGCCTGCTGCATCTGCTTTAAATTTTTCTGCATCTCCATCAGATTGGAATTGCTTGTATACGTCTGTTCAATCTGTTTTGCTTTTTTTTGCGTTCCGCTGTAAAGCGCCAGGCTTGCCGCAAAAATCACGCAAAAAATTGTCAGAAAGACAACGATCAGTTTGACTTGTATCCCGTAAAAATTAAGATTTTGAATTCTCTTCTTTTCCATCCTCCCGATATTCCTCCAAATTCTCTTTCGTCACGGTATTGACATCAATGGAGACATAATCACTGACTTCATGTTCTTTGATATATTCTAAAAATACATCAATACATGCTTTTCCAATGTCCTCTGCACTTACGGCTAATGTTGCCGAGACAGATCCGTTTTCAATCGCCTTCAGTACATTTTCTGACGTATAATATCCCAGCACTTTTGTTGTATTTACCTTATTGTAATCGACAACTAGGCGGCTGATGCTGATCGTCTCTTTTTCTCCCATACAGATAATAATATCTGGTACTTCATTTTCCTCTTCTGAGATCAGCTTTTGTCTGACACGCTCCTCAATGTCAAAAATCGTCCTGTTTTTGGCATTTAAAGATTCGATCTCTATTTCCTGTCCATTCTCCTGTTCGTTCAGCACATCTTTAAGACCCGTATAGACTAGATGAGTTCCTGTATTGTCCATCATCTCACTTGTAATCAGCAAAATTTTTTTGATTTCTTTTCCTTCTTTCTCTATCATTTGGATCTGTCTTCCATATTCACATCCAATATCATAGTTTCCCATACTGATATAGCTCTCTCTTTTACTGTTTTCACAATCGTCTAAAACAGTGATAACAGGAATCTGTGCTTCTTCTGCCTCATCAATCAATGTTTTTGTCTCATCACTTTGATCTCCTTGAAGCAAAATTCCATCCGCTTTCATTGCTACTGCCATCTTTAAAAAATCTGCCTTTGTATATTCTTCTGAGAAAACATCTTTTAAATTTTCCAGATAAATTCCAGATTGCTCCGCATATGACTTTGTCTCTTTGTAAATCTCACTCCAAAATACGTCTTCCATATCATCAGCAATGAAAATCATATGATAATTAAGCAGTTCTCCTTCCTTTTCCACATAATTTCCATCCATATAAAAAAAAGAAAGGACTGTAAAAAAAAGGATTGCAGACGATGCTGCAATCACGGTATATAATCTTTTTCTCTTTCCCCCTGCTTTTCCCGCCATCTTTTTCCTTCCTTATCGTTTTATTTTATTATACCATATCATTTTTCTGCTTTTTACAAAAAATTTTTGTCATCTCATGATGATTTTTGACTTTATCTTCTATTTTTTGCTATTTTATGTGTGTTTTTTTGTCATTTTTTTCATTCTTTCACTGTAATCTAGTAATTTTCCTCTAACTATCTAAGGACAGGGCACGCGTTTCGTTCCAGTCGCAGACCCGTTGGTTTCTTATTTTGCTGCGCCATCTATTAACGGCTGCTTTGCCAAATTCGTCTGCAAGCAGACTTCAGAAAGCAAAGCAGCCGTAATTAGACTCGCAAAATTGCGAAAACCTGCCGGATGTCTGCGCTTTGGAATCAAAACGCGCACCCTGTCCCTATTCACTTTTTGAGCAAATTGCTGTTTTATTTTCTGCTGCTACGGTAAAATCCTATCAATCACTATCATTCTATCTTATATGGTATGATTCTCAATAGCTGGACCAATCGCAATTCTTTTCCGCACCGGATATAAAGAAATGGTAAGATAAAAGGTCTCTGTCTCCAGATATTCTTTCGTAATCAGATGCTCTCTGATCTCACTTTCTGCCACATACGGCAGATGAAAATCTGAATGTCCATTTTCATACACCGCAAACCTTCTGCTTCCTCCAATTTCCGGATTCATCAAAGTCCATAGAGTATCATCAATTACTAAATTCGTACAGCTTGTCGTCATCCAGGTGTTAAACAAATCTATTCCTGTCCCTTCTTTTGCTCCGGTATTAAAAAAGCTTGCTTCTACGTCATATACATACTGGGCACGATGCTCCCCTTCCATCAGCTCCGGCAGCTCTAATCCCTGTTCCCGGGCAAATTGTTCATATGGCACGATTCTTGCACTTTTTACCTGAATTTGATATCCGTCTCTGTTTTCTCCGGTACGTATAAAAATATTATCGTCATAATCTACCAGGTCTCCGATCTGATACGTCTCTGTCTTTGGAATCTCAATCGACTGATTCAGAGCAATCACACGCGCCGCCCAGATCACACATACGGTAAGCACAATCACAGAGATTCCTATTTTTACTTTTTTCCTCATATTTTTTTCTCCTCTTCCTTGTGCAGATAGTTTTATACAGATATCCATCTCTTTTCTGAGTTCACACCTGTCCGCTCTCTTCTTTCTTTTCTATTGAATGATCTGTAATCTTTCCGTTATCAATATAGTAAATCTCATCGCAGAATTCTTTGAGCAACTCAAAATCATGACAGGTTAAAATAATCAGCGCTCCTCTTTGTTTTTCTTTTTCTATTATCTTTTTTAGCTGCTCAATCCCTGTACTGTCAAGTGCGTTCGTCGGTTCGTCCAGCAAAAGAATCTCAGGATGTTCCATAACTGCTGCTGCAATCCCAAGTCTCTGTTTCATGCCGAGAGAATATTTTTTATATTTTTTCTTATCGTTGGGATCCAGACCTACCTCTGCGATTGTCTCTCGAATCGTATTTTCATCAATCTTCTTTTTCAGTCCTGCCAAAATTTTCAGATTTTCCAATCCGGAATAATCATCCAGAAAACTCGGATTTTCAATCAAAATTCCTATGCTCTCCGGAAAGTTTAAATCCTTCCACAACTGCTTTCCATTAATCAGAATCTGCCCTTTATTTGGTCGGATCAGACCGCTGATCAGACGCATCATCATCGTCTTGCCAGATCCGTTAATTCCTTTTAAGCCATAAACTTTTCCGGAAGAAAATGATACAGAAACATCATCGATAATTGTATTTCTTTTTATGATCTTAGTCACACCCTGCATCTCTATTGTCATCATACCATACTTCCTCTTTTCCTCTTTTTATTCTCTGTCTAAAATATCATACCGCCTGAAAAATAACAGTCCAATCCCCACAGAAACGGCGGATAAAAGAAGCGCCAGACAAATTCCATGAACTGCTTCCATTCCTCCTCGTACCAACAGACTGGATCTCTGTACCATCGCATAATTTCCGATCACCCATGGGTTCATATAATAGCACGACACCACAAAAATCGTAATTGTCACAGCAAAACTGTAAAAAGGTTTGATAAAAAAAGACAATGTCATTTGCATCAGTCCCAGACTGCTCATCACTAAAAGAGGAAGAAGAAAAATCTGAATATTCAGCTCAGATGGCATGTCCGGCATGATCGTGATTCCAAGATATTGATACATTCGTATGGAAATCTCCAGCGAACATTTTCCTCCTGTGACAAGGCAAAACAACAGACTCACCATCCAGAAAATTCCAAAGAAAACAAATACGCTGCATAAAATCCACACACACTTTGAAAACCACCATCCTATTCTGGATTTCGAGTTAATGAGTACCTGTTTTCCCATTCCCGACAGATCACGATACGGATAATAGAGAATCTGATACGCTGTCAAAAGCATCACTAAAATCCAGATTTCCGGATATCGAAACTGTGTCATTGGAGATGGAATATATTCTTTCATTCCTGAAAAAATATACATTAAAAAATCTCCGTACGATGGAACATTCAGAGAATCGATTAAATTCCATCGCAGCCGAAAGTCAATGCAGATAATCAGGCTTAATCCCATAAAAAAGAGATATTTCCACTTTCCTTTTAAGAGTCCGTTCTTCAAATCATACCAAACCATCTTAAAAAACATCATCTCTTACTCCTTTCCACATCGTAATTCCAAAAGAAAGAAGAAAAATGACAATGACATATCCCCCTGCGATCCATGCACTGCTCGATCTTGATCCCGCTTTGATAAACTCAAGCGGAGAAATACTGATTTCCGAAACATAATAATACCACAAAGCCGAAGCATACTGAATCACCAATAAAGCTAAAAACGGCGCCAGCATCAATGCAAACTTATTGCGAATAAAAAATGTCAGTGCTACCACACAGGCGGCACTAAGTCCGCCTACGGTACAGTCCAGCGTCAGTCTTAAAATCAAAAACAGAAACGGCATCTCATAAAACATCTGAAATCCCATATTGTCTGTCATAATCCCATTATAAATATCATAATAGACATCCGGAGCAACAGCAGGGATAAATGCCGAGATCAACATCAAATTACAGACCATTGGAATCAGAATTGCCGTAAATCCTGCCAAAAATGCAGAAATATACTTAGAAAAAAAATAAGCCGTTCTCCCTGTTCTGCAGACTACATTTCTGCTATATCCGCTTTTTTTCTCCTCATGATACGACCACGCATAGGCAAGGATCGCAAGGATCGGAATCAGCAAAAAAAAGATATCCAGCTCTACTTGTCCGTAACTTCCTCCGATCCATCTATTATATACTGTATAAATAGGTAAATCCGGATTCATATAGTCATCCGGAGAATACTGAATCTGCCACTGGCGAAATCTCATCTCCTCAAAATATCTCTCTAAGGTCTTCCATGCTGAGAGCAAACTGATCACGGTTCCCACAAGAACAGCAATCCAGAACCTTTTATTTCCGAACGCTTTTTTTAATTCCGTAAAAAAACAATTTTTCATCATCTCATCTTCCATTTCTACCTTTATCAGAGAATCTTTTATTTCTGTGTTTCTATCTGATCTAATGACAGAAAAACATATGTGCTGAGACTTCCCGTAAATACCAGATACATCTCATCTTCTAACTGATCTTTGTCAACAGCATACCCTAACTTTATCACAGTCGGTGTCTCATCTTCACAATAAAAATAGTAGTAGTCTTGTTCTCCTCTTTCCCATTTATCATCATCGTCGGCATCCATCAAAATCGGACCTGAATTTCTTTCCTCTCCGCATATCAGGTTATTGTTGTCCATGATATTGACATGCTCTCTTAAATTCTCCTCTTGTTTCCATGCTATCTCAGGCGGTTCCAGCATAGTCGCCTCCAAAGTAACGATCAGAATTCCCGTTTCCCCCTCGCTCATCTCAATTTCGGCAAGTCCTCTTTCAGAAAGCAAAAATTCTTCTTCCTCATACCCAGTTGCCTCTATACTCGGATAAAATTCAGCATTGGTAACCCGATATTCCATACGTGCTCTGCCGATGTCTACTATTTTGACAGACTCATCCATCGCTACCGTACACTCTTCATTTGGAAAAGGTTCAATATAAGGAGTATAACCCGCTTTTTGCTCCGGCTCCAGCCGTTCCCAAAGCTCTTGCTGTTCCTCATTTACCGGTGAAAATTCATATGCTTTTACCACACTCAGGTCTCTCCCAGTTCCCTGCACACATCCTACCGCAAGAGTCAGACTCATCACTATTGTTCCAATTTTTTTTGCTCTTTCCATAAAAACTCCTTTCCGCTATCTCACCGATAGCATAAACTTTTGTCTCTTCTTGCCTTTTCCTTTTTTATAGCTGTATAAACTATTTTTTAGATATTTTTATTTTAATACAGAAAATTTCCAAAATACACTTTAAAATAAGATGTAGTTACCTATTGTTTTTAATTATTTTTATTTTATTATAATATTTTCTAATTTTTTAGCCATTACAATAAATTAATTTAAATTTTTCATTTAAATTTTTAATGGAAATTCAAATCACTTATCCGAAAATTATAAAAATCCCCAGTATAAACAGACCCTTTTATACTGTTTATACTGGGGATTTTAAATCATTGCACTTAATTTTTTACCTACTTTTGTATTTTCAGATCTATTTTTGTGTTTTATCTTTTGTACTTTTTATTGCCACAAAGTTATATAGCAATATTTTCTCTTCTGCGTATCAGATTCAGTAGCTTTTCGGCATATCTTAATTTAAAATAAACAGCCGTATATCTTTATATGCATGCTACTGCCTTCTGCCCATTTTAGATTTCAAAACTCCCTCTAACTAAAAATATTCCGTTTTTTTGCTGTAGAAATCTTTCTTTTACTGATTTTCTTTTATCTCAGCTTCCTGCTGTTTCTTTAAAATCTCAGGAACAGGAGGTTCATAGACACCTACTACAACTGATTTTCCTACTGCATGTTTTCCCATCCAGATTAAAAAATTTTCCATCTCTTTTCTTATTTCCATTTTTTCATCCCTTTCTTTTTTTGTTTATTATAACACTTTTATTAATATTTTCTCATTTTTTCCTAAATGCTTCATTTTTCGCCCTAAACGCTTTTTTTCCTTCTTAATTATACTAAAAATTCTATCGTTTCTATATCAATTGACTTTTTTCGGCTTAAATTTTATAATTTCTTTGAATGTTTGAAATTATGGAAGGAGAAAAAACTATGCTGGTTATCTATATCTTTTTAGCTTCTTTGCTTTATATGCTCCCTATTATTGCTTTTTTGCCTTTTCGCCTTTCTTTAAAACAACTGCGTACTTTATTTTTAATCTTATTTATTTCTCTCTTTTTCACTCTACTTACAAATAATAGTAGTGTTATCGTCGTTTTGCTTTCTGTTCTTATTTATCTATGTCATTTGACACAGAAAAAACTATCCGTTATCTGTGTTCTATTTTTCTCTTATCTTTTATATGCGATTATTGACCACTGTATAGCAATATTTTTCATACCATTTGGACATTCCGTTCCTGAACTTCAGCAAAATTATGTCCATATGGTTCTTTTCTGTTGTGTATCGCTCATCGTAGAATCTTTTATCTGTTTCCTCCTGTCTCACTTTCTTTTTCCTTTTATTAAAAAGAAACTTGCATCAGTACTTGATTCTAATGAGATCCTAAAACTGATTTTTCCAAGTCTTTTTCTTTGCCTTCTTATTTTTCTTCTGAATATTATTGCTGGTCAGGGATTAGGATACACGGATTCTGTGATCTTTTTTAATTTTGCTCTTTTTGGCTGTTGTGCGGTTTGGACTTTATTTTCTACTTATCGTTCTCTTAAAACGCTGATTGCTTCTCACAGACAGCAGCAAAAAGAACAAGCTTATAAAGCGTTGCAGCAATACACAGAAAAAATTGAGGCCATGAATCTGGAACTTCGGGCTTTTAAGCACGACTATGCTAATATTATGCTTTCTATGTCAGAATATTTTGAAACAAAAGATTTTGACGGCATGCAGTCATATTTTTATGAAAAGGTTCTGCCTTTTAGTCAAAGCTTTACACAGGATAGTTTTCGGCTTGCGCAATTTAATAATCTGAAAATTCCGGAGTTGAAGGGGCTCGTTTCAGCCAAACTGATCTATGCTCATGAACTTGGCATCGAGGTTCAGATCGAAATTTTAGAACCGATCAAAAAGATCTCTATGGATTCTTTAGATTTATCCAGGCTTCTTGGAATTTATCTTGATAATGCGGTAGAAGCAGCACAGGATTCCGAACAGCGTATGGTCTCATTTGCTATTGTCTCCTTCCCTGATTCTGTTGTGATTTCCATAAAAAACAGTTACAGCGGTACTGATTTTTCCTACAGTCAAATGAAGAAAATTTCGTTTTCCACAAAGGGACCTCTGCGTGGTATCGGACTTTACAATGCTGAAGAAATCCTCTCACACTATCCGAATGTTTTGCATCAGGTTACTATGAAAGATCATATTTTTGAACATCAGCTGACATTTCTTATCTCTTGATTTTTCTCTTTTGGAGATATAAAATCAAAACGGTGATCATTTCTGCCAATGCTGCAATGGTAATCCAGGAACTCAGTCCTCCAAGATTTGTGATAGAAAGTAAGGCGTACACTGCTACTAATGACAAAGACAGTTTTTTCATTTTTTTCCGGTTTTCCTCTGAAATCGGATTATTCAGGGTTCCCTGCGGCGCAATCAGAAACACCCCGATGAATATGACTGCATAGATCAAAATCAGACTCCACAGTGGAAATCTGATATAATTTCCTAAAGCTCCTCCGCCTATCATAATACTCCCTGTTGTCAGAAGACATCCAATTCTTGTATTTAGATGAATTCCTCCTGCACAAAGACGAAAAAGACCAAAACCTACGCAAACACAAAACGTCTCGTATAACAGCCCTAGAAGTGCTGCTGTCAAAAAGATAACTGCTATGGTAAAGATATTGTACATCAATACTTGAAATCCATACGCAATCTGTGCCTGTTCTACTTCGCTTCTGGAACAATCCGGACTAAAATATTTTTTCAAAACATTTCCCTCCCCTTTTTTATTTGTTATAATAATGTTGTATATTTTAGGACAGACAGTCGTCTGCCTTTTTCTATTATAAAAGATTCAAAAGATTTTTTCTACCTGTTTAGAATATTGCTTAAACTGTTTTATATCTTAACCTGATTTCAGGCTTCTTTTCTGTCTGAAATCTTGTAAAGTCGTTTAGGAGGGAGTTTTTTGCTTTATATTTATATCTGTGAAGATGAGGTTAATCAACTAAATTTTATCAAGGAGTCGATTCAAAAATCTATTTTTATCAATAACCTGGATATGGAGATCGCTGTTGCTTCCTCCAATCCGCATGATATTTTACAGACGATTCCATCTGACGGACAAATGGGTATTTATTTTCTGGATATCACACTTAATTCTGATCTGGATGGCTTTTCGCTTGCCAAGGAAATCAGAAAAGTAGATCCTAGAGGCTTTATCGTATTTATTACTTCCCATTCAGAGATGGCGCATCTGACGTTTCACTTAAAGTTGGAAGTACTGGACTATATTGTGAAGGATCGCTTGGAATCTCTTTCCTCTCAGATCAACGATTGTCTCTTTAATATTATGGAAAAATGCAGTTCTATACGAGAACAGAGACTGAAAAAATTTATTTTTCGGATTGGGGATCGAATGTCATTTGTAAATTTAAACGATATTCTCTACTTTGAGACTCATGTTCAGTCTCATAAGCTTATTTTACACTCCGTTCACAGTGAAATACAATTTAACGGCACATTAAAGGGAATCTCTGCGCAGCTCGATTCTCGTTTTTATCAATGTCACCGCTCTTATATTGTAAATATTGACTTTATCCGTGATGTAGATTTTTCAAAGAAAACTATTACTATGTCAGACGGAAAGCAAATTCTTTTGTCTCTGAGAAAGAAACATGATTTTTTTCAATTTATTCATCTTTACGATTCTAATGTAAAAGATCTATAATCTTTCTATGACTGTGCTGACTAAATTTTTTGATATCAAAAGATTTGGCAAATAAACCAAAATTCTATATTCAGGACTCCCTTCTATGGGTCTTGGATCAGGATTCGTATCGGTTTTAACTGATGTAATAAATCCTCGCATCTTCGCACAGCATTTTTCAGATAGGGATTATCTGCCACTGCCAGACTATTGATTGCTCACCACCGACAGCAGCAAGAATCTTTTCCATCTGATAAAAATCTTAAAAATAAACACCATTTATTACAGTAACCTGCCAATTTTAGGTCTGGCAGGTAAAACAGAAAGGCGGAATTTAGTTCATGAATGAAAATACGAATTGGAGTCAATCTGTAACCGGAGTTGTAATCAGAAACCATCAGGTACTCCTTGCTCGTCACACTTATGGAATTGGAAAAAATAAGTTGATTATTCCTGGAGGATATGTTCAAAAGGATGAGACACCTCAGCAGGCATTAAAGCGAGAGTATATGGAAGAAACGAATATTGTTGTGGAGCCAAAGCAAATCATTGGAATCCGTTTTAACATGAAAGACTGGTATATTGCTTTTTATGCCGAATATATCTCCGGTGAAGCAAAGTCAGATCACGATGAAAACAGTGAGGTTATCTGGCTGGACATCGATGAAGCATTATCACGGGATGACGTTCCAGATCTGACAAAAAAGCTGATCGAATGTGCATTAAAAAAGGATCAGGGATTTGATGAAATTCCTTATGTCGGCAGTACAAAAAACGGAATTTATTCTCTGTATGGGATTCATTAGACTATCGTTGATTCCCGTAATCCTTTTATCCATTGTCTCCGCAGATTCCGGATTGCCACTGCTTCTCCCTTCGATCACAATCTGAATCGCTGCAATCGAATGATATTTTGTTGCAAAATCAATTCTGGAGGCAATGGTTTTTTACAATACTGTCTATTCCAATTTCCGTCATATTAATTGCAAATTTTCTTAAATAAAAATCTATCAAACAATTCTTTTTTCATACAATATGCCTGTTTTAAAAACTTGCGGTACGCATCAATATTGGGGTAGTAAATCAACGTATTTTGATAATAACTGTCTTATGACAGATTTATGCAGAAAATGTACCATCTTTTATCCTCATATATCCACTGAATCTGTAAAATAAAATTTTATTATTATTTCTTCTGTTTGAAACTGTTGGGCAGATAAAGCCGATATTTTTTCGACAAGTGAATTAGGACAGAGTAAAAGTTTCGATTCCAGATTGCAGACATTCAGAAGATTTTCGCAATTTTGCGAGCATAATTACGACTGTTTTGCTCTTGAAGCCTGCTTGCAGGCGAATTTAGCAAAACAGTCGTTTATGAATGGCGCAGCAAAATAAGAAAATCTATGAGTCTGCAATTGGAACGAAACTTTTGCCTGTCCTAGCAATCATGAAACACGTAAAGCATAAACCCTCTCTGAAAACAATCGGTACAAAAAAACCGGAAACCCTTATTTCTAAGGATCTCCGGCGCCCCTGCCAAGGAGTCGAAGCGACGGGATTCGAACCCACGACCTCTGCGTCCCGAACGCAGCGCTCTACCAAACTGAGCCACGCTTCGATTTTCTAAAGCCTCATCATTATATCATTTGTTTTACAAAAAAGCAAGTATTTTTTTTAATTTTAATAAAATTTGAAAATTCTCCAATATTTTGTCTTTTACTTAGTTGATAAATTTCTTTTCATCTGTCTGATCTGCCTGTTATCTTTGCTTATAGAATATTTGCTTGTAGAATAGATGTAGTTCAATCAATGACACTACTATCTTTTGTTATTTTTATTATTTATAAACTATATAATTCGCTTTTTATTTTATATTTCCTCATTATTGAGTATTGTTAATATATATAAAAATTACCTATGTTTTTTTCAAAAAATATTCAAAATATATATATTTTTTTCAAAACAAATCTATTGACATCATTTTTTATTAGTTTTATAATAAAAACATGCTTTGAAATATACAAATTAAACAAAGGAGGGGACTTTAAATGAAAAAAAGTTCATTTGTAAAAAAAGTTTCAGCAATGGCGATGGCAATTGCAATGGCAGCTTCCGTATGTGCCGTAAATCCGGTCAGCGCACCGGTTGTACAGGCAGCAGAAGCCGAAGAAGAAGCAGTAAGCTTCCCACAGTACTATACTTCAGATCTGGTTCAGCCGGAAGATGACGCTGAACTGATCAACGCTAAAGTTGATGCTTTAGTAAAAGCTATGACTACAGAAGAAAAATATACCTTTATCGGGGGAAGCGGTATGGGAACTGTAGGAGATGCCGGTAATCTGCCTGGCGTAGGACGTCTTGGAGTTCCACAGATCAAAATGTATGACGGTCCATGCGGTATTTACTATATGACAGATTCTACGAACCCGCCAATTGAAGAGATGCTTGCTGCTACATGGGATGAAGACATGGCTTATGCTTACGGAAATATGGTCAGCAAAGAAGCAAAAGCAATCGGTGCCGGTATGATGTTGAGTGCACAGCTTGACCTTCAGCGTATTCCTCAGTTCTCCCGTACAAAAGACCAGTTAGGTGAAGATCCGTATCTGATTAACAAGATGGGAGCACAGCTTGTAGATGGTATGCAAAGTGAAGGCGGTATCGCTGTTCTGAAACATTTCATTGCTTATACAGAAGGTTCCAACAATGATGTAGTATCCGAACAGGCACTTCATGAAGTATACTTTAAGGCATTTGAGGGCGCTGTAAAGGATGCCAATGCACTTGGTATTATGTCCTCTTACAATTTGATTAACGGTACATATGCTTCTGCTAATACTTATGTACAGGAAGATGTTCTTAGAGATATGTGGGGATATCAGTACTTCACAATTACAGACTGGGGCGGAAACCATGAGTATACCCTGGACAAAGGCACTGATATTGAAATGCCTAGTCTGAATCTGAACAGTAAAGAAAATGCAGATGCACTCGTTGCAGACGGAACCTATACACAGGAAGAAATGGATGCAATGCTCGATCAGGCTGTAACCCGTATTTTAAGAGCATATGGATATGCTGGATATTTGACTTTGGTAGAGCTGGATGAGAATGGCAATGTCAAAGAAGAAGTTGGACGTACAGAGCCGATTTATCAGCTGACCACAGAAGATACCGTAGCACAGCTTGCCGAACTGCTTGACTCCAGCAATGAAGTTTCCCAGGAAGTTGCTGAACAAGGCGCTGTTCTTCTGAAAAATGAAGACGCTGCTCTTCCGGTAGCCGACGGAGAATCTGTAGCCGTAATCGGTGTAACTGGTATGCATTTGGCTTCCGGTACTGGCGGAGAACGTTCTTATGGTACATTAAGTTCTATGACCAGCCCGTATGCTGCACTGGTTGAATCACTTGGTGAAGACAATGTAACTGGTGTTTCTTATAATGATATTATCGGAACTCCTATTCCAGCCGAAAGCTTCTATACTACAATGGATGGAGAAGAACATGGAATTACCAGAACATATGGAGTAGAAGCTGCAGCAGGTACAGAAACAGTTCTTCAAGGTTTTGCAGGCGGAGGCGGATTTGGAAGTGCCAGCCTGGAAGATACTTTAATGGAAGGACATGAACTGGGCGAATTCTGCCAGATCGATGAAAACATCAACTTTACTACAGGTACAATCAATGGTGCGCCAAATAAAACTTACCGCGTAGAAGGCGCTGATGAAGGAACTGCAACTGCATTCCCGTATGATACTTTACCTGCTTATACATGGGAAACTTATATTGAGGCACCGGAAGATGGTGAATACACAATCTCCTTGCAGAGTATCGGCGGTGTTTCCTATATGTATCTGTATGATGGCGACAGTGATGATGTTTTAGTAGCAGGAAGAGCTTCCAGCACAGCAAGACAGGGATCACAGTGGCATAACAGTATCGTTCCGTCTGAAACTGGTATGGACGTACAGAATTTCACAGTAGAATTAAAAGCTGGACAGCGTTATAAACTGGTAACGCAGGCATTATATAAAGATGTACAGAAAGATCTTCAGGTTAGTCTGAATTGGATTACTCCAAGCCAGAAACAGGCTAACATTGATGCTTCTATTGAGGCAGCTAAGAATAACGATAAAGTCGTTGTATTTGCTTATGCAACTTCTCTGTCCAACAATAAGACAGATAATATAGAAGATCTGAGCATGCAGCTTGACGAAGATCAGGAAGAAATGATTAATACGATTGCTGAAGCTGCTCACGAAGCCGGAAATCAAGTAATTGTTGTTCTTAATGCTACAACAGCAGTTGTAATGGGAGACTGGCTTGACAACGTAGATGCAGTGCTTGATATGTACTATCCGGGACAGCGCGGAGGTTATGCAACTGCAAACCTGCTGACCGGCGCTGTAAATCCAAGCGGTAAGCTTGCCTTTACGATTCCGAAAGAAGACAGCGATACTCTGATTACAAACTCTGATCAGGCATGGGCTCTGTATCAGACAGTTACAAATGAATCCATTAATCAGCTGACCACTATCTACTATGAAGGTATCAATGTTGGTTACAAATGGTTTGATGAGGAAGGAATCGAGCCGCAGTTTGACTTTGGTTACGGTCTGTCCTATACAACCTTCGATTACAGTGATCTGACAATAACCGAAGCTCCTGCTGAAGGCGAAGATTACGGTTATGATGTAACATTCACAATCACAAATACAGGTGATGTGGTTGGTTCTGAAGTAGCACAGCTGTATCTGGGTGAGGCAGAAGTTCCTGATGGACTGCAATCCTCCAAATATACACTTGCCGGATTTGAGAAAGTAAAAGATCTTCAGCCAGGTGAATCCAGAGAAGTTACTATCCACTTATCAGAACGTGAACTCTCCTACTGGAACAGCTATCAGGAAGAACTGACAGAAAGAGAAGACGGAACAAAAGATAAATGGACCGTAGCTACCGGAACAAGAACTGTTTATGTAGGTGCTTCTTCTGATAATCTGCTTCTTCAGGAAGATATTACCATTGAATAAACTTGCAGAAACAAAAAATTCTAGTCTGTTCCAGAATGCGAATCGCATTCTGGAAACAGTCCGGATTTTAGGATAATATTTTATAAAATCCAAAAAGGAATCTTTCCAGGGTATTCGGATAAGATTCCTTTTTTGTTAAATGAAAATCCAATTCATTTCTACATACTTTCTGTTTCTAAGATGCGCAACAGCAGTTCTCCTGTTCCGACATTGTATCCGCTTGTCGCATAGATCCCATTTAAAGATCCGTCCGTGACAATAATTAAAGGCAGTTTTTCCGGATCTACATACATTCTCCGTCCTAAAATCTGAACATTCTCTGTAAAATCGTCGTAATAAAGAGAAGATTTTTGGAATGTCTCAAGAAGCTTCTTGACAGTTGAATTTTTGAGAGCGCGCTTATTTTTCACAATAAAAATCAACCGTTCTTCGTACTTAAAAAATTCTTCTTTTCTTTCTATCATCTCGTTGATAATATGCTCTGTCGGTTCTTTTCCTTCTTCCAGCCAGAATAAAACTGCTTTTTTTCCTTCTGTCAGTGCCTCTGCTTCTGTTTTTCTTCCTTCTTGATCAGTCAAATTAAACGGAAGAATTTCTATATTTTCCAACATATCGGATAAATTTGCTTCTCTTTGCTTTAAAGCGACCCGTTTTTCTTCTCCGGTTTCTACACAAAACAGATATCTTTTTGCAAACAGATTTCCGTTCGGAAGACGATTTGCCGTAATCAGCCGATACATTCCCGGTTCTGCCAAAATAAAAAGACCTTCTTTTCCGACTTTTGCATCGCTTAAATCCAGTGTTTGGTATCCATCTTCTGTCTCTTTTGCAATCGTCCAATTCTGATAGTAAGTCCATTTCGTATTTTTATCCTCTGAAAAAATACGGATAGAAGCTTCTTTTTCCTTTTCCTGTTCCACCGCAGAAAATCCTCCGTCCATCCAGTATTCCATCGCACAATCCATTGGATTTAAGCGTGACGGAATTCCAAACGTTCTTGCCACTGCAACAAACAATGTTTTTTTTGAAAGTTCAGAACCAATGCCAAGTCTTAGGCAGTCAGCCGGCGTTGTGACCAGAATAGAATGTTCTTTCTCCGGTCTTTCTTTTATTGTTTCCTCTATGTACTGCCAAATGGTTTTCGGATTTTTCCGAAATTCTTCCATCTGATCTGTCCGGAACCAGGATCGGATTGCTTTTCTCCACCGTTTTAACATCTCATTGCCGATCCTTGGATTCATCACATAATTGACAAACAGCTCCTCTTCCATCTGGTTGCTATATTCCATTGCATCTTGATAATGTTCTTCCAGTACTGCACAATTTCCGTCTCTGAGATCTTTTTCTGACAGTGCATTTAAGAATGCTTCTGTCAGGTGCTTCTGTTTTTGATGTGTCTGTTCAAATTTCTCAATTTCTGTAAATCGCAGAGACTGACATTTTCTGTTTCTTTTTTCTACAGCCGTCTGATATCGTACAGCTGCCTCCGCTTTTTGATCAGGTGTAGGCTGCTGTTTGTTCATGGGCGCATCAATGGGAGCTATCATATCAAAATCTTCCCATTGTTCCATTGTATGCTTCATTCCTAAAATCAGAGTGCATCTCTTTTCTTGTGCTTTTAGCCATCCCTCAGAAAATTTTCCATCTTGATATACTTCCAGCCAAAGATCGCCGTATCCCGTCTGCAGTCTTGCAATTCCGTCTGCTTGCGTTTTCACTGTTGCAATTTCACAAAGTCCTGCATAATTAAGTACTTCAAAACGTACATTTGCACCTTCGACACAGTTGCCGCAGTCATCTTTTACGGTCACTTCTGCTGTTTTAGAAAACGCATACCGTCTGATCTGATTTTCCAACGTCACCATGCCTGCTTTTCCTACGATCTCTTCTTTTGGCAAAACAGTATCAAACCATCTCGAATGCACCATCATTGCCCTGGAAGCTGCATTGTTAAACCATCCCTTATTTAAAATTGGTTCCGGCTCACATGCCCCCATAAAATACCATTCTCCATCACACCATACTTCTACCCATGCGTGATTATCATCACAGTGAGACCACCAGGGCACGTAAACTTGTCTTGCCGGAATCCCAATGCTTCTCATTACATTGACTGCAAATACAGATTCTTCTCCGCACCTCCCAAATACATTTCGATACACTCCCATTGCAGAAAGAGTTCTGCCGTCTGTACTTTTATAAGTTGCTTCTTCTGCGCACCAGTAGTTTGCCTCTAAAGCTGCTTCTTTCATCGATAGTCCATTGATTCTCTTTTCTAATTTTTCATAAAAGAATGTGCGGCAAGGTTCTATTCCCTCTGAATTGACTCTGTGGTATAATACATAATTTAAAAAAATTTCTTCCGGTATCTGTATTCCATATGTCGGATTCTCCCAAAGCTTTATGCCATGTTCCGCAAAATCTCTCATCACACTGCAGTCATAATTTCCCACATCGCTAAGAGGCATATGTCCATACAGATATTTCAGAGCAAGTTTTACTTTCTTGCTGCATCCTTCCATTCCTTGCGAAAGCTCCGTCTCTATTTGTGGAAGCTCTTTTATCAACTCCTGATATTCTCTTTCTATTCTCTCCTGACACGCTTGTGAAAACATGATTTTTCCTCCAATTACAAATCTTCCAACACATTTTTCGCCTCTGAAATTTTCTTCTGTGAAGTCCGGAATTGTTCATATTCACTAAAAGACGGGAGTCCCATGCTGACTTCTTTCCTGCGATATCTCATCGGACTTTCCACTGTAATTTTTCCAGACATATGATAGGATGTAATCTTTGTCTCTTCATACAGTTTTTGAATCACCTGTGCATTTACGCCTCCTCCGGCCAGAATCTGAATCTGCTCTCCTGCCTTTTCCTGCATTTTTTTTAAGAGTTCTTTTCCCTCCAGGCAGCAATTTTCTTGTCCAGAACTTAAAATACATGAAATTCCCAGTTTTACCGCCTCGCTTAATGTCTGAAATGGATCGATACAGACATCAAAAGCCCTGTGAAGAGTCACCCACATGCCATCAGCTTCATTTAAAAACTGTTCCATCTTTTCTAAGTCCAAACTTCCATCGGACCTCAATGCCCCGATCACAATTCCTTCCGCACCCAGATTTCGAAACATCTTTATTTCTTCTTTCATAATATCCGTCTCATACTGTGTATAACAAAAATCTCCAAATCTGGGACGGATCAGGATATGGGTTCTGATATTGACCTCTTTTTTGATCTTTTCAAACAGACAGGGACTTGGTGTTGTTCCTCCGACAATTAAATCAGAGCAAAGTTCCAGTCTTGTAGCACCGCCTTTTTGGGCTGCAAGTGCCGATTCAACAGAATCTACACATGCCTCCAGAACATAGTCTTTCATTTTTCTCATTCCTTTCTGTCTGCGATATACTGTCTGTGTCTCTTTATGCTTCTCTTGATCCGCTTTTTTCTGCTCAGATACATTTTTTTGCCAGTTCATACAATGTCGTTACGCCAAAACCTGTTGCATATTTAGTCTGGTAAGAAAAAATCGGATGTTCCACCCATGCTGTTCCTGCAATATCCAGATGCAGCCACGGAATCTGTTCTGTAAACAGTCGAATAAATAATCCCGCTGTGATCGCTCCGCATTCAGCGCCTCCTGAATTTTTGACATCTGCAATGTCACTTTCAATCCTCTTTTCATATTCCCGGGTAATCGGCAGACGCCAAAACCACTCTCCGGAGCACTCTGCGGCACGTTCCAGTAAGTTCCACATTTCATCGTCACTGGCTAAAACTCCTGCTGTTCCAAAACCCAGCGCACGTACAACAGCCCCTGTCAGTGTGGCAATATCAACTATCTTTGTCACCTTTTCTTTTTTTGCTCCATATGCAACAGCATCTGCCAGAATCAGTCTTCCTTCTGCGTCTGTATTGACGACTTCTATTGTTTTTCCCCCATATGCAGTAATTACGTCTCCAGGCAGCAACCCGCCGGGTGAAACTCTGTTTTCACATAAAGGAATGAAACCTGTCACATTTGTCTTTACTTTATTTTTTGCAAGAGCATAGATTGCTCCTGCCACAGCAGCTCCTCCTGCCATATCTCCTTTCATTCCCATCATAGAAGAAGGACTTTTTAGACAATATCCGCCTGTATCACAGGTCACTCCTTTTCCTGCAAGCCCGAGTAATTCTTTACTCTCCGGACAATTTCTATAGCGCAGAATCATCAGATACGGTGGAAATTCACTCGATTCTCCGACAGCAAGCAGCGCATTCAGCCCTTGTTTTTTTAATTCTGTCTTATCGAGACATTCTATTTCTACTCCTGTCCCTTCCATCCATTCCGTCACCCGATTCACGAAATCGGCAGGTCTTAAATAGTTTGCCGGAAGATTGACCAGATCTCTCACAAAGCAGATGCTTTCTGCGAGAATTTCCCCTTCCTGTACAAAACTTTCCGCCTCTTTTCTGAATGCTTCCTCCACACCTGTCAATTCAATCTGAAGGGGTTCCCTTTCTTTTTTTGGAAATCTGATCTGCTGATAATCTGCCAGGAGCATTCCTTGTGTCAAATCTCGGAGGACTTGTACGCCATACTGTTCCATCCAAGGCTTTACATTAATACAAAATGTTTTTTGTTTCTTTTCTTTTACAGTATTTGCCGCTTCCTCCATTCGTTTTGTTCTGTCCTGACTTTCTTCCAGATTAATTTTTAATTCCGGAAATCGGCTTTCTGATACAACTGAGATCATTTTTGTTCCTCCTGTTTTTGAGTTACTTTTTGATTTTTATTTTTTATCAACTGATAAAAAATACGATGATTACAATCCAACTTCTACTTCATTCTCCATCCTGCATGGTATTTATTTTTTAAAGTTCCGTTCACCAGTTTTCCCCATCCCAGAGGATAACCGTTCACACAGACAAGCTGCCATCCTTTTTTTCGTCTGCTCTCTGTCTCATCTGTCTCTATCGTCTCACCTTTTAAATACTTTTCTATTCGTGGATCTGTAAACGGAAGATCAATCACAGAATCATACTCTTCTTTTCTAAGAGCCATGGCAAACGACTGGCTCGGTTCAAATCTGTCTTTTTTGATCTCTCCAAGATACAGTCCGTTTCTCAAAAAGGGGATTCCTTTTCTGTCTCCCAGTAAATCCGTCACTTGATAGACCTGATCTTTACGAATCTCTATTCTTTGGAGATCTGTTTTTTTTCTGACATTTTGAAAAAATTCTTCCAGAATTTTTTTCTCTGTCTTATTAATCGGAATTTTCTTTCTCTGTGATTGTCTTTCTTCCTTTTTTTCTCCTTTTTTCTTGAGCAAAGCAATAAAATGCCCCTCTCCTCCCATCTTATGAGGCCAGATACGGACACATTTTTCTAACTCTTTTGATCCTCCCTCGATCCAATCTGGTCTTCCCATCGAAAATCCTTTATATTCTCTCATCTTTTCCAATGAAAAATCTTCTCTGGAATGTAACAGATATTGAATTACTTCTTCATTTTCTTCCGGAGAAAACGTACAGGTAGAATACAGCAGCTCACCTCCGGGAGCAAGCATATCGGCGGCATATAAAATAATTTCTTTTTGAATCTTGGAACACTGAAGAGGTTTTTGTTCTTCCCATACTTTTGCGACATCTGGATCTTTGCGGAACATTCCTTCACCGGAACAAGGAGCATCAACGAGAATTTTATCAAAAAATTCTGTAAACTGCTCCGCAATCTTTGCCGGAATCTCATTGATTAAAAATGCATTTGGAATCCCGAAAACTTCAATATTTTTTAATAGGGCTCTTGCTCTGGAAGCGCTGATATCATTTGCTACTAATAGTCCTTCGCCTTTTAATTTTGCTCCCAGCTCTGTCGCCTTACCTCCAGGTGCTGCGCACAGATCCAATACTTTTTCACCCTGTCGGATATTCAGACAGGAAGCCGGCGTCATCGCACTCGGCTCCTGAAGATAATACAATCCTGCATAGTAAAATGGATGTCTTGCTGGCCGATCCTGCTCTTCATAATAAAATCCGTTTTCGATCCATGGAATCGGTTTTAGATGAAACGGAGCAATCTTTTGAAATTCTTCCACACTGATTTTTGCAGTGTTGACTCTCAATCCAAAATTTCGGGAATTTTGATAACTTTTCAAAAACTCTTCATATTCATCTCCTAAAAGCCGCTTCATTTTTTCTGTAAATTTTTCCGGCAAATTCATGTTTTTTGTTCCTTTCTATTCGACACTCTTTAGTGATTCTACCATATCGATCTTCTTTAGTTTAAAATGCATGAAGATATTTACAATCAATGAAAATCCAAACGTAAATAAGATACTGTACAGATAACTCATTCCATTAATATTTCTTCCAAACATACAGATATCAATTTCTACCGTCACTATAATATAACGGTGCAGCAGAATCCCAAACAAAACTCCTACTGCTGATCCGATCACAGTCAGGAGAATATTTTCCCGATACATATATGCCGAAACTTCTCCGTCATAAAATCCAAGCACTTTGAGTGTGGCCAGTTCTCTTTTTCGTTCGTTTACGTTGATATTATTCAGATTATATAATACTACAAAGGCAAGCATTCCTGCCGAAACAATCAATACAAAAATGACAATATCAAGGCTGCCTAACATATCGTTTACTCTTTGTTCCAGAGAGCTGGTATAGGAAAGATTGACAATGCTGTCATTTTCCAGCAATTCTTCTCCGATCGCATTAAGCGCTTCCTCATCCTCTTGGACGCTTTGGAATATAATACTGTTATAATTCGGTTCTTGTCCGTATAATTTTTCATAGAGCGCTGGCGTCATATAGAGATAATGTGTCATATAATTCTCTGTAATATGAGAAATTGTCACTTCCACATTGCCCATATCTTCATCTTTTAATAGTACGGTATCTCCTTCTGATACACCAAGCAGCTTTGCTATCTTTTCTGTCAGGATAATTCCTTCATCATTCAGAGTATAGGCTTCCTGTGTCGTTCGATCCCGCAATTTTATAAACTGTTCCAGTTTTGAAAGATCTTCCATGATAAACAGATATACTTCCTGTTCTTCTCCGTTTCCTTCTAGTGTGAACTGTTTCATCAACACTTCTGCGTATGCTTCAATTTCCGTATTGTCTTCCATCTGATTCATGACATCTTGCTTTTCTTGGGTCGTTGCCTTATCTTCAAATACAGCCATACCATCATACAGCTGAATCTCGCGATACTGAATTCTGGCAACGTCCATAATGGAATCACGCAGTCCAAATCCGACCAGCAGCAGGGCCATGCATCCTCCGATTCCGAGAATCGTCATAAAAAATCGCTTTTTATATCGGAAGAGATTCCGGATTGTCGATTTCCATGTAAAATTCAATCTTTTCCATAAAAATGGCACATATTCCAGCCATACGCGTTTTCCTTCTTTCGGTGCCGGAGGACGCATCAAAACAGCCGGGGTATCCTGAAGTTCCCGATAGCTCGAAGCAAGCGTAGCTCCTATCGTACAAAGAAGGGCAGCTCCTGATGCCATGAATGCATATTCCATATTGTATGGAATTACCATTCCTGTCATATGGGGAAACATGATTCTATAAGCGTAGATAATAATAAACGGCAAAATCTTTTCTCCAATCAGGAATCCCAATACACTTCCCAGCACCGTGGCAAGAAAAGCGTATCCTAGATATTTCCACATAATTTCCGCTTTTCCGTAACCAAGCGCTTTTAGAGTTCCGATCTGAGTTCTCTCTTCTTCCACCATACGCGTCATCGTTGTCAGACTGACAAGCGCAGCTACTAAAAAGAAAATAACCGGAAAGACTCGTCCAATATTTTTAATTCGTTCTGCATTATCGCCACAGCTGCTGTATTCTGTAAAAGCGCTGTCGCGGTCCATCACATACCACTGCGGATGTTCTATTTCATTGAGCTTCTGTTCTGCATCTGCAATCTCTTGTTCTCCATCTAAAATTTCCTGTTCTGCATCACGAATTTCCTGTACGGCATCTTCTTTTCCATCAAAGTATTCACTCTGCCCGTCTGATAATTCTGCCTTAGCCAAACGGATTTCATCTTTTCCTTCTTCTAATGTTTTCTGTGCCTCTTCGATTTCTTTCCATCCATCTTGCAGGGCTTCTTCTGCTTTCTTGATCGTTTCTTGATTTTCAGTTAATGTCTGTTCCTGTTCTTCTATTTGTTCCTTGGCGGAGTTAATCTGATCTTTTGCATCTGAAAGAGCAGCCCAGCCCTGATCGATTTCTTCCTGAGAGTCATCGACTTGTTCCTGTCTTTGTGTCAGCTCCTGAAGCATCTGGTTTACAAGCGGTTCATTTTCCTGGACAACTGCCTGAAGCTGTGCAAGCTGCTCTGTCTGTTCTGCAGTCGCCATTCCTGCATCGGCTAACTGCTGTAACGCTGTAAGATTTTGCTGTGCCTCTTCTACCTGCATTCTCAATTCTTCGTATTGAGTCCATGCAGACTCCAGCTGATCCGCTCCGGCGCTTAGTTCTTCTTGTGCACGAATCAATTGTTCTGATGTGCTGTCGTATTCTTCCTGATATTTTTGTTCCTGTTCTTCTAGTTCACTTTTTGCGTCATTTAACTGTTCCTGACCGCTTTGCAGCTGTTCTTTTGCATCTTCTAACTCCTCTTGCTGGTCTAACAGTTCCTGTTTCGCATTTAAGATCTCTTCTCTGCCGTCTAATAGTTCCTGCTCTCCATCCCAGATTGCTTTTTCTCCTTCCAGCATATCCAGTTTTGCACTGCGCAGTTCTTCCTTTGCCTCTGCAGTTCCGTCTTCCAAATCTTTCTTTCCATCTTCCAAATCTTTGTTCGCATCTGCAATACTTTCTCTCGCATCAGAGACAATCGACTGGTATCTTTGTTCCCCCATCTCTTCTGTCTGTGCTTCAATCAGATCTTGTACTTTCTTTACACATTCATCGTATTCATCGGTATATGCTGTCAGTTCTTCCGCACCTTCTACCGTTACGTATACATGGGTGTACACTTCCGAGTCAAAATCTTCCGGCAAAAGATAAGCAAATCCGGAAACCTCCCCAGTTCCCATTGTAGAACTTCCCCTCTCAAACGAGATATAGGCACTTCCGCTTCCAATCCCCGAAACGGTGTATGTCTCTTTTCTTAAAATTCTCTCTTCCTCGTTATCTGTTCCTTCAGAAAAAACAATCGTATCTCCGACATGATACCCATTTTCCTCAGCAAAATCGATATCCAGAAAACATTCTCCCGTCTCTTTTGGCAATCTCCCCTCTTCTACATCTACTTCATTGACCCCTGGTAAAATCGATTCAATATGAATTACCTTTTGCGTGTTCTCTTCTCCGCACAGAACATCTGTCATATAGCCCGGATGTACGGAGGCAACTCCTTCTATCTGCTTGATTGACTCGATATTTTCCTCTGTCAGCCCTAAGGTACTGACAATTTTTAAATCAGCAAGCCCATGCTCATCAAAATATTGATCTGCTGTATATCGCATGTCAGGTGCAGCCGACTGAATTCCAGAAAAAAAAGCAACACCAAGTGCCACAATAAACAAAATTGACAAAAACCGATTGGCACTTTTTTTAATTTCCATTACAAAGTCTTTTTTCAATGCACTTTTTTTCATTTTTGCACCTACCATTCAATGTCTTCTACATTCATCGGGTTTTCATTCATCTTCATGCTGGAGACTTTTCCATTTTTAATTTTAATGATACGGTCTGCCATCGGTGCTATCGCCGAGTTATGCGTAATTACAATCACAGTCATTCCTCTTTCCCTGCACATATCCTGTAAAAGTTTCAAAATTGCTTTTCCTGTCTGATAATCCAATGCTCCCGTCGGCTCATCGCACAAAAGTAATTTCGGATTTTTTGCGAGTGCACGTGCAATTGAAACTCGCTGCTGTTCTCCTCCTGAGAGCTGTGCCGGAAAATTTTTCACGCGATCTTTTAATCCCACCTCTTCTAAAACGCTTTGAGCATTCAAAGGATCTTTACAGATCTGAAGCGCCAGTTCTACATTTTCCAATGCTGTTAAATTCGGGATCAGATTATAAAACTGAAAAACAAAGCCGATATCGTTTCTTCGGTACGATATCAGCTGTTTTCCCGAATATTTTGCGATATCCTTTCCGTCAATCCATACATGACCGCTTGTTGCTGTGTCCATTCCTCCCAAAATATTCAATACGGTTGTCTTGCCTGCGCCGCTCGGTCCTACAATTACGACGAATTCTCCTCTGTCGACCGAAAATTCTATCTCATCTACAGCGCGGATCTCAACTTCACCCATCTTATAAATCTTAGATACTTTCTCTACCTTTACAAAGTCTTTTCCATCCTCTTGCACATAATCACCTTCTTCTTTCTTCTGTTCCTCTCCCTATTGTTTATCTTTCCTTCTTTTCTTATTATTTATCATATCATAGATTAAATCAAGAGTCACTTATTTTCTGTTAACTTTATCATATTATGTAACCTTTTGCTTTCCATGCAAAAGTCACAAAAGCATCTGTCAGATCAGGGAAGGACTCCTATGCTGATCCTATTTTGTTGCTCGCCGTCTATAAAAAATAGGATCTTCCCACTTTGAGAAAGTGATGTTCTGTATGATCGTTTTCGTGTGTATAGACGTTTTTTTCAGTATATGGTATAATAGGTCAAAAATTTGCTTTGTAAAATACTAAATAAGGAGGTATTGTCATGAAACCATCAAAATCAAATCATCTGATATCCGATATCGGAATCGGTTTTTTGTTTTTATTTGCATTGATTGGGCTCGGGCTGCTGTTTGTCCTTCTCTTTCGCCCTCTTTATCTTCTTGATCTGAATATCCTAAATATCCCTGAAACTACTGGATACAGCACAGAAGAAATTCTGCTTAATTATGATTATCTCATCCGAACTTGTCTCCCATTTTTCACGGGTACGTTTCAGTTTCCAACGCTTTCCTCCTCTCCTTCCGGGGTTCAGCATTTTGCAGAAGTCCGCCAGATTTTCTATGCTATTTATCTGATCGGCGCGGTATCGATTCTTCTTTTGATTCCTATTTTACGCCATAAAAAAAAGAACCACGATTTCCGCTATTTAAAAGTCTGCGGAATCCTGGTTCTTATTGTCCCTGTTTTGCTTGGATTATTCAGTCTGATTTCATTTCATACCGTTTTTGTGATCATGCATCAGCTGTTATTTCGCAATGATCTATGGATTTTTGATCCTGCCACCGATCCGATTATTGAATTTTTGCCCGAAGAGTATTTTCTGCACTGTGCAGTTGTTCTTTTTTTATTTGTCATTCTCGGCGGAATCTTTTTGCTGCTCCGGCATCGTCACCATAAAATCCGAAATACCAGTTCCTGATCTCTTGTCTCATACGTAAAGGAAACCTGTCCTTCTCCTGAAAATTGCAAGTATTGATTCATCAGTTCATCCAGCAGCCCGTAATCTAATAACTCAGCTTTTGCAATTGCATACTGTTCTTCAGAAGGAAAATTCATTACGGCTTCTCTTCCTCCCTGCTGGATGATATTCATTACATACTGAGATACCGTATCACGGTCTCCACTTTGAAGATACATTCCATTTAGTATATAGTAGTTGTACATTTCCGAGTTACACTCCGGCAAAATTGCCGGATCCTCGGGCTGGTGGGTCCGGAATAAAGTCTGCTGTGTACAGCACAGATAGGTATAGTCGATCTGATTATTTCCTTCACTGCCGCCCAAATATAAAGGATCGCCCCATGTCGTGTCTACATAGTAATACTGCCCATCAATTTCTACCAGATTCCATGCATGGTTTTCACCGTTTGCTGTTCCCCGGATGCAGGTACAGAAAATTCCCATTCTTTGAAGAAGTATTTGTGTCGCCTTCGTATATCCGGTGCAGACAGACTCCCAATTCAAAAATACACTTCGTATATCCTGATTATATTCAGAATCCGGCACATATTCGATCCGGTTAATCAGATATTCGTACACACTTCTTATTTTTCCGTATGTATCTTGTCCATAGTCTACCTCATACAAGACTTCCTGGATTGCGGCTTCAATCAGCTGATTCTGTGCCTCTTTTTCTTCCCACGTTGCATTATACTCCATCTCAATCTGCGTAACATTTCCCCGAATATCAGACCAGTATTGGTAGCCGCTGCTTAGCCAAAACAATTCCGGATGGTCATAATAAACAGCAAGATATGCCTGTTCTGTCTGTGCTTCACTTAGATCATCCACATCTACATTCATTTCATATTCCTGCGCAGCTTCTACAACATCGTCATATAATTCTCTTTGATCTTCATTTAAAAACTGATAATAGAATTGAAATTCTTCCGCTTTTGTCTGCTTCCCTGCAAAAAAGAGAAGACAGCAAAAACATGCACACCATAATAGACTGATTTTCGCTTTTTTCATTTCGGTTCTCCTATCACCTCTTGAATCTTCTTCTTCTCCTGTGATTTCTTTTCATCCTGCCTATTACGAATATTATAGCGAGGCTCATACTCTCCTTTTCTCTCCATCATATCCAAAAGCGCGACTCCTGCACAATATTGGATATAATAGTCACGATTCTTTAAGATTTCTTCTTTTTGTTTTTCTTCCTGAGCTGTCAGCTTCTCATCAAACACAAATTTTCTTGCTACTTCGTAAATTTCTTCTGCGCTGAGCATGAGAGTCCTCCTTTTCTTTGATTTTAATTTAAATTTTTCTTTTTATTTTTCCTTTCCTTCTCCATCTCCCGTTTTTCTGTATACTGAATCAGTAATTCTGCTAATTCTTCGTCTCCTCCTATCTTTTCCATCCACTGACTGACTAGCTTTTTACAAGCACGTTCACTGTAATTTTCCAAATCTTTTCTGTTAAAATAATCCGTAAAAATTACTTCTTCCAAAATCGGAAAGTCTCGTCCATACTTATGGTATCCCTGCTTCATTGCTGTTTCAAACGGTTTTCCCCACTCTTTGTATTGAGTATCTAGTTTATCATTCGATACCATTAAAAATTCATCGGCAAGTATCCGTAGTGTCTTATCTTTCATAATGCTTTCTGCCCATTGATATGGATTATATTGAAAAGAAAAGTCCAAAAAAGTAGCCATTAATTTCACATAACACATAGCCAGAAGCTGATGAGGCGGTTCTTTCGAATCAATGACGGAATCTAAAAAAGATCTTGCTGCTTTTTCCTGTAATTTTCTTGTCTCACGATATTCGACCTCACTTTCAGGTCCTCTTAAACTTCCATGTGACTCTGATTCCAAAGTATCTTCCAAAACAAATCCTCCTTCCTGTGTCTGTTCTTCGGATAAACTGCTTTCATATCGTCTTTTTCTTTCTTCATTTCTCCAAAGTCTAAGCACAAGTTTATTCATGATTCCGACAACATAGTCTGCAAAATATCCACGTTCTTCTTCGTAATTTAATTTGCCGTTCATGATTCCTTGTTCCAGCAAAATGCCGTATCCGATGCTTACAATATCTTCCACTGCATAAGAATCTTCGCTTTTTCCCATTTGACGTGCAACTGCAGGTCTGGCAATTTTCATCACCAATTCAAAAAAGCGGTTCATCTTTTCCATGGATCGCTCCTGGTTTTTAAATAAATCTTGATATAATATCTGTAATTCTCGTTTCAGTAATTTTTTTTCGTCGCTTATCATATATTTTCTCCTATGCTCCCCTGTCTTTTCACAAGTTTTCCGAAACTTCCTCAAAAATTTTATTTTTTGTTAAATTTTTAGTTTCCAGACAGACGATAGCGCCGCAGTCCTTCCCCTACTGCCCCGACTACGCAGTCCTATATATCATTTTTGACCCTTTCTGCACAATTTATAAACACATTCTATCAAAATTTGGGCTACATAAAAGCACAATCGTATGCAGCAAAAATTTTTTGTCAGATGGAAAAAGAAACGCCGCAGTAACCTTTTTCGTTACTGCGGCATATCTACTCTTTTTTAGAAATAGTAACCAAAGGCTGCTAATTTTCCACTCTGTAAAGTAATCGTCAGTTTTGTTCCGTCTCCGCGTATATAATCATACGGTTGCCCGCTGACGGCACGGAATCCGTTTTCTTTCAGCACCCTTGTCACCGTACTGACATCGTCTCCAATCTTTAATCCATAAAGAGAAAGATTTGCATTTCCTTGATTTTCTACACTGACCCGGTTTTCTGCTGAGCTCTCGTTGACTCCTACCGTAATATCCTCTCCTACTTCATATAGATCTGGATACTGTCTATTATATCCCATTCTCATTCCTTCTAGTTTTGAAACGAGAATCGTTGCATCATTTACCACATCAATCGACTGTGTACTCAGATAGTCCGTCGCTTCAATTGCATAATAGGAAGAGTAGATTGAAATTACATTTGAAAATCCGCCGAATACGTTCTTTCCTCCTACCGTCCTATAGGCACGGATACGATAATATACATAACGGTATCTGCCGGCATCTTTGTCGATCAAACTTGTTGTGCTTCCTGAAGGAGCGCCTACTTTTACAAATGTTCCGTTAGCACTTGTACTTCTTCCGATTACGTATCCGGTTGCTCCGGGTACTTTATTCCAGCTCAGTTTTACTCCCTGTCCGTAGACAACACTTCTTCCGGTAAACTGAGGAGTTCCAAGAACAGCCTTTCCTGTAACGCCTGTCGTATTATACCCGCTGAATTTCATTGTGTTTCCATAGGTACATGTTGCTCTGACTGTATAATAATATTTTGTTCCAGTTGCAGCCGTCGTATCCACAAAGGAAGAAGAACTCTGCTTTGTAATTCTTCCAATTCTTATCCAGCTGCCGTTTGCGCTGGTTCTTCGGTAAATTCGGTATCCCTGCGCATTTTTTACAGGTGTCCAGTTGATGCGGATAGAATTGTAAGAGACACACGTTGTACTCTTAAGTGCCGGTGTATCCAGTCCTGTGATTGCGGAAACACCTGTAGTATTATAGGCTCCCAGATAGACTGTGCTTCCTGATTTTTTATAAGCTCGTACTGTATAAATATATTTCTTTCCAGGCTGTAGATTGGTATCTCTGTATGCTGTTGTGCTTCCTGACGTGATTGCTTTAATTCTAGCCCATCCGCCTCCTGGAACCTTACGGTAAATATAATATCCTGCTGCTCCGCTTACTTTCTGCCAAGTCAAACGAACTTGAGATGTTCCGATTGCAGTTGCAGTTCCCAAAGATGTTTTTCCTACTGTCACCTTTGTAGTCATTGCCTTGCTCATCTTCGGAAGTCCATATCCGTAGTAGTTATCTTTTCCGGAAGATCCGATATCCTTACAGTATCTTTTTACCAGTTCCTGAATTTTCATCGGTCCTGCTGTCGGATAGTATAAACGGTACATCGCTGCGATTGCTGTAACGTGAGGTGCCGCCATCGAAGTTCCCGACATATATACATAAGAATTGTATCCGCTCGTTCCACAGCTTAAAATGTTGCTTCCAGGTGCTGTCACATCGACAACCGAACCATAGTTTGAATACCATGCAAGTGATTCATCCTCATCAATGGCTGAAACAGTAATACAGTCTGTAATGTGTGCCGGACAGTATGTTCCAATGGATCTTCCGTCATTTCCTGCCGATACAACAACAACTGCTCCTTTTGAGATCGCATAAGAAATAGCGTCATCCTTATAATAAGAATGTCCTCCTCCAAGGCTCAGATTAATCACTTTTGCTCCGTGATCGACTGCATAGCGGATACCGTTTCCAACATCAGACGAATATCCGTTTCCTGAATTGTCCAAAACACGTACTGCAATAATCCTTACATTCAATCCAGGCGTACAGTCTACAATTGTTCCTGCAACGTGTGTTCCATGACCTTTTCCGTCATTAAACGGATTGCTGTCATTATCTACATAATCATATCCTATACTGGATTCCACACGACCGCTCAGCATGCTGTGCGATCTCCACACACCAGAATCGACAACTGCAACACGAATCGTCTGTGTTTTTCCCAGTCCTTTTAAATAAGATGCATATTTATTTGCTTCAATTTTAGCAACGCCCCAAGAATACGCCGTCGCACTGTCTTCGCCCCCAAGTACTTCTGAGAAACTCTCTTCTGACTCAGAAGACAGATCAATTTCCTCTCCTACTTCGGTATCCTCTACAGTAACCACAGAATCCGGTTCTACATATTCTACATTGGGATTTGTACTCAGTTGTCTCATACATGTCTCTGTCTCTTTTTTAGAGTCAAACTGCACAATGTAATATCCGTTAGGTCCCTGAATGACTGTGTCCGCACCGTATCCCGTCAGATCCAGTGCTGGTCCTTTTGATTTTACAATCAGCCTCATGGTTCCATAAGTGCTGGTGTCCATCTCCTGCGTCCCCTGACTGCCGGATGCTCCATTTTTACGATTTAAATCAGCAGTTGCTTCTGAAAATGCCGAAAAATCGTTTGTCTGGATTACCCTTGTTTTGCCTGCTGCAAATGTTCCTATGGAAAACAGACAGCAGCATGCAAACGCAAAACTTAGAAAGCTTATTATTTTTCTCAATGATACTTTCATATCCTATCCCTCCTTTAATCGCTTTCCTTTCATTGCTGTATAAAATTACTATACCATTCTCATATTTACTTTGCAATCTTTTTATCTGTTTTATCTGTCGGTTTCTCGTAAGCTCTGTCTCTGATTTTTCCCTTGCTCCTCCTATTTGTTTCCTGTATACTATGGGTTAGGATTAAAACACCTTTTGAATCTAATGATGGCTAACTAGGAGGAATAGCTTATGTACGATACAGTCGTAACTTTGAAAAAAGGAGAAGGCAGATTCTTGAAATCAGGAGGAATGTGGCTCTATGACAATGAGATTTCAAAAATCGAGGGAGATTTTCAAAATGGAGATATCATCACTGTCTGTGATTTTGACGGTTACTTTTTAGGATATGGATTTATCAATACAAACTCTAAGATTACCGTTCGTATTCTTTCTCGAAAAAAAGGTACCGTAATTGATCAGTCTTTCTTAAAGATGCGAGTAAAAAATGCATGGGAATACAGAAAACAGACGGTGGACGTTTCCTGTTGCCGTATTATTTTTGGGGAAGCTGATTTTCTCCCCGGAATTGTGATTGACAAATTTTCGGATATCCTGGTTGTCGAATCTCTTGCACTTGGAATTGACCTTTTAAAACCTGTCATTCTAGAATCTTTAAAAGAAGTACTTGCAGAAGACGGTATTCCAATTCGGGGAATCTATGAAAGAAGTGATGCCAAAGTTCGCCTTCAAGAAGGTATGGAACGAAAAAAAGGCTTTATTGGAGATCCCTTTCCTACGAAAGTGCCGATCGTTGAAAATGGCGTTCACTATCTTGTAGATGTCGAAGACGGTCAAAAAACCGGTTTTTTTCTGGATCAGAAATACAATCGTCTCGCTATTCAGCGTCTTTGTAATGGAAAAAGAGTTCTCGACTGTTTTACGCATACCGGATCTTTTGCTTTAAATGCCGCAGTTGCCGGTGCCTCTTCTGTACTTGGTGTTGATGCCTCCGAGCTTGCTATAAAACAGGCAAAAGAAAATGCTGTTTTAAACCATGTAGAAGACCGTGTTACTTTCCAGTGCGCAGATGTTTTTGATCTTCTTCCATCTCTTGAGGCAGATCATCAAAAGTTTGATGTCGTTATTTTAGATCCTCCCGCATTTACTAAATCGCGGAACTCTATCAAAAATGCTGTAAAAGGATATCGTGAAATTAACATGCGCGGTTTAAAACTTGTAAAAGACGGTGGATTTCTTGCCACCTGTTCCTGCTCACATTTTATGGATCCTGAACTTTTTACAAAAACTATCGCTCAAGCAGCTCAAAGTGCTCATAGACGACTGCGCCAGGTTGAATACCGGACACAGGCTGCAGATCATCCAATCCTGTGGGCTGCAGATCAGTCTTATTATCTAAAGTTTTATATTTTTCAGGTGTGTGAGGAATTTTAAATCCTCCCACCTTTTCATCTGATTTTTTGAAATGACTTTTTGACACTGGAATCCTGTAAAAGAAACCTTAGTCTGGCAAAGAGAAAAGCTGGCATTTACGCCAGCTTTCAGGATGAAAAAGTTTTATAATTCATTTAAAGTTTACTGAGGGAGTGGGCTGACGGTTATCCATCAGCCCGGAGTTATGAAATTGAAATCTATCAAGGTTCGCTTTACTTGATGTCTTAAGTATAAAACTTAAATATGTGCAAATTTTGATTAATTTTTAAAATTTTTATGAACAAGATTATAACAAATTTCGAATAATATCCCATTCTTCTGTCAGGCGTTCCAGAGAATATGCCGCATTTGCCGGACTTGTAGACGGCAGACGCACCGCAGGTTTTCCGATATCTGCAAGACAGTATTTTCGATACAGTCTGTCTGCCATCCCACCGTTTGTAAAAATCTGTACAATATTGGCGTGATCTAAAATCACATGCAGATCATTTGGCTCAACGTTGCGGATCGAACTGTCACTGGAACCTTCTATATCACAGCTTGCAATCACATCCCAAACTGCTATATGATATTTGAGCAGCATCTTCTTTTTTTCTTCTATTGTATCTGGAATCTCACATGCAAGCTCTCTGGCAAGTACTTTCCAAAAACGATTCTGGGGATGATGGTAGAAAAACTTTGCCTCCCGTGACTTAACAGAAGGAAAAGATCCCAGAATTAAAATTTTAGAACTTTTATCAAATATTGGTGTAATCTTATGAAAAACATGTTCCATCCTTTTTTCCTTTCCATCTTTCTATCTTTTCGTCTGTACAGCTTTTTTCCTCAATACATCCTCTCTTACATTTTCTCTATCACATTCTCCTTTAATCTTAATGTTTCTTTACTCCTCATTTCCCAGCATAATATTTAAAATTTTAATATCGGTCTCTCTCATTCCTTCTCTTCCTACTTTTCCGATACTCTCAATCGTTTTTTCCACATCTTTTTGTACCAGTCCCTCTCCTTCCTGAAAACACCGTCTGTTCATACTCATGCAGTGTCCCAGAATTGCAGCTTCGACTGCTGACGCAATTTTAGCGGCACAAGAAGCTTTTGCTCCGTCGCAGACCATACCGCCAATATTGGCAATCGTGTTTGTGATCGTATCGGAAATCTGCTGATAGGTTCCTTTTTTCATATAAGTAATTGCCGCTCCACTCCCTGTGGCTGCACATACTACGCCACAGTACGCTGACAAATCTCCTATATAATATTTCTGATGGATTGCAACCAGATTGCTTACCACCAGCGCACGGTAAAGCTCCTCTTTGGATACTTTTAGTTCTTTGGCATATTCAATCACAGGAAGAGAGACTGTCATCCCCTGATTGCCGCTCCCTGAATTAATAATTACCGGCATCGAACATCCGTTCATTCTTGCATCCGATCCTGCTGCTGCAGCGGCTTTGGCTCTGGCTTTTACATCATTAGGATATGCCTCTAAAATTGTCTTTCCAATCGCTGCTCCGTAACAATTTTTCAATCCTTCTCTTGAGATTGCCGTATTGCAGGCAATCTGACGATCCAGTACTTCTTGTACATCTTCAATTTTTACTTCATTTGCAAATTCAATAATATCTTTTACCGTCAGCTGGCCTTCTGCTTTTTTACTCTCAGAGTCTTCTGATTCCTCAGATGCTTTTTCAAATAAAATTTCTTTATTTTTTTCAATTTTTGTGATATTGGTGTGATGGTCTCTGATCTCAACAAGGGCGTATTCTTCTCCTGCATATTCGGTCACCTGAATGTATAAATTCGGAACATCCACCGCAAGACTGCATTTACAAATCCCTTTTTCCACTAATTTCTTCATCATTTCAATGTCATGATCCTTGACTTCTTCTAAAACAGCAAGCTCCTGTTTTGCATTTCCTCCTACAGCGCCTAAAACAGCTGCCACATCCATTCCTTTCATTCCCCCGGAATTTGGGACAATCACTCCTTTTACATTTTTAATGATGTTTCCACTGCAGAACAGTTCTATCTTCTCAGGCATCTTTCCTAAAACTTCTCTTGCTTTCGCAGCTGCAAAGGCAATCGCAATCGGTTCTGTACATCCTAATGCCGGAACCAGTTCCTGATTTAATATTTTTACATAACTTCTGTATTTTTTCTCTTCCATGTTTTCCTCCATTTTCCAGGCTTGGCTTTTTCTTATTTTGCAATACTCTATTTCTTATATATTTGAAATTTTTTATCTCTTCATTTACTGCAATTCAAAGCTAAGCTGCTCTCCTCTTATTTTATTTTCTGCATTTTTCTCAGCTTCCACTTTCTGATTCTGCTGATTTTCATCAATAATAATAACTTCATCTTTTCCTGCTTCCTCAATCATCTCCTGAGAATGCGTTGCAAGAATCACCTGAATTCTCATTTCTTTCTGAATCTTCTTCAAAACCCAAATCAGTTTTCTCTGAAACTGCGGATGAAGATACGCTTCTGGATTGTCGATCAATACCACCTCCGACTGTTCCGGGCAAGACAAATAAATCGCCGCCAAAATCTGGAGAATGTGAAGTTCTCCATCACCTGCATTATCAAAATCCATAGATACCAAAGATGTTCCACATTCCTTTTGAAACGTTGCTTTTATATACAGATCCTTCTTTTCATTGCATTCGATCCTGTCAAAACAAAAATCAAATTCTTTTTCCATTAATTGCTTGAATTCCTGATATTTTTCATATTTTGTTTTTCGAAGCTCTAAAATCATATTTCGAAGAATGCTGCTCTGTCCTCCTCTCGTCATCTGATTTCTCATGACAATTGGAAATACCCTCTCTTCCATCGTCTCAATCCCGGTAAAGCCGGAGATATAAAGAGGTACATGAATCTGAAGTCTTGGCATATATTTTAGATCTTCTTCTTTTGAATAGCACTTCATATTAAATCCTCCAAAAATAGAAGTGATCAACATTTTATAGACATTGTGATCCTCATCTTTTAGGATAATAGAAGCTCCGATTTTTGATTCGTCCACTACGACTTGTTTTCCTTGTCTTGATATCTTTCCATAATACAAATCACGAAAATCAGAAATTTTAATTCCCGGCATTTCAACTGATCCTACTCCCTTATTCCTCACCACTGCATGTCCTGCTTTAAAAGTGATCATCTCATTTTCGTGTAACGTATACAGCATCAAATTAATTGCCTTTAAAACCGTACTCTTTCCACATCCGTTTTTTCCTGTGAGTACAGAAAATGGTTTCAAGGGAATCGTATATTTCCTAAATCTTTTAAAACGGTTAAGTGTAATTTCCTGAATCATTGTTCTCCCTTTCTCAATCGTTCTAATCGATGTGACATCTTTTTTTATTCACACCTTTTTTTGATTATATCATATTTTTTCTTTTATGAAATTTCAATATCTAACCTGTGACGCAAAAACATTTTTATGATATACTTTTTTTATATCAGAGAGAAAGAGAGTTATCTTTTAAAATTAATACTAAAAAAAGAAAGGAAAAGAAAAATGAGATTTTTTAAATTTTTATTTTGTTTTTTCTGTTTCTGCTGTCTTATGCCGTCCCGCTTCGTTCTTGGCTCTGAATTGCCTCATCGGATTACCTGTATTATCCCATCACGTTCGGAAACTGTATTTTGGAAAGAGATCGATGAAAGTATCCATACGGCTGCTGAAGAATTTCAATTTGAGCTGACCATGATTTATACGGAAAACAGTGATCCCAGTATTGCCATGGATCTCAATGATGCAATTGAAACAGCAATTTTAACAGATACAGAGGCAATTATTACTTCTTATACAAAAGCAGATTCTAATACCGACGAACTTTTAAAGCAGGCAAGAGCTGCTGGTATCTATGTCATCTTTCTGGACTGTGATGGTCCTGAAGAATTGCGGGATCTCTATGTTGGAATAGATAATGAAGCAGCTGGATATGCCCTTGGGATGTATGTAAAAGAACATCTTCAGGAAGGTGAAAAAGCTCTTCTATATTATAGTCTCTCAAACCAGAACAGTCAGAATCTCTTGGAACGTACATCCGGTATTAAACGTGCGTTTGCCTCCTCTCCTGACTCTATCGAAACTTTTGAATTTTCTAATTATAATGATATGACCCGTATTATGGAATTAGAGGATTATCTATTACAAAATGATTCTGTCACTGCTCTCATCGCAACCACAGAACACACGACAGTCACAGCAGCACAGCTTTTTTCCCGTCTTTCCCTTCCTTCCCGTATTCAATTATATGGTTTTGACCAGTCAGACGAGACAATGGAACTTTTAGAAACCGGACAGCTGCAAGCACTTGTCTGTCAGCAACATTATGAGATGGGATATCAAAGTGTTGTTTTAACAAACGCTCTTCTTGAAGGTAAAGTGCCAGATTCTGATTTTTATAAAATTGATTTTTTAATTCTCTTTGAGAATGAATCAAAAGTAGATTCATTCCCTATCACATAAAGGTAATAGGGCTTTAGATTTATAGTATAATATGGGGTCATCTGTTTAGCAACTATTATTGCAAAGGCTCTGCCCACCGCCCAAGGGCAATGGGTGCTGCCGTACAACAAACGAAAGGATTTTATTTATGAAAAAATTAGTTACCTTTGGGATTGTAGAAGACGAATGGATTGAAAGAGAAGCAATGAGTCTCTATATTCAGAAAAATTTTCCGGACACACAGATTATTTTTCAGGAAGAAGACGGTGCGGCTGCTCTTTTCTCAATTCATCAAAATCCTCCTGATATTTTAATTGTAGATATTGAAATGCCTGTCATGGGTGGTCTGGAACTATGCGAACATCTCTATCACGAACAGTATGACGGTGTCATATTAATCAATACTGCCTATGATAAGTTTGCGTATGCCAAACGTGCGATTGCTCTTAAAGTCTTTGACTATATTGTCAAACCAGTAGATAATGAAGATCTTTTCGATGCTTTAAAAAGATGTATCGAAGAAGCTCACAGACGTTTCCTGACACGGAAAAATCACTTTCATATTACTCAAACACTGCGCAATGTACAGCAATATGCTTTTTCTCTCATCTTACAAGAATCAGATTCCAGTACCGCTGTATCCCGCTTTTTCGAAGTAATTCATTCTTCTCTGCAGGAGCGTCTTCAGATATCTATTCTTCATTTTTCCTGCACCGTCCCTTTTTCTGCTGATCAGATGAGAACGTGGGAAACTCTGAGCTTACAGTTGCTGGAAGATGTCTTTTTTGTATCTTCTGATTATCCTTCTGAGAACACTTTCACACTTATGCTTCAACCAAAGCACCAACTTTCTCATTCTTGTCTTTGTACGCTTATCTGGTGTTCTGCGCTTCTCTATCTGAATGTTGTCCCGAATACTTGTGTTTCTCTCAGTAATATCTGCGAAGACTGTCTAAGTGCCTCTAAAGAATTTCATGCAGTTGTCTCTATGCCTGAGCACATTCCGGATATTCTCTCAGCCCGTATCCAAATGCCGCAGCGTACCTGGAAAATTATCCGCAAAAAAGAATATGAAAAATATCGCAGCGTATTGGAACGATATTTCCGTGATCAGCTTCATGACTCTGTCAAAAAGACTTTTTCTGAAATTTCAGAACGTTATTCTTTTGACAGTGAAGACGCTTTTTGGGAAACCATTCCTCTGTTTCTGGATGCGCTGACTCGTGTCTGGAACAATGTTGATTTTTCTGCGCTTCTTATTTCGCTTTTTCATCAGTCTGCTGAATCTGACACACTCTTTACCGACACTGTTTTTTCTGAATTTATAAAATCTTATCAAAAACAGATGTTAAATTTTGTTCAGTCACTTCCGCAGCCTAATGCCGGAGATTCCATCGACTATGTCATTCAATATATGAAGCATTCTTTTTCTCAAAATATTACACAGACTGATATTGCGGAAAAACTGGGACTTGATTCCGCCTACTTCAGTCGTCTTTTTAAAAAACGGACAGGCAGAAATTTTTCTGATGTTCTGATGGAAATCCGTATGCAGCATGCAGAACAAATGCTTTTAGAAAATCCCAAGTATTCTCTCGAAGAACTGTGCAAGGGCTGCGGTCTTTCAAGTAAAACATATTTCAGTGAGGTATTTAAAAAATGGAAGGGTATTACAATCACACAATTTTTGAAAAATCAGACGCCATAAAGATTCCTTTTTTCCATTCATCTCGTTTTAAGCTTGTGATGTTTGGAACTGTCTTATTTGCATATGGCATTTTATTTGCTATCCTATTTTGCCGCATCAGCCTTCATGTTTCTGATGACATGCAAGATGCCGCTTCTATTCAGACTCAGTATTATACGGGTTATTCTGCACTTGCGCCGCTTCATCTGAATTTAAATAATTATCTCAATCTTTATACAGAAGAATATCTCGAACGCTATGAGGAAAACAAAGAAACGTTTCTCTCCTTTATCGAACTTTTAAAAAGTGACGATTTTGGAGTTTATTCCCATGACCTTGCCAGAATGTGCGAAAAGTATATTATCTCCGCCGATGAGGCAATTGCTTTTCGTGAACAGTCTGATACGTCTTCCATGCTCAGTGCTTATGAGCGCAGCGATCGTATTCAGGAGCTGATTTCCATGTTTTCAGCCTATTCCATCCGTGAAATTGAAGCTGCCGTCAATTCTAAATTTTCTTCTTTAAACCACCATATGATGGTTCAGCTTCGCAATACTATGACTGCTATGTTTCTTGCTACCATTGTGCTCATTGCAGCGGCAGCATGTTTTGTTCATTATTTTCTTTCTCCTCTTTATCGTCTGACTGCACTGATTAAAAGGGTTTCCACTGAATCCTGGGAAATTCAATCTCCTTGTGATGCCCGAAAAGATGAAATGGGACTTCTTATCTGTGCATTCTATGAAATGCTTAATAAACTTCGCAGACAGTTTGATCAGCTTTTACAGAAGCAGCAGCTTGAAAAAGAATTGCAGTTAGAACACGAGAAAGCAATCCGTCAAGAGGCATTGCTTGCTAAAAGTGAACTGAAAGTATTTCAGTCTCAGATTAATTCTCATTTTCTTTTTAATACATTAAATATTATCTCCAGACTTGCCTATCTCGAAGAAGCGCCGAAAGTCCAAAATGCTTCTAATCTGCTCGCTCAATTTCTGCGCACAGCGCTCAATCAGTTTAATCGTGTCGTTACTTTGACAGAAGAATTTTCTAATATAGAAAATTATCTGGAAATTCAAAAGCTTCGTTTTGGAAATCGTATTCAGTTTGAGGGCGATATGGATACTGATTTTGAATGGTTTAAAATTCCTTCCATGACAATGCAGCCTCTTGTGGAAAATGCTTTTTTACATGGAATTGCCGAAAAGAAAAGCGGCTATATTAAATATGCCGCTCAAAAAGAAAATCATTCTATTTTTTTATATGTTTGGGATGACGGAAAAGGAATGACAGAAGAACACCGAGTCAAGCTGCTTGCCTATTTAAAAGATCATGTCGCCAATGGGGAAATTGGAGACTGCATCGGTCTGATTAATGTCTATAGAAGATTAAATTTATGCTATCCCGGAAAAGTCTCCCCAGTCATTGAAAGTGAGCTGAATCAGTTTACAAAAATCGGTTTTCTGATAGAACTGTCATAATGATTTATCAATATCATACTCCCCTAAAATATGAAATCCTGAAATATGACAGTTTATACCCCCCCATCGGAGCCTTTGTTTGTATTTTGGGTTTCTTTGTTTGTTTCTTCCGTGTTTACTACAGTTCCCGTCCATTCTTCTTTCTGGGAGTGTTCTGTTTGTTCTCCCTGTGAAGTATACGGCTCTGTTCTGACAAAAATCTTTTCTTTCATTTGCGGACGAAGCTCTAAACGTTTTCCCTGAATCAGCTGCATCCCAATCCAAATGATCAAAAGAGCGATACAAATGCGTGGAATGTATCTCAAAATATTGTCCAGTGCCCAATAAAGCTGCCACGGTAAAATTGCGTTCAGGAAGCCCATAAAATTCGAGAGCAGCATTGCAGCGCCAATGATAACCAGAATCAAGGCAAATGCCGTACGATTTTTTTCTTTGAATAAAACAGAAATCTCTGAAAGATCCATATGAAAAAGATATTTATCTTCCAGTAAGTAAAATTCTTCTTCATCCATCGAATTTTTGTTAATCGCATCAAAGAAACTATAGCACCATATAATAGGAAGAATAAAGTATAATACTCCTAAGTTCAGCAAAACTCCAAGCCCAATAATTCCCCAAAACAGCACCATGATTGACGTTCCCATTTTCATAAATCCCAAATACATATGTCCTGCTCCTGGGAACAGAGAACAACAAAATGTCAAAAATTTTCCCTTTTGTCTCATTTGATCTAACCTCCTATCTTCTCTGCATTTACAGATTGCCAACTGTCTCCATACGGCACCTTTTTTGCAGATCTATTTGCGGCATTTCTGCCGGAGCGCTGCATGACAGCTTTTGACTGTCCTCTTACTTTTTTACTCCTGTGTAGAACTGCCATGTCAGTCTGTCTACAGCGCCCCCAAGTTTTTGTGTCAGGCTTTCTTTTGGTTCCCGCGTCTGTGTCTGCACATTCTGAGTTGATATTTCTCTTACTGTCTGCCCTCCAAAAGGCATCACAAACAGAAGAATCACTGCCGCGCATACCGCTGCACATACTTTCATGCTGTAAAACCAAAATTGCTTTTTCGGAGATTTCGGAATGATCCGTTCTGTTCCCGTCAAAATGCTTTCTTTTAGATTTCGCGGCATAGCCATGGGGTTTTCTTTCGCATTGAGCAGCATTAAACGTTCTGAGCAAAATTCACAGGAAGAAGCGTGGGTTAATATCCTGATTTTTTCCTCATTCGTTGCATGCCCCGTTAGAAATTTTTCCATCATCTCCTCATTAATATGACTTTCTCCCATCGTTATGCCTCCTTTCCCCAAAGCTTTTTCAGCATTGCCTTTGCCCGGTAAATCTGTGTCTGCACTGTTTTTACTTTTTTTCCTTTTTTGTGTGCGATTTCTTCCACTGTCATTTCCTGACAGAAATAATCGACAGCAATCTCATCATAAGGGGGCTTTAGGCTTTTGCATAGCTTATAGAATTCTTCCTGTACATGTTGGTCCAGAACTGTCTGTTCCGGACTGTTTTCTTTACTTTCTATCACTTGAAAGTAAGTATCTTCCGTGGGGAGCATCTTTCTTCCAGCCATCTTCAGATAATCCAGACATTTATTTGTGGCAATTGTACTGATCCAGGCTCTTTCATTTTTGCCGTCGAAGGTGGGAAGGTTTTTGTAAACGGTCAAAAAGTTTCCTGTGTCAGATCCTGCGCATCAAAATAATTGTTTGTAATCCTGTAGCAGATGGAGTAAACCAGACTTCCATACTGATCTATCAATTCTGCCAGATATTCTTTGTAGCCGATACTCCCCACCCCCTGTACAGTGATACTTTTGAGTTTGCTTTGCAATGCATCTCATTAATATATAACGATTTAATTCCCAATAAATCTTCAACTTTTTCAAAAATTTTTTATTTTTTTGGAAATGTTTTTTCTGTACAAGTTTTCTTTTCTACTCTCCAAATTCTTCTGCGCAGCGTTTCATCATTTCACGAATCGGAAGATGATACGGACATCGCGTTTCACAGACTCCGCACTGCACACACGCGCCTGCTTTTGCCTGTAAAGAGGCATATCGTTCTCTTGCCCATCCTTCTAGGTGATATCGTTTTAAATATCCTTCAAATAAAAATACATTAGGTATGCTGATTCCTTTTGTACAAGGAGCGCAATAATTGCAGCGGCGGCAGAAATTGCTGCCTAGCTCTCTTTGAATCTGCTCCATCTCCCTAAGTTCTTCATCTGTCAATCTTTCTTTTTCTTCTGTTGCCCTAAAATTTTGTTCTAATTCTTTTACGGTATGCATTCCAGGAATTACCACAGTGACATCCGGATTGGAACAGATAAAACGCAAGGCAAGAACAGGATTTTCAATTGCGCCGCCTGCAAAAGGTTTCATACAGACAAACCCAATATTTTTTTCCCGGCATCTTTTCATCAGCTCTTCTCCTTGTCTTTCTACAATGTTATACGGAAACATCAAAGTCTCTACCCACTCAAAATCGAGGGCACGTTCAAATACTTCCAGAGAATGTGCCGTCAATCCGATATGACCTATCTTTCCGGCTGCTTTCGCTTCCTGTAAAGCCTCTAATGCTCCATTTGTTCCAATTACTTGATCTAACTGTTTCATATTTGGATTATGAATTTGATAAATATCAATATAATCTGTTTTTAAATTATGTAAACTAATTTCTATATCCCTCTCCATTTCTGCTTTCGTTCTCGCCATACTTTTGGTTGCAAGAACAAATTGGTCTCTGATTCCTTCCAGTGCTTCTCCTAAATACGCTTCACTGACGGTATATCCTCTTGCTGTATCAATATAGTTGATACCTTTCTCAGCCATAGCTCTGATTAATATTTTTACTTTCTCTGTATCAGACTGTTGAATTGGTATTCCTCCAAGTCCCATTTTAGAAATTTTTAATCCAGTCTTTCCCAGCGTTACTTTTTTCATTTTCCTTTTTCTTCCTTTCCTTTTCCTTTGTTTTTTCAGTATAGCACCGATCAACTGTCCTGAAAATAGATTTCTCCTCAACTTTATTTTCTTTTTTCTTTCTTATTATTTTTCTGGAGAATGCAGCGTCAGATTCAAAAAATAGATACTGTTTATATTACATGTTATTTTCAGAAAATTTATATTTTATATTTATTATTAACTGTTTTATATATATTTTTTTTATTTTTTTCAATTTTTAGTATTGACATTTTCAAAATTAACTGCTATAATAAAGCCATCAAAAGAACAAAGGAAAAACAAAAAAGAAAGGACTGAGACCACCGAAATATTAAATTATTATCTCATAATTTAAAGAAAGGAAGGTACAAACCACCAGAAATTAAATAGAATTACCGTATTATTTTAGAAAGTGAGAAAAATTCCAATGGGAACGTTATAAAAATTCTTTTGATTTTAATTTAAAACTAAAAAGATTAAAATGAAAAATTTAAAGAAAGTAAGGTAACCTCCAATGGGAAACTAAATTTATAATTCGTGTTTTATATTTTGTTTTATCTTCTGGGAATAGAAAATTTCTTTTCTATAGCGTGAACGAAAGAAGAAACCAATAACAAGCCAAACCTAAAAATCTAAGAAACCAAAAGTCAATTATTCAAATGCCATTTTAAAAAGTATTATTCCTCATGAAGCTATTAAAAATGGAGGTAAAATCCAATGGACAATCAGGTGCATTAAAGAGCCATCAGATCTAACAAAGAAAAATCTGATGGCTCTTTTTATTTTCTTTTTTCTATTTTTTAACACTTCTCATAGCTAAAGCAAGAGGTTTTACGGCACATTTGATAAATTTGTGTCCCCATCTGCCTTGCTTCTTCTTCCTGATGAGTGGAAAATAAAAAGGTTTTTCCCTCCAGCTTTTTTTTCAGATATCGGATCACTATTTTTTTTGTCTCTTCATCAAGTCCCGTAAACGGCTCATCCATGATCACCAGACTGCTTTCTTTTTTCATCGCTCTGACAAGTGCTACCCGCCGCTTCATACCGCCGCTTAACTGTCTGACTGGTTGATATAGAGATTCTTTAGGCAAAATCTCACAAAGTTCCTTTTGAATTTCTGTCCGTGAATATTTCCTATTGCAGACAATCCAAACATTTTCTACAGCATTAAACTCCTCCAACAGACGGTCTTCCTGAAAGACAGCCGAAAGAAATGACTTTTGTACTCCCTTTATCATCCCTTCATCTGGTTTTTCGAGTCCCAGCAAAATACGAAATAATGTCGTCTTTCCGCATCCTGAAGGTCCCATCACACATAGCCCCTGTCCTTCTTGCACTGTCAGACTAATATGGTCCAATACTGTTTTTCCATCATATGATTTTACTATTTCTCTGACTTCCAGTTTCATACTATTTTGCCCTTTCCTGAAATTCGTCTCAATATCCAGAAAATTATTTTTTCAAATATCATAGATAAAATCAGTACTACGATAGTCCAAGCGAAAAGGTCGGCAGTTTCCAGATAAATTTTGGCCATATAAAGTCGTTCCCCTATCGTATGATCTGGCACTCCGATCACTTCTGCAGCAATTCCCGACTTCCATCCCATTCCGACAGCAGCCCTGCAGCTTCCGGCAAGATACGGCAAGACAGCCGGGCGGTAGAGATACCAGATTTTTTTCCATGGAGAAATTTCGTATACCTGTGCCATCTCCAGCAATTTGGTATCTACAGAACTTAGTCCTTCTATTGTCTGAAAATAGATTGCAGGGAATGTCACCATAAAAGAGATAGCGATCGATAAATTTTTTGAAGTTGTCCACATCAGCAGTAAAATCACGATAGACGCAACCGGTACTGTCTTCATCAAAGACACCACTGGTTCCAAAATTTCTCCCAAAATTCGGAAACGCCATGATGCAGACGCAGTAAAAATACCGATCAGAAAAGCTCCCAAAAATCCCAGAGAAATTCTAATAAAAGAATTTCCGGCTGCTCTTAAAAATTCTATTTCAAATAAGTTTTTGACGAGCGCTTTTGCCACATCAACTGGTCCTGCAATCAAGATATCATTTCCAATCCATTTTGCAAAAATTTCCCAAACCAAAATCCATGCAAAAATAATCGCTGTTTTTCTGATCTTTTGGGTAATTTCCTTTTTCATTTACTCAGATAAAGGGATCTGATAAAAGTCCTCCTCTGGCAGCGTACCTCCTACCGAATCCGGATTCAGATCGTACAATACCTGCAGATATCCTAAGAGTGCATCTTTCATCTCTTCGCCCGTGATACATGTAATATTACAGTAAGGAATTGCTTTCTCGGCAATTGCCGCTTTTTCTACAATTCCTGCCTGTTCTACCAGTTCTGCTCCTTCTTTTGGATTTTCATTGATAAAATTTGCAGAAGATTCATGGTCCTCTAAAAATGCCGCCACTTCTTCCGGATTTTCTTCCAAAAATTCACTGCGCACGATTGTCACTCCGGTCACAAGACGGCTTTTACTTTCCTCATTTAAATGATCCCATTCTTTTGTCAGATCAAGTACATTTTTTAGTGCCTCATTATTCGAGAGTGCTACTGTCGCAAAGGGCTGAGGTAAGATTCCGACTGCTTGAGGTGTCTCGGCAAGAATTGCAGCAACTTCCGTAGCTTCCGATTTATATTCCAAAGTCACTTCCTCTAAACTAATCCCATTTTCTTCTAAAAGATACTGCAAAACATAATCTGGAGTCGTTCCCTTTCCTGTTAAATAAATTGTTTTTCCTTTTAAATCTGCAGTGCTTGCAATAGAATCATCTCCTGAGACTGCATACAGCACCCCGAGAGTATTAATATCAATGACTCGAATCTCTCCTTCTGTTCTCTGATACAAAATAGAAGCCATATTTGCGGGAATCAGAGCAATATCCAGCTGACCGCTGATCACCTGCGGCAAAAGCTCATCTGCTGCCGTCACCATTGTAAATTCATACTGATTGTCAGTTTCTCCCTTCTCGCTTTGATCCATCATCGAAACAAGTCCCATGGATGTAGGTCCCTTCAGAGCACCGACACGTACAACCGTATCTTCTGGATTTTCCGCTGCAAATGCTGTCATCGAGCTGATCAGTAATCCAGCTGCTGCCGCAAAACTTATCCACCTTTTTTTCATTTTTATAACCTCCTGATTGATAGAGCGGATTTTTCCGCTGTAATACCTGCCATCTTATTTTTTGAATTCCTTTTTATTATAGCGAATCTTTGCAAAAGATTCAACGCATATTGGCATAGGGTACAAGTTTCTTATACAATACAATAAAAAAACACCGTCCCCGCAGCCTATATCTGCAAAAACAGTGCTTTTACATGCGCCTTCAGGGGCTCGAACCCTGGACACCCTGATTAAGAGTCAGGTGCTCTACCAACTGAGCTAAAAGCGCTTAAACCTATTCATTCAACGCATGAAATATTATATTATAGTTTTTTTAGAAATGCAAGTACTTTTTTACAAATTTCTACAATTTTTTATTTTTTCTCTGATTTTACCTGCAGACCTGCCGCAGGCAAGATCAGAAGAAAAATAACTGATATCTCTTAAAAAACCACTAAAAAGCTATGCTTATGAAAAAGTATTTCCAAAATTACAAATAATATTCTTCAAAATTTCTATTTATTTCCTTTTACCTGTATTTTTCCCATGTTCTTTTTGATCTTTCGTTTCTTTTTTCTTCCATCCTTCGTTGAGCGTTTTCTTTACTTCGTCTAAAGATTTCCAAATTTTAATTGCCTGCTGATCGATCACTGGTTTATCGTAAGACAGTTGTTTCATTACTTCTTTAAAATTTCGTCTTTTTCCCTGCATGATACAGTATTCCTCTTCCCATTTTTACTATCTCTATGCAGAAATTTTTTATTTTCTTCCATTTTTTACCGACTGATAATCATTTTACAGATCGGATTGCCCTGAGCCGAAAATCGTTCCTCGTATTCCGTCATAATATTTCCTTCCATCATCTTAGAATCTTTATGAAGGTCAAAAGTACATTGTTCCAGTCTCCATCCGGCTTCTTTTACCTGTTCTAGTGCAAATTGAAACAAATCCTGATTATCTGTCTTAAATTCCACTTTTCCTTCTGAAACCAAAATTTTATCATATCGGTCTAAGAACTGTTTGGAAGGCAGACGTCTTTTAGCGTGTCGGTCTTTTGGCCATGGATCAGAAAAATTCAGATAAATTCCTGCTACTTCTCCATTTTCGAATACTTTCTCCAAATCTTCTGCATCCATCCTCAAAAAATATAAATTCTTCAGTTCTTTCAGCTGTTCTCTCTTTTCTAAAGCTCTTAAAAGGACACTGGAATACTTTTCAATTCCGACAAAATTCTTATCAGGATTCTCCACCGCAAGCTGTGTAATAAATTTTCCTTTTCCCATTCCGACTTCAATATAGATCGGTCCATCATTTCCAAATATTTCTGACCATCTTCCTTTTGCAGTTTCCATATCGTGAATCACATATTCGCTTGCTCCAATTACTTCTCTTGATCCCGGGATATTTCTCAGTCTCATTCTTTCTCTCCTATTCTCTCCTAAATTTTTCTCTTAATTTTTATATCCATCCTAATCATATTCTTTTTCTGGAAGCTGTCAAGAAAAAATGTACGAACTCATCTTTCCTTTTTCTTTTTTTTCATAGACACTTTTAACAATTTTTTTCATAAGAAAAAAATTTTTTTCTATAGCATTTTTCTTATAAAGGTGTAAAATAATAAAGGACAAAGGAGGGAAAAAAAATGGATCAAATTATCAGTAAGTTATCTGAGATTGAAGTTGCATCCGTTCGTATCATCGACAGTGCCACCACTGACACAAAAAAACTCGATGAACAGCTTAAGGAAAAAATTGCAGCTTATGATCGTGCAGAAGATCAAAAAATGACTGATACTCTTTCTAAACTAAGAGAACAGCTTGCCAGAGATATGGAAGAAAATTTAAAAGATCTCAAGCAAGAGACAGAGACAGCGATGGAAAATATGACTCTGATCTTCGAAAAGCAGCATGAAGAACTTGCAGATAAAATTCTGAATGATTTAATTAGGATGTGAAATTATGGGACAACTACTAGCCTACAGCGGTACGGCAACTAAAATTCGTGCTATGCACAGCCATCTTTTTACAAACGAAGAGTATGAAGAGCTTGCCCATCTCTCTACTGTTACAGAAGCACTTGGGTATATCAGACATCACCCTGGATACGATAATGTATTTCTTGGACGTGAAGAATCCACCCTGCACCGCGGTGAAATTGAAAGGATGCTGACAAATTCTATCTATATGGCATTTCAGAAAATTTATCGTTTTGCCAGTATCTATCAGAGAAAATTTTTAACTCTGTATTTTCAAAGATATGAATTAGTTGTTTTAAAAAATTGTATGCGTTCTATTTTCGATCATCGGCTTTTTGACCTTGATCTTACAATTTTTAAAAATTTTTTTGATCAGCACTCGAAAATTGATATCTCTGCTCTTGCTTCCTGTGAAACAATGGAAGAATTTATAAATTCTTTAAAAGATTCTGTCTATTATAACTGTCTTTTAAAAGTTTCCGAGCAGCCTTCTCCCACTTTATGGGATTATGAAATGGCACTGGATCTTTTCTATTTTACTTCCTTTTGGAAGCAGAAAGATCGCATTTTAAAAGGTGCCCCTTTAAAAATCTTTACCGAAGCATACGGTACAAAAATGGATCTTCTAAATATTGACTGGATTTACCGTTCCAAACATTTCTTTCAAATGTCTGCTTCGGAAATTTATGCCATTTTAATTCCAATTAATTATCATTTAAAGAAAGAAGATATTAAAAGACTTGTAGAAGCACCAGAGAGTAAAGATTTTCAGGAAGCTCTCTCAAAAACATATTATGCTGTCCATTATCCTGGATATGGAATACAGTCTATGGAATCTATGTACAACATTATCCGCCATAAAGTGCAAAGAGATCACGCACGGCGCAATCCTTACTCTATCGCTGTCATTATTTCTTATCTCTTTGAGAAAGAACATGAGGTTGATCGATTGACTACCGCTCTTGAGTGTATCCGTTATGGTATCTCGCCGTCCGAAACACTCAAATATATTATTTATTAGCAAAGGAGGTGTGTACCCATGATTGTAAAAATGAAATTTTTGAGTATTACTGGTCCGCGAGACGATATCGACCGCGTTGTGGATCAGTATCTTTCCAAATATGAAATTCATCTGGAAAATGCTCTTTCCAAGTTAAATACTGTAGAACATCTTCGTCCTTATATGGAAACAAATCCTTACCGGGAACTGCTCTCTAAGGCGGAATCTTTCTGTAAGCAGATTTCTGTTTCTGACGAAGATATCAATGCTTCAAACCCATGTTCCAAAGAACAGGCACAGGAACTGATACAATCGCTTGATACACAGATCAATTCTATCTATGAACAAAAAAGTGAGCTAGAACGTCAGCTTGAGGAGTCAAAGGCATCTCTTGACAAAATTTTGCCTTTTTCTTCTTTTGATTTCGATCTTCATACCCTGCTTGGATTTCGATTTATCAGTTTACGCTTTGGTAAAATTGAGCATGAATATTATTCCAAGCTTCAAAAGTATATCTATGACGACCTAGACACGATCTTTTTTAATTGTTATGCAGATAAGCGTTATGTCTGGGGCGTCTATTTTGTCCCTTCCGGGCAGGCTGAAAAAATTGATGCGGTTTATTCTTCCATGCATTTTGAGCGTACCTATATTCCGGACTGCTATAACGGTACTCCCAAACAGGCCTGCGATGATCTGAAAAAGAAAATCAGCACACTGGAAACTCAAATCGCAGATTGTGATAAAAAAGTGTCTGATATCCTGATGAAAGAAAAACAGGCACTGATGTCTGCAAAATTAAAAATTGAAAAATTATTTGTCAATTTTGATGTCCGCAAGCTTGCAGCATGTACAACAGCCAAAGATAAACAGCAAGTTTTCTATATCTTATGCGGATGGATGGCACAGGCAGATGCCATATCTTTTCAGAAAGATATCGAAAATGACGATAATATCTTCTGTATTTTAGAAGATGACGATACGACCCCCGTGGATCAGCCTCCTACGAAGCTGAAAAACCCGAAAATCTTTAAACCATTTGAAATGTTTATCCGTATGTATGGTCTTCCGTCCTATAATGAGATTGATCCTACTATTTTTGTTGGTTTAACGTATGCCTTTATCTTTGGCGCTATGTTCGGAGATGTCGGTCAGGGGCTTTTACTTGCTGTAGGCGGTTTTCTTCTATATCGCTTTAAGAAGATTAATCTTGCCGCTATTATCAGCTGTGCCGGTGTCTTTTCCACGATTTTCGGATTTCTTTTCGGCAGTGTGTTCGGATTTGAGGATGTCATCGAACCGCTTTGGTTAAGACCCGTCAATCATATGACTACGATCCCTTTTATCGGCAAACTCAATACCGTATTTATTGTGGCAATCGCTTTTGGTATGATACTCATTTTAATTACTATGATTTTCCATATCATCAATGGATTAAAATCAAAAGATGTAGAGTCTACCTGGTTTGATACAAACGGGCTTGCCGGCTTCGTCTTTTATGGCGCTGTTGTCGTAACGATTGTTCTTTTGTTGACAGGACATACCCTCCCGGCTGGCATTGTAATGGTTGTCATGTTTGGCGTTCCTCTGCTGCTGATTGCTCTCAAAGAGCCGCTCAGCAAATTCGTACAGAAACGCGCCGATTATATGCCAAAGCAAAAAGGTATGTTTATCGTTCAGACATTTTTTGAATTATTTGAAGTATTATTAAGCTATTTTTCCAACACACTTTCTTTCGTACGTATCGGTGCTTTTGCTGTCAGTCACGCTGCTATGATGGAAGTTGTACTGATGCTTGCCGGTGCTGAAAACGGAGCTTCTCCAAACTGGATTGTCATTGTTCTTGGCAATTTGTTTGTCTGTGGTATGGAAGGCTTAATCGTCGGTATTCAAGTTTTACGTCTTGAATATTATGAAATGTTCAGCCGTTTCTATCATGGAACAGGTCATGAATTCCAGCCATTTGGAAAAAAACTTACTAAATAAATTTTTATTTTTAAACCAGGAGGAAAAAAATATGAATACTCTTACACAAGTAACCCTCGTAATTGCATTAATTCTCAGTATTTTCCTGCCATTCGGAGCATTTTTGATGGGCAGACAGACCCGCAGCAGATATAAAGCTTCCCTTGCTGTCAATGTTTTCTTTTTCTTCGGAACTTTGATCCTCGCTAACGTAATTGCTTTTACAGGTGATGCTTCCAGTGTAATGGCTGCTGAGGAGACCGTTGCATCTACATCTGGAGGTCTTGCTACCGGTCTTGGATATCTTGCTGCTGCTCTCGTTACAGGTTTATCTTGTATCGGCGGTGGTATTGCAGTTGCTAGCGCTGCAAGTGCTGCTCTTGGCGCCATCAGTGAAGACCAGAGTATTCTTGGTAAATCTCTGATTTTCGTAGGTCTTGCCGAAGGTGTTGCTCTTTATGGACTGATCATTTCCTTTATGATCTTAGGTCAGTTATAATTTATGAAAATGTATCTCATCAGTGATAATGTCGACACATATACCGGAATGCGGCTAGCAGGCGTAGAGGGCTGTGTTGTACACGAACGTCAGGCGCTGAAAGAGGCACTTGAACGTACTATTGCAGACAAATCAATCGGAATTATTCTCCTTACTGAAAAGTTCGGACGGGAGTTTCCCGATATTATCGATGATGTAAAGTTAAACCGAAAGCTTCCTCTGATCGTTGAAATTCCTGACCGTCACGGTACTGGAAGAAAACCGAACTTTATTACGGATTACGTCAACGAGGCTATTGGTATAAAATTGTAAAGAAGGTGACAGTCTTGACAACAGAAGAAAAGCTGAAGCATTTTGAAGATTCTGCGATTGCAAAGGCAAAATCGCTTGCAGAAGATATGATCCGCGAACATCAAAACGCACTGGATAAAGTATTCGCCGATCATAAAGCAGATAAAGACCGCCAAATCGCTCTTCAGATAAAAACAGAAACTGACAGTATCAAACGCGCTGACAATATGCAGCTTTCCAAAGAACAGATAAAGCTGAAACGGCTCCTGACACAGAGGACGAAAGAATTAAAAGAGAAACTTTTCCTGGAAGTTACAGAAAAACTGAATGCTTACAGAAAGACAGAAGATTATATAAAACTTTTAAAGCATCAGATAGATGGTATCCACGAGATTGCAAAAGATCAGGAAGTCCAGATTTACTTAGATGTAGAAGATGCGTCTCTTCTGGAATCTCTTCGAGCATATGACAATGCCCAAAATTCTTCTTTTATTATAGCAAAGTCCTCTTTTATGGGAGGAACCAAAGCGGTTATCCCAAGCCGTCACATCCTGATCGATAATTCTTTCCAGACGAAATTGGAAGAAGCAAAGAAGGAATTCACATTCAATGGAGGAGATGCCGATGAATAAAACAGGTGTTATTTACGGTATCAACGGTCCTGTCATTTACCTCAAAGGCAATACCGGATTTAAAATGTCCGAGATGGTCTATGTCGGAAAAGAAAAGCTTGTCGGTGAAGTAATCGGACTGACTCTTGATACTACCACAGTTCAGGTATTCGAAGAAACTACGGGATTAAAACCAGGCGAAATTGTTGAGGCAAGCGGCGATGCAATCTCTGTCATTCTTGCTCCCGGAATCTTAAATAATATTTTTGACGGAATTGAACGTCCTTTAGGTGAGATTGCAAAGTCTTCCGGAAAATATATCAGCCGCGGTATTAGTGTCGACTCTCTGGATACAGAAAAATTATGGGAGACACATATTACAGTAAAAGAAGGCGAATTTATACATGGCGGCACGATTATAGCTGAAATTCAGGAAACTCCTGCAATTCTCCATAAGGCTATGGTTCCTCCGAATGTATCAGGTACCGTCATAAAAGCCGCATCGGACGGAGCCTATCGGATCTTTGACCCGATTATAACGATCCGGCTTGAAAACGGCAAGGAACAAGACCTGACCATTGCCCAGAAATGGCCGATCCGTATTCCAAGACCTACCTTGACCAGGTTCTCAGCTTCAAAACCTCTTATCACAGGTCAGCGTATTCTCGATACTTTGTTTCCTATTGCAAAGGGCGGTACTGCTGCTGTTCCGGGAGGATTTGGAACCGGAAAGACTATGACGCAGCATCAGATTGCCAAATGGGCCAACGCCGATATTATTATCTATATCGGATGCGGAGAACGTGGCAATGAAATGACACAGGTATTGGAAGAATTCTCTCACCTGGTTGATCCAAGAACCGGAAATCCTCTGATGGACCGTACGGCCTTGATTGCAAATACTTCCAATATGCCTGTTGCAGCGCGTGAAGCTTCTATTTACACAGGAGTCACATTGGCAGAATATTACCGGGATATGGGATACGATGTGGCTATTATGGCCGATTCTACTTCTCGTTGGGCAGAAGCTCTGCGTGAACTTTCCGGTCGTCTGGAAGAAATGCCTGCCGAGGAAGGTTTTCCCGCATACCTTGCTTCCCGTCTTTCTGCATTTTACGAGCGTGCCGGCATGATGCAGAATTTAAACGACACAGAAGGTTCCGTCTCCATTATCGGCGCTGTCTCTCCTCAGGGTGGTGACTTTTCTGAGCCAGTTACCCAAAATACGAAACGTTTCGTGCGCTGTTTCTGGGGACTTGATAAATCTCTTGCCTATGCAAGACATTTCCCTGCCATTCATTGGCTGACCAGTTACAGTGAATATTTAAGTGATCTTGCTCCATGGTATAAAGATCACATTCATCCGAATTTTGTAGATTATCGAAATCAAATCATGGCACTGCTTAACCAGGAAAGTAAGTTAATGGAAATTGTAAAGCTGATCGGCGGTGACGTTTTGCCGGATGATCAGAAACTGACATTAGAGATCGCTCGTGTGATTCGTCTTGGCTTTTTGCAGCAAAATGCATTCCATAAAGAAGATACGTGCGTTCCTATGGAAAAACAGTTTCAAATGATGGATACCATTCTCTATCTGTATCAGAAGTCCAGAACTCTGATTACAATGGGAATGCCGATGTCGGTTCTGAAATCACATGATATTTTTGACCGCGTTATCGCGATCAAATACGACGTTCCAAATGACAGACTGGATCTGTTCGATGACTATAAAAAGGCAATCGATCAATTTTACAATGCTGTCCTGGAGGAAAATGCATAGAAAGGGGAATCATTATGGCTATAGAATATTTAGGACTCAGCGAGGTCAATGGTCCTCTGGTCGTTCTCGAAGGTGTTCAGGACGCTTCCTTTGAGGAAATTGTTGAAATCACTGTCGACGGAAATGAAAAAAAGCTGGGACGTATCGTCGAGATTTATGAAGACAAAGCCGTCATTCAGGTATTCGAAAGCACTGAGAATATATCTTTGCAAAATACCCGCACTCATTTGACAGGACATCCGATGGAAATTTCTCTCGCCCCCGAAATTCTGGGGCGTACCTTTAACGGAATCGGTCAGCCAATTGATGGACTTGGCGATATTACTCCCGAAAAAAAAGCAAATGTCAATGGACTTCCGCTCAACCCTGTCACTCGCGAGTATCCTCGAAATTATATCCGAACAGGAATCTCAGCAATTGATGGGCTGACCACTTTGATCCGCGGTCAGAAACTTCCTATTTTTTCGGGAAATGGACTTCCTCATGACCGTCTTGCAGCACAGATTGTAAAGCAGGCTTCTCTTGGCGAAAACTCAGATGAAAAATTCGCAATTGTTTTTGCTGCGATGGGAATTAAATACGATGTGGCGCAGTTTTTCCAGAAAACTTTTGAAGAAAGCGGCGTTTCTGACCACGTTGTAATGTATTTAAATCTTGCCAATGATCCTGTCGTAGAGCGTCTGATCACTCCAAAGGTAGCTCTGACTGCCGCAGAATATCTTGCCTTTGAAAAAGAAATGCATATTCTCGTTATCCTTACGGACATGACTTCTTTTGCAGAAGCCATGCGTGAAGTTTCTTCTTCAAAAGGAGAAATTCCAAGCCGTAAGGGCTTTCCGGGATATCTCTACAGTGAACTTGCTACAATCTACGAACGTGCCGGAATCGTCGAGGGAATTAATGGTTCTGTGACACAGATTCCGATTCTAACGATGCCCAATGACGATATTACCCATCCGATTCCTGACTTGACAGGATACATCACAGAAGGGCAGATTGTACTTGACAGACAGCTTCATGGTCAGGCAATCTATCCTCCGATCAATGTTCTTCCTTCCCTGTCTCGTCTAATGAAAGACGGTATCGGAGAAGGTTATACAAGAGAAGATCATCAGGCTGTCGCCAACCAGCTTTTTTCCTGTTATGCCAAGGTAGGAGATGCCAGAGCACTTGCATCTGTTATCGGTGAAGATGAACTTTCCCCTCTCGATAAAAAATATCTTTTGTTTGGAAAAGCATTTGAGTCAGAATTTATCGGTCAGGGCGAAGAAGAAAACCGTTCTATTACAGAAACTCTGGATAAAGGATGGGAACTGCTTGGTATGCTTCCTAAAGAAGAACTCGATCGTATCGATACCAAAATTTTGGATCGTTATTATAAACCTGCAGATTCTGAGGTGAGCGTATGAATCCAAATACCTTTCCCACAAAGGGAAATCTGATTCTTGCAAAAAATTCTTTAGCTCTTGCCAAACAGGGATATGAGCTGATGGATAAAAAACGAAATATTCTGATCCGTGAGATTATGGATCTGATCAATCAGGCCTCTAAAATTCAAAGTGAAATCGATGAAACCTTCCGAACCGCATACGCTGCTCTTCAGCGTGCCAATATCGAGCTTGGTATCAATTATGTTCAGGAGGTATCTTTTACAGTTCCTGTGGAGGATTCGATTCGGATCAAAACGCGCAGCATTATGGGAACGGAAATTCCTCTTGTAGAATACGACTCTGTTCCGGTTCGTTCTGTCTATTCGTATTATTCCACAAAATCATCTCTTGATCAGGCAAAAATAGCATTTGAGCGAGTGAAAAATTTGACGATCCGGCTTTCTATGATTGAAAATTCTGCGTACCGGCTTGCCAACAATATTAAAAAAACTCAAAAGCGTGCGAACGCTCTGAAAAATATCACAATTCCAATGTATGAAGAACTGACAACCAGTATTCAAAATGCTTTGGAAGAAAAAGACCGTGAAGAATTTACACGCCTGAAAGTAATAAAAAGAATGCAGACAAAGAAAAAAAGTGCAAAAGCACAGTAGGAAATCAATTTTCCTAATCTAAAAAAACAGAGGGTGAGTAATCACGTAAAATGATTCTCTGCCCTCTGTTTTTTTATTATTCTATCTCTGTCCAGCCTATATAATCGACATACTGCTGATAGAGACTTCTCCAGTTGCCCCAGTCATGCGCGCCGATGCTGTCATACAATACAACATTTTCAAGACCAAGTTCAATCAGATCGTTGTATTTGATCAGCATTGCCGGTGTAGCAGGTTCTACGTTTCCTCTTCCCAGACAAATATAGCTATCTTTTAGTGCTTCTACTGTCTCAGCCGGAAACAGTGCTTCCATATCCATTTCTCTTCTAAAAGAAAATGCACCATAGTATTTCATTAAGTCTGGATATTCTGACATCATCTGATATACCATCTGCCCTCCGCGGGAAGAACCGCAGATTGCACGGTCTTGCGAATCTTTAGATACATTGTAGTTTGCTTCTATGTATGGAATCAGGCACTCTGCAAAGTTCTTCGGCACATCATCCTCATAATTATTAAGCGGCACGCAATTATCCATTGTGACAACGATGGTATGATCAATCCTGCCTTCTTCCATCAGTCTGTCCATCATGTTCGACAAAGCTCCTGCAATCATCCAGGTATCTTCATTTTCTGTACTTCCGTGTGCTACATAAAGTGTCTTATATGGGATCGGGTCATTCTCATCGTAATCATACGGAAGATAGACAGCAATATCCTGATCTGTATTAAGATACGTCTTAATGACAGCTTTCTCAACGGTACCCTGTTTCGTTTCGTCTTCTATCGGATAAGCATACGCTTCCGTCTCTGAAACTTCATCGGCTGTACCAACCAGAATCAGACTCCAATCAGCAGGCGTCGGATTATTTTCTTCAATCGTGTATCCAAAATCATTACATGGATCGTCGATCAGTGTCGTTTCTCCTTTACTGTCGGTAATACGATATTCATAACGATAAAATCCAGCCGGCATCGGCATTGTGATCTGATAAATATCATCGGCAACTTCTGTCATTGTATAGTTGATAAAACCGCCATCGTAACAAATTCCTTCAGGATATTCACCTGCTCCGCCGGGATTGGAATATCCAGTGTGGAATGCCCCTTCTACATATTCATATGCGCTTAAAATACGGATTGCCTCAGAATAATCGGAACCCACAAATTCTTTTGCCAGCTCATCTGTAACCCATTGGAAATCTCCAAATACTTCGATTTTGGCAATATCGTCTTCCTGGTCTGCAACATAAGTAAACGTAGCCTGATAGCCTGCCGCTTCATATGCTGCTCCGTATTCCCCTTCAAGATTTTCTGCCGTTGCTTCCTCAATGACACATCCGCCTGTTGTCTCTTCTTGAGACTCTGCTGCAATGACCGGACTAAAGACGCTGGCGCTCATCAATAATGATAAAAATAATGGAAAAGTTTTTTTCATAGTGACGTCCTTTCTTTGATTTTCTTACCTTCTTTTTGTCTGTTACATTCATGTTTCTTAAGATATTTCGATTATATCCAACACAAAATAAATGGTCAATCGATCTCCGGCATCTGCGTAATTTTACCTGTTTTTTCGTAAAAAAACCAATTTCTATTTCATTTTTGGAGGTCAAACATTCTTTTTTTAGTTTTCTTGACCAGGAGATTCCAATTTAGTATTTTCCTTTTGCTTGACTTTTCTATCTATTTTTAGTAAAATTGTAAATAGAATTTAATATTTTTGTAACTTTTCTATTTTTATGATAAGGAGTTTTCTTATGAAAAAAGGAATTTTTACTGTTCTTACACTTGCAGGGTTTTTAACATTTTTTGCTGTGCCCAGTCAGGCAGATGCTGCCTGGCAAAAAACTTCAGGAGGAACGCGGTACACAATAGATCAATCTCCAGGCTATATGGTGGGACTCAAAAAAATTGACGGGAAAACATACTATTTTAATAAGAAAGGATATATGCTGACTGGATGGTTCCGAACTGGTGGACGATCTTTTTATTTTGACTTAAAAACAGGAATCATGAAAACAGGTCGTGCCGTCATTGGAGGAAAGGCTTATTATTTTAGTCCTGCAAACGGCGTTCTTCAGACAGGATGGTTTCAGGCCGCAACATCAAAATTATGGTACTACAGTGACCAAAATGGTGTAATGCAAAAAAGCAAGTGGGTGGACGGCTATTATCTGGACAGTACTGGAAAACGTGCCTCCGGCTTTACAACGATCGGTGAAAATCGCTATTTTTTTGTAAATGGAAAAGCAAAAACGGGCTGGTTTTCTTATAACGGTAAAAAATATTATGCAAACGGTTACGGTATTCTCCAAAAAAACAGATGGATGGGTAGATTCTATGTAAAATCAGATTCTTCTATGGCGCTTGGATGGACAAAAATCGGTTCTAAAAAATATTACTTTGATCCTTCTACGGGAGTGATTGTAAAAAATTCTTTTATCACTACAAATGGACATCGTTTCTGTACGGATTCTTCTGGAGCAATGATTGCAGGAAAATGGATTCACAATACATATTACGTCATGAATAATGGCGTTGTTGCAACAGGTTGGCGTACTGTCGGCGGAAATCGATATTATTTTCATTCATCTACAGGAGCTAAGGTAAAGGGTTTTATTCCTTACAATGGAAAAACTTACTATACCGATAAGACAACAGGTATTCTCGTCAAAAGTCAATGGGTAGGTGAAAAATACATCAACCGCTATGGGGTTGTCGTAACGAATAACTGGTATTTAGATTACTATTTCGACAAAGACGGAAATCGAGTCACAAAGTGGCAGACGATCAACGGGCAGCGTTTTTATTTTGATCCCTCTGATGATCAGATTGTGACGGGCTTTCAGACAATTGAAGGCAAAAAATATTATTTCCGTCCAAAAGCAGAGTCATCCTATCGCAAAGGCTCTCTTGTCACAAATACTACATTAACCATAAATGGAAAGATTTATACGATCAATTCTTCCGGTGTTATTACAAAGGAAGAAATTTCTTCCTTTGGTCAGGAAATCGTAGACTATGCTATGCAGTTTCGTGGTTATCCGTATGTCTATGGCGGCAACAATTTGTACACTGGTGTAGACTGCTCCGGATTTACTCAACAGGTTATGCTTCATTTTGGTATCCGGATTCCTCGTACTGCTGATGCACAGATGAAAGGAAATGGAACACGTATTGATGTAGACTTAAATGATCTTCTTCCCGGAGATCTGCTGTTTTATGGATCCTCCTCTTATGCCGGGCATGTAGCATTATATATCGGAAATGGAAAAATCATTCATGCAGCAAATGAACAACTTGGTATTACTGTTTCTAATTATAATTACCGTACACCGGTAAAAGCAATGCGATATTGGTAATAACTGAAAAAGACTTATCCGCACCTTCAAAACGGATAAGTCTTTTTTTCTGATAATATCTATTATTTTTTTATATATTAAACAACTTGTCTTTTAAATCATTGAATTCTATTTTTTTCTTTTCATTTGCTTTGTACGTTTTGCACAAAACATATATTCCCATAAAAATACTATGTAAACCACTTATCCACCATGTTTTTATGTGGATAATGTGGATAACTATGTGTATAACTCTATTTTTCACCTTTTTTTCCATTGCAAAAATGTGGATAACTTTTTAAATCTGTCTATTTTTCTATTCCTTTTTCAAAGACACTCTTCTCTCTTTTGTGCATTTTTCTAATTTTTCTTCTTTTTCCCGTCAAATCGCCTTTTTTTCAATTCTGAATCTATTCTGAATTATCTTACAATTTATCTACTGTTTTTTCCTTTCGTACTGTTTTACCACAGATACCGTTTCTTTTTCGTCTTTCTTTGATAATGAAAATGGAAAGGGGACCGTTTTCACGATCCCCAAAGGCTATATGTTAAATTTTATTTTAACCTTGTTAAATGATTAGTAATATCTCACTGCACTGTATTCTGTCCGGTAACTTCTATCTGATACAATAATTCCTGTGGAAGGACTGCTTGCATGTACAACCTGTCCATTTCCGATATAGATCGATACGTGACCGATGGTTCCTCCATCGCTGTAGAAAATCAAATCTCCTGGCTGTAACGATCCTAAGTCCACTGGTGTTCCGGCTGCTGCCTGTTCTGCTGCTGTTCTTGGAATATAAATACCAAATGCTGCAAATACAGACTGTGTAAATCCGGAACAGTCAGCTCCATCTGTCAAACTCGTACCGCCCCATACATATGGATTTCCGACAAATTGAAGCGCATAAGATACGATTTGCTCTCCTATACTTGAAGTGCCAGGATCTTCATATACTGGTGCTTCTGTTTCTGGTTCTTCGTATACTGGATCTTCATATATCGGTTCTTCATATACTGGGTCTTCGTATACCGGTGCTTCTGTTTCTGGTTCTTCATATACCGGCTCTTCGTATACTGGTGCTTCTGTTTCTGGTTCTTGACTTTCCTGTAAAGATTCCAGATATGCCAGTTCTTCAAGATACTGCTGATATGCTTCCTCATCTGCTTGCTGCTGTGCAATGGCTGCCTGATATGCTGCTTCCTGTTCTGCAAGGTATTGTGCATATTCAGCTTCCGCCTGTGCCTGTTCAGCCTCCTGCTGTGCAATCGCCGCCTGATATGCTGCTTCCTGTTCTGCAAGATATTGCGCATATGCTGCCTCTTGCTCTGCAAGATACTGTGCATACGCTTCTTCTGCTGCCTGCTGTGCGGCTTCTTCTTCTGCAATTCTTGCCGCTTCTTCTTCTAGAGATTCAGCAGCTGGAAAAATGGTTTCACAATCTACATAGTCTGCTGACACATATCCAATCAGGTCGGTATCAACAGCAACTTTTACCCAATTTCCTTCTTGTCCCAATACCTCTAATTCTTGAGAATCTCCTACCATGGAGATAACGTCTGATTCGATATCAGCACATTCACGAACCATTAACGTCTCTGTATTTACTGTAGCAACTTCATCTGCTACAAAATAGCTAAGATATTCTGCATCTGCTCCTGTTACAAAGTAAGCTTTATTTACGTATCCTGTTACAGATCCTGACTGAATTAGATACCAGTCTCCTTCTTCTCCCAGAATATCTGCTCCGCAGTTGTTGTAAATCTTTCCGATTACATTTCCATCCATACTTGCCGCATCTCTGATGTTGACATAGGAACCATCATTAATATAAGCAACTGCAATATTATTAAATTCCGGGTCAAGCGGTGCTTTTACTGTAGATTCACTGCTTGTATCAATATATGTAGTGTCAGAGGTTTCTGAACTATCTATTGTTTCTACTGTGGTCTCAGCCGAAGTATCTGTTGTTTCTGCCGTAGTGTCTGTTGTCGTATCCGTTATTGTCTCTGCGGCAGCATCAGTTGGTTCTACTGTAGTCATAGTTTCCTCTTCGGTAGTTTCCGCTGCTGTCCCTAAACTCTCTGATCCATTATTTTCTTCTGATTCTGTTTCTGCTGTAGTTTCTGTCTCTGTTTCTTCTTCTGGAACATTGTCTTCTAAAAGTTCACTGTAATCAATCAATGATATACTGACGGCGCCTGCCGTCATTGTTCCATTACCAAAAGCCATGGCGCCTGCCATACAGACAACCGCTGCTTTTTTTACTCCTTTTCTCATTTTTAACATAAGCCTCCATATATATAAATCCATTTATTACAAAACTATTAAATTTATTACATGGTTATCATATCAAAAATTAATAAACATGTCAACCCTTATTATTTTATTTTTATTTCTGTAAAACTTTATATATATATGGAGACATTTCTGTTATACTTTACAGTATCTTATATATCACGACGGTTTTATGACAGCATTAAATAACGCTGCGCAGAATTTACAGCATTTGCTCCATCTGCCGCTGCTGTAATGATCTGCTGCATCATTTTCTTTCTTACATCTCCGGCTGCATAAACTCCTTCTACATTTGTAATGCAGTCTTCTCCTGCTATAATATATCCTTGCTCATCTGTCTGAAGTTTTCCTTTCACGAGATCCGAATTTGGAATCGTGCCAACTGCTATAAAAATTCCCTCGATATCCATCGTTTTTTTCTCACCCGTTTTCTTATTTCGGATTCCAATGCATTCAATATGATCTTCTCCATAAATTTTTACAACTTCAGTATTCCATAAAAATTCTACATTATTACATGCAAAGAGCCGTTCTTGAAGACTTTTGGCCGCCCGAAGCTCTTCTCTTCTGTGAATCAGATAAATTTTTTCACATCCTCTGGAAAGAAAGATTGCATCTTCTACTGCTACATCTCCTCCGCCTACCACTGCTACTGTATGATCTTTAAAAAAAGCACCGTCGCAAGTTGCACAGTACGAAACTCCCATTCCTCCTAATTCTTCTTCCCCTGGAATTCCCAGTTTCCGATGTCTGGCTCCTGTGGCAATCACAATTGTCTTTGCTTCATAAACTTCTTCCTCTGTAATCACTTTTTTTACTTTCGATGATAATTCTAGCTGTGTTACTTCGGCGTTGACAAATTCAGTTCCTAATTTATCTGCATGTTCTCTGAATTTCATTCCTAATTCAAATCCATTAATTCCAGGAAGACCTGGATAATTATCCACTTCATACGTATTGACTACCTGCCCTCCGCTTATATACTCTCGTTCTATCACTAAAGTATTCAATCTTGCCCTTTGTGCATAGATCGCTGCTGAAAGTCCTGCCGGTCCTGAACCTATAATAATCATATCATATATCATGATTTATTGTTGAGAATGCCGTATCTCTGCATTCTCATCTCCTTTCTTCTTTTTTCTATCTGAAGCTCTTCTATTTATATTATACAAAAAATGAATCTAAAATACTAGCAAACCATTTTGCTTTCCTAATATCAATCTTATCTTCCAAAAAGTTTGTAAAACTGATATCTAAAAAAATCAAAAAATTGGCTCTTTTTTGATGGACACATAAGTGATATGATAAGACACAAAGATTTGGAAATAAAAAGGAGAAAAAAATTATGTCAAAAAGGAATCCTCGTATTATCAAATGGGCACAGACTGCTCTTCTTGCTGCTTTGTGCTATGTTGTATTTCAATTTTTACAGATTAAAATTCCTATGCCTGGAGGCGATGCCACATCTTTTCATGCCGGAAATGCTTTTTGTGTTCTTGCTGCTCTTTTGCTTGGAGGAACATACGGCGGACTTGCAGGGGCAATCGGCATGGGCATTGGAGATCTTTTAGATCCTGTATATGCTGTATCTTTTCCCAAGACATTCTTGTTAAAATTTTGTATCGGTTTGATTACAGGTCTTGTGGCACATAAAATTGCTCATATCAGCAGCAGCCAAGATCCAAAGTATATTTTCCGCTGGAGTCTGATCGCCTCCTGTGCCGGAATGCTTTTTAATGTAATCTTTGATCCGCTTGTCGGTTATTTCTATAAACAATATATTTTAGGACAGCCTCAGGAAATGGCTTCTATCCTTGCAAAATGGAGTACACTGACTACATTTGTGAATGCGGTTATCTCCATCGTGCTTGCCACATCGCTTTATCATTTATTAAGACCAGCTCTTCTGAAGCAGGGAATGCTGATGCCAATCGGCAATGGAAAGCCTTCTTCCATACCGCATCATACTGCAGATGCCAAATAAATTTTAAATTTAAAATCAGGCTCGGAGAGCTTTTTCTTTTATCGGACTTTCCCATAAAAGAAAAAATGGGTGCGAACACTTTGTCCGCACCCTGTTTTTTCTTTATTTACCAAAATATCTCTCTAATAATCCCTGGAATGCTTTTCCATGACGAGCCTCATCACGTGCCATCTCATGAACAGTATCATGAATTGCATCTAAGTTTGCTGCTTTTGCACGTTTTGCAAGATCTGTCTTTCCAGCTGTCGCACCATTTTCAGCTGCAACTCTCATTTCCAGATTTTTCTTTGTACTGTCTGTTACTACTTCACCTAACAATTCTGCAAATTTTGCAGCATGTTCTGCTTCTTCATAAGCAGCTTTTTCCCAGTATAATCCAATTTCCGGATATCCTTCTCTGTGAGCTACTCTAGCCATTGCAAGGTACATACCAACTTCTGAACATTCTCCTTCGAAGTTTGCTCTCAGGTCAGCTAAGATGTCTTCCGGAACGCCCTGTGCAACTCCTACCACATGCTCTGCTGCCCATGTCATTCCTTCCTCCTGTTTTGTAAATTTGGAAGCCGGTGCTTTACAGATTGGGCAGAATTCTGGAGCTGCCTCTCCTTCATAAACATAACCACATACATTACATACAAATTTAGCCATAGTACAAATCTCCTTTTCTTTAAGAAATATTTGTTATTTAGTTCAATAAAACAGTAATAATTACTGATATTAATTTAGCACATTTTTCTCTGATCGTCAAGATCTTTTTGAAAAATTTTTTTCATCTTTTCATTTTTCCTGCAAACATTCTTTGCAGATTCCATAAAAGTAAGAAATACAGTTTTCAATTTCTCCTATTCCCTCTTCTGCTGCTTTTTCCTCATATTCTTTGCTGTCTACTTTTAAGTCTATAATACGATTGCATTTTTTGCATACAAAATGTTGATGAGGAGAGACATTGCCATCAAAATGATCTGCTCCATCCCCTGTCGTCAATTTATTAATTTCGCCTAGTTCTGATAATAAGGCGAGATTTCTGTAAACCGTTCCCAAACTAATATGAGGAAACTGTTCTCGAATATTCAAATAAATAATATCTGCTGTGGGGTGATCTTTTCTATCTGCAAGAAATTTTTTAATGCATTCTCTTTGTTTGCTGTATTTTAATGCTGGCATAAGATCCTCCTTTCTATTATAATAACGATAATAATTACTATAATTTTATAGGATAATTCTCATGATGTCAAATATTTTTATTTGGAAAATCGAAGAAATATTTCATGTTTTTTTCCAAATTTAAAATACAAATTACATTCACAGAAATATCACTTGATTTTTAAACTGATATGATATAATATAGCAATATCGATACATAGTTTTTAATACTATATCATATAATATCATAAATATTTTCAATTTCTTAATTTTCGTGCGAGAGGAGGTTTTTTTATGAAGCACAAAATTAAAGATCCCGGAAGCGCAATTACTCATTTTATTGGTATGTTAATGGCAATGTTTGCAGCACTGCCTCTTTTAATTAAAGCAGCAAGAGATCCAGATCCCATTCATGTCATCTCTCTTGCCATTTTTATTGTCAGTATGATCCTGCTCTATGCAGCAAGCACCATCTATCATTCCCTTGATCTTTCCGAAAAAGTCAATCGCCGGCTGCGGAAACTGGATCATATGATGATTTTTATCCTGATTGCAGGTTCTTACACTCCAATTTGTCTGATCGTTCTAGAGCGTCCGCTCGGACTATATCTGTGTGCATTCGTATGGACTATTGCAATCGTAGGAATTATCATAAAAGCGTTTTGGATTACTTGTCCAAAATGGTTTTCTTCTATATTATATATCGCTATGGGCTGGTTATGCGTTCTGGCTTTTACACAGCTTTTAAATTCGCTCTCATCCACTGCATTTGGATGGCTTTTAGCCGGAGGTATTATCTATACGATTGGAGGAATTATCTATGCTTTAAAACTTCCTGTATTTAATAACCGGCATAAAAATTTCGGCTCTCATGAAATTTTTCATTTATTTGTAATGGGCGGAAGCATTTGCCATTTTATCGTAATGTATGTCTTCGTTGCTTAATCAGCTCACTTTGCAAAAAGAATTCTTCCCAAATAGTTTTTTGTTTTAAAGAACGAAGGATTTTTCTATGATATAAAAAAAACGAGACAGAATACTTCTATGTTCTGTCTCGTAGTTACAGAGATTATCATCTTATTTTATATTTTCGCACATACCGTGACGAATCATCTTCTTTTTTTCTTTTCTTTTCATCTGTTTGATCTCATATTCCCGCCGCATTGCTTTTTCTTTTGTATCAAAAATTTCAAAATAGACGAGTCTTACAGGCAGTCTGCTCTTTGTATATTTCGCACCTTTTTTTTGATTATGCGTTTTTATCCGTTTTAAGAGATTGTTTGTCCATCCCGTATAATAAGTCCCGTCACTGCATTCCACTATATATGTATAGTTTTTTTTCAACTCTTTTTCGTTTTCTTTCATTTTCTCTACTCCATATTTTTTCCTTTGATCTATGTAAAGGAGCTGTCGTTGCTTTAGACAACTCCATTTTTATAAAAAGCAACCGACAAAATTTGTATCTTTGTCTGGGGGGACGGATTCCCATGAAAATTGATTTCTTTCTCTCATACAAATCTTTGACTCCTATGAGATAAATTACTTTGCTGGATCGCACGGCGTTAAGGCTGAAACAGATCGCTAAGTGATTTGCCGCAGGCGAATCGTACCTATTATCGATTGCGAATCGTAACCTTTCTTTTGGTTCCGGCAAAACTTTCTGTCCGGTTCCTTTTGTGTTTCTTCTATATTAATATATACATTCTCCGAAAAAAGGTTACTCTTTATTCTGACTCCAGGTAAAGAACAGGATCGATCGGTTCTCCGTCTTTTTTCATTTGAAAGTAAAGATTGCTTCCTTCTACACAATAATATTTTGTCGGTTCACTGATATATCCGATCACTTCGCCCTGTTCTACAACATCTCCTTCTTGAATTGTCAGCTCTTTTAACTGTCCATAAATCAATTCATAATTGTTTCCTAAATCCATTGTAACTGTTGTCCCCGTCTCCTCATTTACAGTGATAGACTCTACAATTCCTCTGGCGCTTGCCACGACAGGCGCACCTGCTTCTTGTCCGATTACAATGGCAGGATTATATTTATACTGATTTAGCGTTGGAAAATAGATCGTTCCATTCATACTGTAATCCAATAAAATTTCTCCTGCTGCCGGCCACATCAGCACATCCGTATCCTGAAAGTCTACTGTTGGAGCAATCTCTGCTTCCGCCTGATTAGAAACTACATTTTCTGCTTCCTGGGTCTCCTGTTGTGTCTCAGACTCGCTTTGCTCTTCTGTCTCTGTTTCTACTTCATAGTCCACTTTCTGATCAGCAACATCTACAACTTCCTGTTCTTCTGTTTCTTTTTGTACCGTATCTGTTGCTTGTGTCTCTTCCTGATTCAAATCAATAATTCTGCTCTGCTGTTCTTCTCTTTTTTGTTCTAACTGACTGACTGAATAATAACCGACAAATGCCAGACTACCCATCAGGCACAGGCTCAGCGCCCAAATTGTGCCTTTTTTGTTAAAAAATTTTTTCATTTTTTTCACCTCGCGCTATGATTATTCCTGGGTTAGTCATATCATTGCCAGATTTGTGAAATTTATTCTATTTCTTCATTATCCTTTCTTTCTATATGTTCTTCCGTCTCAGTCTGAAAAATTGCAAAAACAGCTTTTGCGGCGGAATTTTCTGCCACAAAAGCTGTCTGCTGTGATCTTATTTATTTTTATTATAAAAATCTTATTCTTCCATATCATCTGGTTCTACGGTCACATGATCCAAATGCCAGATTTCATCTACATACTGCTGAATCGTTCTGTCCGCTGTGAATTTTCCACTGCATGCTGTATTGAGCATCGCCATTCTTGCCCATCTTGTTTCGTCTCTGTATGCCTCTTCCACACGTTTTTGAGCAGCAGCATAAGATTTGAAATCAGCAAGAATAAAGTAAGTATCTGCACGCTCACTGCTGTTCGTATTTAACAGAGAATCATAGATATCGCGGAACAGTTCCGGATTCTGCGGTGAATATTCTCCATTGATCAGCTGCATTAATACTCTGCGGATATCCTGATCATTGTTGAAGTAGTCCATAGGACGATAACCGCCGTTTTGTTCATAGTTGATTACCTGTTCAGCAGTCAGACCAAAGATAAATGCATTGTCTTCTCCTACCTCTTCTACAATTTCCACATTGGCTCCGTCCATAGTTCCAAGTGTCGGTGCTCCATTCAGCATAAACTTCATATTTCCCGTACCGGAAGCTTCTTTACTTGCTGTTGAAATCTGTTCTGACACATCTGCCGCTGCAAAGATGATCTCTGCATTCGACACACGATAATCTTCAATGAAGACTACTTTTAATTTACCATTGATTGATTTGTCATTATTAATCACATCTGCCACGGAATTAATCAGTTTAATTGTCAGTTTGGCTCTGCGATATCCTGCCGCTGCTTTTGCTCCAAAGATAAATGTCCTTGGGTAGAAGTCCATCTCCGGATGATCCTTGATTGTATTGTACAAGTACATAACGTGAAGAATATTCAGAAGCTGGCGTTTATATTCATGAAGTCGTTTTACCTGTACGTCAAAGATAGAGCGCGGATCTACATCAATCCCATTATGCTCTTTGATATATTTTGCAAGACGAATTTTATTCTGATATTTGATGTTCATAAATTCCTGCTGTGCCTTTTTGTCATCCACAAACAGTTTCAGTTTTGATATCTGAGGCAGGTCGGTGATCCATTCGCTTCCGATATGGTCAGTCACCCAGTTGGCAAGCAACGGATTCGCATGAAGCAGGAAACGTCTCTGTGTAATTCCGTTTGTCTTATTATTAAATTTCTCCGGCATCATCTCATAGAAATCTTTCAATTCCTGATTTTTCAGAATTTCCGTATGAAGCTGTGCCACACCGTTTACGGAATATCCCGCAACAATTGCAAGGTGTGCCATTTTTACCTGTCCGTCATAAATAATTGCCATCTTACGAATTTTTTCCTGATTTCCAGGATACTTTTTCTGGATTTCCATAATAAATCTGCGGTTGATCTCTTCAATAATCTGATAAATTCTAGGAAGGAGTCTTGAAAATAATTCAATCGGCCATTTTTCCAGTGCTTCTGCCATGATCGTATGGTTCGTATATGCGCATGTCTTTGTTGTAACTTCCCATGCTTCATCCCATTCCATTCCTTCCTCATCCACCAGAATTCTCATCAGTTCTGCAATGGCAACGGTCGGATGCGTATCATTAAGCTGGAACGTTACTTTTTCATAAAATTTATGGAGATCGCTATGTTTTTTCTTATATTTCGCAATTGCTGCCTGCACGCTTGCCGAGATAAAGAAATACTGTTGTTTTAATCTGAGTTCTTTTCCTGCATAGTGATTATCGTTCGGATACAGTACTTCCACAATATTCTTGGCAAGATTTTCCTGTTCTACTGCTTTGTGATAATCTCCTTTATCAAAAGAATCCAGATGGAATTCATTAATTGCCTCTGCATCCCATACACGCAGAGTATTTACCACATGGTTATTATATCCGACGATCGGAATATCATACGGAATTGCTCTGACAGACTGATACCCTTCCTGAACAAAGTCGTTTCTCTTTGTTTTTTCATTATATACTACACGGATATAACCGCCGAATTTTACCTCTTTGGCATACTCTGGACGCCGCAGTTCAAAAGGATTTCCATCCTTTAACCAATTGTCCGGAACTTCTACCTGATATCCGTCTTCAATTTTTTGTTTGAACATTCCATAACGGTAACGCACACCGCATCCATATGCAGAATATCCCAAAGTAGCAAGCGAATCCAGAAAACATGCTGCCAGTCTTCCGAGTCCTCCGTTTCCTAATGCAGCATCCGGTTCCTGATCTTCGATCGCATTTAAATCCAGTCCCATCTCTAAGAGTGCTTCTTTTACCGGTTCATAAGCCGTCAGATTGATCAGGTTATTTCCCAGAGCACGTCCCATTAAAAATTCCATTGACATATAATAAACTGTCTTTGGATCCTGTTCTTCATACGCTTTCTGTGTTGCCATCCAGTCATTGATAATTACGTCTTTTACCGCATAAGAAACAGCCTGAAAAATCTGCTGTGGTGTGGCTTCATCCAGTGTTCTTCTGTATAATGTTCTTACATTATCTTTCACACTCTGCTTAAAAGCTTCTTTCTGAAATAATTTGTTCATGAGAACCTCCTATTTATGATTGATTTCTACGCCCATGGTTACTGTCTCACCATTGATGTTCCACTCTTTCACATAGCCGTTAGTTTCTCCAAATATAATGCTGTCGGCAAAAACTTCTTCTGTTATCTTGTCTTCAAACTTTTTAAAGATCTCTTCAATTTTCTGGTTTCCTGTTGCATAGATATTGATTCTGTCTGTAACCTCAAATCCAGCTTCTTTTCTCATGGTCTGAATTTTGCTGATCAGCTCTCTGACGAATCCTTCTTCTATCAATTCCGGCGTCAGATTCGTGTCAAGAACTACTGTTACCTCACCTTCTGTCTGAGAGATATATCCTTCTACCTGAGCAGTCTCAATCAGAAGATCTTCCTCTGTCAGGATTACTTCCTGTCCATCAATTTCTAATTTAATCGCTCCATTTGCTTTCAGTTCATCCATCGCTGTATTTCCATCCAGTTCCGGAAGCATCTGACGAATCTTTCCAAGCAGTTTTCCATATTTTGGTCCCACTGTCTTTAACTGCGGTTTAAAACTGTAAGAAGTAAACGCTCTCACATCGTCTGTAAACTGAATTTCTTTTACATTCAGTTCCTCTTTAATAATGTCTGCAAAAAACTGCGGCAATGCCTCTGGTGCTTTGACAAACATTTTGCCAATCGGCTGTCTGTTTTTCATATTTGCCTCATTTCGGCACGCTCTTCCCATTACAACAATCTCAAGCACTTCTTCCATATGCTGTTCCAGTTCTTTATCAATCCATTCTGTCTTTACGGTTGGATAGTCGCACAGATGAATACTTTCCGGCGCAGATGAATCTACGTTTCTGACCAGATTTTGGTAAATATCCTCTGTCATAAACGGAATCATAGGGGCTGCTACCTTTGCCACTGTTACTAAAGCAGTGTACAGCGTCATATATGCATTGATTTTATCCTGTTCCATTCCTTTTGCCCAGAAGCGTTCACGGCTTCTGCGCACATACCAGTTGCTCATGTCATCTACAAAACTCTGGAGTGCCCTTGCAGCTTCCGGAATTTTATAATTTTCCAGATCGCTGTCTACCTCCTCAATCAAGGTATTCATTTTTGAGAGCAGCCATTTATCCATAACAGAGAGTTTATCATATTCCAACTGATATTTCGTCGGATCAAACTGATCAATATTGGCATACAGCACAAAAAATGCATACGTATTCCACAGAGTACCTAAGAACTTACGCTGTCCTTCCTGAACGGCTTTTCCATGGAAACGGTTTGGCAGCCACGGTGCACTGTTGATATAGAAATACCAGCGGATCGCATCGGCTCCGTACGTCTCAAGTGCTTCAAACGGATCCACAGCATTTCCCTTCGATTTACTCATCTTTTGACCATTTTCATCCTGAACATGTCCCATAACAATCACATTTTTGTATGGTGCTTTGTTAAAAATCAAAGTAGAGATCGCAAGCAGAGAATAAAACCATCCTCTTGTCTGGTCAACTGCTTCCGAGATAAAGTCTGCCGGGAACTGTTCTTCAAATAATTCTTTATTTTCAAACGGATAATGATGCTGGGCAAATGGCATAGAACCAGAGTCAAACCAGCAGTCAATCACTTCCGGAACGCGATGCATCTCTTTGCCGCATTTTGGACATTGAATCGTCACTGCATCAATATAGGGACGATGAAGTTCAATATCATCCGGACAGTTGTCTGACATTTCTTTTAACTCTGCAATGCTTCCGATTGAATGCATATGACCGCATTCACACTGCCAGATATTGAGCGGAGTACCCCAATAGCGGTTTCGGCTGATTCCCCAGTCCTGAACATTTTCCAGCCAGGCTCCGAATCGTCCTTTTCCAATACTTTCCGGAATCCAATTGATTGTGTTATTATTGCGAATCAGGTCATCTTTGACTGCAGTCATTTTGATAAACCACGATTCTCTTGCATAGTAGATCAGCGGAGTATCACATCTCCAGCAGTGAGGATAACTGTGTTCAAATACCGGTGCGTCATATAATAAACCTCTCTCGTTGAGATCCTTTAAGATCATTGGATCGGCTTTTTTACAAAATACGCCAGCCCACGGTGTTTCTTTTGCCATCTCACCTTTTGCGTCTACCAGCTGCAAAAACGGCAGATCATATTTTCTTCCGACTTTTGAGTCATCTTCACCAAATGCAGGTGCAATGTGGACAATACCGGTACCGTCTGTCAAGGTAACATACGTATCACAGACTACATAGTATGCTTTCTGTTTCAATTCCACAAACGGGAATAATGGCTGATACTCTTTATATTCTAAATCTTTTCCAATATAAGATTCTAACACTTCATACTTTCCTTCTCCGAGCACTTTATCGCACAACGCCTGAGCAAGATAGTAGATTGTTCCATCTTCTGCCTTTACTTTTACGTAAGTCTCATTTGGATTGACACAAAGCGCCACATTAGAAGGCAAAGTCCAAGGCGTTGTCGTCCAGGCAAGAATGTATGCGTCCTCATCTTTTGCCTTAAATTTTACGATTGCAGAACGTTCTTTTACATCTTTATATCCCTGTGCCACTTCATGGCTCGAAAGCGGTGTCCCGCAGCGCGGACAGTAAGGCACAATTTTATAACCTTTATAGAGCAGACCTTTTTCCCAGATCTGTTTCAGCGCCCACCATTCGGACTCAATAAAATCATTTTCATACGTAACGTAGGGATGTTCCATATCTGCCCAGAATCCGACCGTAGCAGAAAAATCTTCCCACATTTCTTTATATTTCCATACACTCTCTTTACAGTGCTTAATAAATGGCTCCAATCCATATTCTTCGATCTGTTCTTTTCCATCCAGACCTAACATTTTTTCTACTTCCAGCTCTACCGGAAGTCCATGGGTATCCCATCCGGCTTTACGAGGAACCATATATCCCTTCATTGTACGGTATCTGGGAATCATATCTTTAATAACACGCGTTAAAACGTGACCAATATGAGGTTTTCCATTCGCAGTAGGCGGTCCGTCATAAAATGTATAAGTTTCTCCTTCTTTGCGGCTGTCTATACTTTTTTCGAAAATATGGTTATCTTCCCAGAATTTTTTGATTTTCTTTTCTCTGTCAACAAAATTCAGATTTGTAGATACTTTGTCGTACATGGTGTTCCTCCTTCATAAGATCTTCTCTCTTTTTGTCTTACCTCTAACCGAAAAAAAGCTTCCGCCCTGTTTCTGGCACGAAAGCACTAGCCTTAAATTTCTGTATTGTTTAATTATATACATCTTTTTTCTTATTGTCAATTTTATCTTTGATTTATTTGCTTTTTTATTGCACAGGATTCCATGTTTCCTATGCAATAAAAAAGTAAAAACTTTTCTGATTTCTTCATTTTATGTGGTTTCTTTTTCCGGTTCTTCTTTCTTTTTCTCTTTTATCTCCAATGTAGTACCTGTCTTTTTTCTTCCCAGTCTTGTGATAATACTTTCTTTTTTTCCTTCGCTCTCATCCTTTTCATCCATCTCTTCCGAATCAGAAATCTCTGTCTCGGAATCGTCTTCCATCAGCGCAATACCCGGTGCCCTGTTTTCCGGCTTAACAATAGGAAAGACTACCGTTACTTTAAACAGATCTCCGTCTAAATAGATGCAGAATTCTCCATTTTGCAGTTCTGTCAGATTTTTAGCGATAGACAATCCCAATCCGCTTCCTTCTGTACTTCTGGAAATATCTCCTCTGATAAAGCGCTCTGTCAGTTCGCTTGCCTCAATATTAAGCGCCTGTTCCGATATATTTTTAATAGAAAATTCCATTTTCTCATTTTCCACTTTGATATCTACATACACTCTCGTATTAGGCATCGCATATTTGAATACATTGTTATAAAGATTCTCTACAATACGCCAGATTCTTCTTCCGTCTGCCCAGATCAGAACCGGATCGTCCGGCACATGAACAATTAATTCCAGTCCTTTTGTTTCAAATTTTTCGCTGAACTCTCCATTTGTCTGAAGTAACAGTTCTTTAAAATTTAACTTCATATATTCTAATTTAATATTACCGGAACTGATTTTAGACGCCTCCAAAAGATCCTCTGTCAAATGCTTTAACCGCTGTGATTTATTATCCAAAATTTTCAAATATTCCGCTACTTTTTCATCTTGTACATTCTGTCTTTTCAAAAGATCCACATAATTGATAATGGAAGTCAACGGTGTCTTAATATCGTGTGAAACATTTGTAATCAAGTCTGCCTTAAGTCGCTCGCTCTTTAAATTTTCTGCCACGGTCTTTTGTATTCCGTTTCCAATCAGATTGAGGTTTTCTGCCATATCTTTATTGCTGCCATTAAATTTTTCTAAGTCAAACTGATAGTGAATATCGCCGTTTTTAAGCTGCTCAATTCCTTCATTAATCGCGCTTCTTTGTACCCCTTCCCTTAAAAGGAAGTATAAAAAGCCAATGTCAAAGATAATTAAAACAATGGATTCAAAATAATTCAGCAAGAAAAAGCATCCAATGTTCAGAATCAAAAAACTCAAATAATAGATTATAATACGAACCGTAATCTTTCGGTTTAATACGCACTTGTGAATTCCTGCCATCAGCCATAGGATTATGCTGCGTTTCCACAGACTTCTTGTCCGGATTCTTCTGACAAGACTTAAGTATGAGGACAATCCTATCGCATTTGCAAGTATAATTAAAATACTGTAAGCTCCTACCAAAACAGCGTTTAGCTCCAAAGTATTCAAAAGTCTAAGCATGCTGTATCCTATCAGCAGAATCTCTCCTGCTATCAGCAGAAGAATGATTTCTATTGGAATTCTGTCAAAATCTTTCGCATAAATTCTGGAATTTGCATCAATTTTTCCTGTCGTAATAGTCAGATAAGAAATCAAAACAAGCCCGATTACCATCCCAATAATGCCTAAAATCAGAGAAACGGTAATTGTATTCCAGTAATTGACATACTGCTGTCCATATTCATAAAAATCATCTTGTATCGGAAAATTTGTATCAATTCCGATTATCAGCCGGCATTCCTGCATCTGATACGGAATGTTGCTTAAAAACCCAAACAGATCATTTGTGATTGTCACCAGATCACTGTCTACGGAAAGATCTCTAAAATCCATCAAAACATATGTCCCAAGATTTTGTACTTCCTCTTCTGACAGATCGGTATTGCTGAATACAACCCGATCCTCTTCGTCTAAAACAAGATATTTTAAATTTGTTCGATCTCCCGGAAAATGATTTTTATTTTGATTATACTGCCATACATCATTCCAGATTGCTTCCACTGTACAACTCAGATAATAATAATAGTCAGCTGCACTGACGCCTGTCATAGAGGCATATTCCAAAATACTGCTGTATCCGATCGGAGCATAAATTTCTTTTAATGGCGGAGTGTCAGACACTTGATCCACACTGTAATATTCAATTCCTTCCTGTTCCCAGGCCAGTAAATCTTTTAAATAGTATCCGATTCCATGGGTAATTTCTCCTGTAATGATATCTTTTTTTACATAGTCTGCAATATCTACAATTCGATCCGGATCATAAACCCCATTTGTCTCAAATTTGCATTTTCCGGACAGATATTCCATCAGACTTGACACTTCATTTAATACTTGATTTTTATACGTCTCAGACTCCAGATAATCGCTGCTGTTTTCTTCCTCCAGCCAAACAGAAGAATGATTGACCGCACGCAAATAAAATAAGGACGACAAAAACACAAGCAAAATCGCAATATGCACTAATAAGACTGCTGTTCCTTTTAATTGTGCCGAATAATATTTTCCTCTCATATGAGACTTTCACCTATGCCTTTCAAGTACGCTCCAGCATACTTGATGTGAGATATCGGTCATGCTTTGCATAACGTTTTCTCTGCACACCTCTACATTTCGCCGGAGGCCGATATTCAGAGGAAGACAAATCTGCCGCTGAATCATTTTATCACTCGCCGTCTATAACGACAGGAAATATTTTCCGCGAGTTATCCATTATAGCTTTTCCACTTTATAGCCAACACCCCACACTACCTTTAAATACTGCGGATTTTTAGGATTAATTTCAATTTTTTCCCGAATATGGCGAATATGAACTGCAACGGTATTGTCAGCGCCGATTGCGTCTTCATTCCAGATACTTTCATAGATCTGGTCAATCGAAAATACTTTTCCTTGATTTTTTACAAGGAGCAATAAAATATTGTATTCAATCGGTGTCAGTTTTACGATCTCTCCGTCAACTGTCACTTCTTTTAAATCATCCCGAATAATCAATCCCCCTGTCTGATATACCTGTCCGTCATCCTCTGCCATATTTCCGAGTTTCGTATAACGGCGCAGCTGAGATTTCACACGTGCTACCAGTTCCAGCGGATTAAATGGTTTCGTCACATAGTCGTCTGCTCCGATATTCAGTCCCAAAATTTTGTCGGAGTCTTCTGATTTTGCCGATAAAATAATGATTGGGATACTGCTTGTCTCACGCACTTTTAAGGTTGTATGAATACCGTCTAATCTTGGCATCATCACATCTACAATCAGAAGATGCACTTCTTCTTTTTCCATAATCTCCAATGCCTGCTGCCCATCATAAGCCTTAATCACATGATACCCTTCCTGTACCAAATAAATTTCGATCGCATTTACAATTTCTTTATCATCATCACAAACTAAAATATTAAACAATTGCTCCGCCTCCTTCAATTTTTCTTCTGTCTTTCTCTGTCTTTTCCCGACCGCTGTTATGATAAAGCAGCGGCTGCATCTGTAGATTCTATTTTTTCTTTGATTACTTTCTGAATCCATTCATATAAGTCTTGATATACTTTTTTTCTATCTAACTCATTTAAAATTTCATGCCGATCATTTGGATATAATTTGCAGATCACTTTTTTCATGCCAATTTCCCGAAACAGCTCGACTACTTTCCGGACACCTTTTCCAAAGCCTCCTACCGGATCTTCCTCTCCTGACAGAAACAAGACCGGTAAATTCTTCGGCATTTTTTGAATATAATCCTTATTCATTAATTTTGCAAGACTTAAAAAGAGATAATAATATCCATTTACGGTAAATATAAACTGACATCTCTCATCTGCTATGTAAGCATCTACAATTTTTTGATCCCTTGTCAGCCAGTCTTTATCCGTTCTGGCCGGTTTAAACTTTTGATTATACGATCCAAACGCTAAAGAATCAACTAATTTACTTCTGTAATGCCATCCTTTAAAAGCAGCAATCATCTTTGTCAGCTTCATTCCAACGGTTGCTTCCATTCTCGTATGAAATCCGGTGCCCATAATAATCGCGCCGTCTAGTTCATTTCCATAACAGCACAGATACTGTCTTGCCAAAAAAGATCCCATACTGTGCCCAAGCAAAAAATACGGGACACTTGGATACAGCTCTTTTGTTTTTCTCTGAAGCTGATGTAAGTCCAAAATCAATACGGTATTTCCATTTTTTTCGGAAAAAAATCCGTATTGTTCTTTATTTCTGATGGACTCTCCATGTCCCAGGTGATCATTTCCTGTCACCAAAAATCCTTTTTCTGTCATATATTCAGCGAAATTTTCGTATCGTTCTATAAATTCTGTCATTCCGTGTGAAATCTGTAAGATTCCTTTTACCTCTCCGTCCGGTATCCATCGGACTGCGTGAATTAATGTTTTATGATCATGGGATAAATATTGAATATGAATTTTTTTCATTCCAATCATCTCCTTATATTTGGTATTTTACCACATTTTCCAATATAACACACCATCCTTTGAACATTATTAAGATTATCGAAATATTCTTTGAGAATTTTTGTAACATATATCATAAGTTTGATGTCAAATTCAAAAAGTCATGTTTTTTTATTCTTTTATAATATCATCATATCCGAATAGCTTGTAGTTGGCAAGTGACATCTGCTTCCCTGTGATAAAAAGAACAAAGCACTGTATTTCTTGATTTTCACCAAGTTTACAGTGCTTCATACGTATCATTTTCTATTTGATTCCACAAGTCACATAATCACTATGTGACTGTGAAATCTTTTGGATATTCTATATTGTATGGCTTTCGTTTTTATGCTGCGTCTTCCTGTGACTCTGTCTGATAGGAATCAATTAAATCCTGAATCTCCTGATCTCCTTCTACACCTTCCAGATCATACAGATATCCTTCAAAATCGTCGAGGATCCATGCACCGTCTTCGTATTTATAGACAAGATCAAGGCGTCCCAGATACTGATCGTGTTCTCCGCCGCCCTGGACGATTGGAGTACTCTTAAATCCGTCTTCTCCCGGATAATAGATTGGTTCCGTTATAATATAGTGATCATCTGCTCCAATTACTGCTGAGACACCTTCTACGTTTGCAATTTTAGTATCTACAGCAAGTCCTGTATGAGACAGTACAATATTGATATCTGTCTGCGGGGCTACTTCTTCCATCAGACGTGCCACTGTAATTTCTCCGCTCTCAAATACTTTGTCAGAAACTTCTTCCCATCCTCTGTCCTGTGGTTTTAAGGAAGTAACACCGATAATGCCAATTTTCAGGTCGCCCACTTCTTTGATCATGTATGGCTCTACATTGTCAATCACTTCTCCTGTTTCTTCCATTGTCACGTTTCCACATAAGGTCGGAAATTCAGCCAGAGCAATCAGATTCTGAATCTGCTCATTGCCTTCTTCCGTTGTACCTCCATCTGTTGGAACACGGAAATCATTATTTCCTAGAACCCAGGCATCATATCCGATCGCATTTAAAATATTCATTTCAGGAATTCCCTGTTCTTCCTGAAGTTCTCCTCTTAAGAAAATATCTCCTCCGTTGAGAACTAAAAGATTTTCTGTATTCTCTCTTGCTTCATCAATCAATGTTTTAAATTGCGGAAGGCGGTCAAGACGTCCATGGATATCATTGTCATAAATGATTGACAATTCATATGTATCTCCTTCCTGTGCCTCTGCTGCATAAGCTGCCGGAGCTATTGCTGTTGCCATTACAGATGCTGCTGCTGCAAAGATAGCTGCCTTCTTTTTGATTGAATTTTTCATGCCTATTTTCCTCCTGTTTTTACGATCTTGGAAATAGATTTCAAAACATTGTCTTTTCCCTTTCCAAATCTCAATTCCTATTACAGATCTTATCTTATCAAGGCATGGTTAATTTCTCATCATGATCATTTTAAATCTTTGTTAAACAATCGTATCGCTTATTTTTCACGTTTTCTTTTTCTGTCGAAAAAATTTTTTTATTGCTGGGCTGTCAAAAAATCACTCAGCTGCGCAAACTGTTCCAGCGTCAGTGTCTCCCCCCGCACGTTTGCCGAAAGCCCAAGCGATTCGATTGCTTTTGTAATCTGTTCTTTTTCCGCTGCAATTTCAGGAGAATTATTCAATCCGTTCTGAAGTGTCTTTCTTCTCTGATTAAACGAAGCACGGATCAGCCGGAACATCATATCTTCATCTTTTACAGTCACTGGCGGTTTTACATGAGTCTTCAGCCGAATCACTGCACTGCCAACTTTCGGTCTTGGCATAAAACAGTTCAGAGGAACATTGGCTACAATATATGGTATCGCATAGTACTGAACCGCAAGAGATAATGCTCCGTAATCTTTCGATCCAGGACTTGCCTGCATTCTCTGTGCTACCTCTTTTTGCACCATCACCGTAATGCTTTCTATCGGTACATGACTCTCAAACAGTCCCATAATAATCGGAGTCGTAATATAATACGGCAGATTTGCCACCACTTTGATCGGACGTCCCTCGTTTTTCTCATAAGCCAGCTTTTTGATGTCTACTTTTAAAATATCCTCATTGATAACGGTCACATTGTTGTATGCCGAAAGAGTATCATTTAAAATAGGAATCAGCTCTTTATCGATCTCAACCGCAACGACTTCTCTTGCCGCCTCAGCCAGATATTGTGTCATCGTTCCGATTCCCGGACCGATCTCCAGAACAAAATCTTCTTTTCTGATTTCAGCTGCATCAATAATTTTTTTTAATACATGTGCGTCAATCAAAAAATTCTGACCAAATTTTTTTTGAAACGTAAATTCATATTTCTGAATCACTTCTATTGTTTTCTGGGGATTTGATAATTTTTCCATCCATGTACCTTCTTTCTCTATAAACGATACATCTTCTTTGCATTTTCAAATGTCGCCTGTTCCACTTCTTGGGGAGATATCTCTTTTAATGCCGCAATTTCTTTTATAATATAAGGAAGATTAAGAGAAGAATTGCGTTTTCCCCGGTTAGGTGACGGAGCAAGATAAGGGCAGTCGGTTTCAACCAGAATTTTTTCAAGCGGCACTGCTTTTACTACTTCTTTTAGCACTCTTCCCGTTTTAAACGTGACAACGCCCCCCACTCCTATATAATATCCAAGTTTCACATACTCTTTTGCCATCTCAGCAGAACCGGAATAACAGTGAATCACTCCTCCAGTCGTTTGAGCATGTTCTGATTTTATCATATCAAATGTATCCTGAGCCGCATCTCGGCTGTGAATGACGACCGGTAAACCGACTTCTTTGGCAAGCAAAAGCTGTCTTTGAAACCATTTTTTCTGAATCTGTCTAGGATGAGTATTCCAGTGATAATCCAGTCCAATTTCTCCGATCGCTACAATTTTTTCAAGATTACACAACTTCTTCACCCACTGCAGTTTTTCTTCATCGATATCATCTAATTCATCTGGATGAACTCCGACTGCTCCATAGACAAATGGATACTTCTCCGTAAGACGGATCGTATCCATTAAATGTTCTATTCGGGTACCGATATTGACAATACCGGCAATTCCGTTTTCTTCCATGGAGTTTAACAGTTCCTCACGATCCGCATCAAAAGCCGGATCATCATAATGTGCATGGCTGTCAAATATCATATTTTTCTCCATTCTTTTTCTTTGTCTGCTTAACAGATTTCTGCTCCTGCCGGCATCTTCTTTTCCGGAATCATCAAGGCGAGCTCTCCGTTTTCATCTTCTGCACAAAGGATCATTCCTTCCGAAAGAATACCCGCAAGTTTTGCAGGTTTTAAGTTGACCAGTACCATTACTTTTTTTCCTACCATTTCTTCTGCGCTGTAATGTGCTTTGATCCCAGATACAATCTGTTTTACCTGACTTCCTATTTTTACTTTCGAGCAAAGCAGTTTTTTTGATTTTTTTACTTCTTCACATGCGATAATTTCTCCAACCTGAAACTGCATTTTCTCAAACTCTTCGAATGTGACTTCCGGCTTTGCTTCGATATCAACCACTGCTTCTTCCTGCTGTTCTTTCTCTTCCTCTTTTGCCTGTTCTGATTTTTCCGGATGAAGTGCTGCTACTTTCTCCATGACTTCTTTGATATCGAGACGTGCAAATAAAATTTCCGGTTTTTCTGTTACCTTTGTTCCTGATTCATACAGACCAAACATTGCCGCTTCTTCTAAGGTTCTTTCCTTTGCATTTAACTGTTTTAAAATCTTATCCGCAGTCTCAGGCATAAAGGACTTAAGCAAGATAGCGCCAATCGTAATGCTCTCTGTCAGATTATACAATACCGTAGCAAGACGGTCTTTTTTCCCTTCCTCTTTTGCAAGCGCCCACGGCATAGTCTCATCAATATATTTGTTGCATCGTTTAAATACAGCAAAAATTTCCGAAATTGCATCGGCGACACGCAGATCCTCCATCTTAGCTGATACTTTTCCGACCGCTTTGGTGACGACTGATTTTAAATCGGTATCCACTTCTTCGGAAACATTCTTGTTTTCTACCATTCCGTCAAAATATTTATTTGACATCGAAATGGTTCTGTTTACCAGATTTCCCAGTGTGTTGGCAAGATCAGAATTCATTCTCTCTACCATCAGTTCCCATGTAATAACACCGTCATTTTCAAACGGCATTTCATGGAGAACAAAATAGCGAACCGCATCTACTCCAAAGAAATCTACCAGTTCATCTGCATACAGTACATTTCCTTTCGATTTGCTCATCTTTCCATCCCCCTGTAACAGCCATGGATGACCGAAAATTTTTTTAGGAAGAGGCAGATCAAGTGCCATTAAAAAAATCGGCCAGTAAATGGTATGGAATCGGATAATATCTTTTCCGATCAAGTGCAGGTCGGCAGGCCAATTCTTCTTAAATAACTCAGAACTGTCTCCGTCACAGTCGTATCCGATTCCTGTGATATAGTTGGTCAGAGCATCCAGCCATACATAGATGACATGTTTTGGATCAAAGCTGACTGGTATGCCCCAGGTGAAAGATGTTCTCGATACACACAAATCCTGCAGTCCCGGCAGCAGGAAATTGTTCATCATCTCATTTTTTCTGGAAACTGGCTGAATAAAATCCGGGTGTGTATTGATATATTCAATCAGACGGTCCGCATATTTGCTCATTTTAAAGAAATATGCCTCTTCTTTTGCCGGCTGAACTTCTCTTCCGCAGTCTGGACATTTTCCATCCACTAACTGAGATTCTGTAAAGAAAGATTCACACGGGGTACAGTACATCCCTTCATAATATCCTTTATAGATATCTCCCTGGTCATACAGTTTTTTAAAGATTTTCTGCACTTGCAGCTCATGATCTGAATCTGTTGTACGAATAAACTTATCATAGGAAGTGTTCATCAAATCCCAGATTTTTTTGATCTCTCCTGCTGTCTGATCTACAAATTCTTTCGGCGTTATTCCAGCTTCTTTTGCCTTTAGCTCGATCTTCTGCCCGTGTTCATCTGTTCCCGTCTGAAAAAACACATCGTATCCTTGCTGTCTCTTAAACCGTGCGATACTATCCGCCAAAACAATCTCATACGTATTGCCGATATGCGGTTTTCCTGATGTATAGGCGATCGCTGTTGTCATGTAAAATTTTTTCTTTTCCATGGTTATCATCCCTTCTTTATATTAAATATTTCGCTGACTTTAGACATTACTTCTGTGTTTTTCCATTCATAGGAATTTAGAATCCGTGTGATCTGACAAAATTTCCTATGCAACAAAAAACCCGCCTTCTATCTATGATTAGAAGACGAGCAAAAATCCCGTGTTACCACTTCTATTTATCCGACTCTCACAAATCAGACCTCACCAAGTGCAAATCCACACTCTCCCGCTATAACAGGCGGACCTGTTGCAGCCTTGCAGAGTTTCTTATTTTTTCTTATCCTCTGTTCGGTACACCACTCAGAAGCCATCTTCTATTGCCTTATCCATATCCTTCTCAGCCTTCGGATTTCTCTGTAATGATTTCAGACAATATACTCTCTTCGTCACTGCGTTTTTCTTTTTTTAGACTATCATATCACACTGCCTATGTCAAGAAACTTCCGGTTTTAATCTTTGAAAGTCTTATCTGTTTTTCTTCTGTTTGAACTTTCATTTACAGAAAAAAAGAGGAAAATAAAAAGAATTCAGAGTGTAAATACAAGATATTTTCTGATTTTTATTGACGATAATTTATTTTTTTCATAATATGTTTTTACTAAGTTTTAAAAACAGACGACAAGATAGGAAACCGGAAAGCATGCTGATCCTATAGGGAGGGGGTCGTCTGAATGTACGGCAAAAACGTGAAAAAGATCAAGTATTGGGGAAAAGGAGAGGAAACTATGAAAAAAAAATATAGACAACTTGCAG
>CALWCS010000181.1 GCA_944376425.1 uncultured Lachnospiraceae bacterium | reverse complement strand
GGACCTGCTTCTCTTTCTTCTTTTGTAAACTTGTTTTTAAAAAGCATACTTCCTAAAGCAATCGCACATGGCGGAACCATTCCGCCGATCATAACAGCAGCCATAATATCATAATTGCCGGCCGCAATCGAAGCTGTTCCAAAAACATAGGCAGCCTTGTTAAATGGACCTCCCATATCTACCGCCATCATGCCTGCCACGATAATTCCCAGCAAAATTTTACTGGAACCGCTCATATTTGTCAATCCTGTGTTAAGTGCTGTATTAAGCGCCCCAATCGGAGGTTCTACAATAAATGTCATAACCAGTCCGACAATTAAAATTCCACAGAATGGATACAGTAAAACCGGAGCAATCTTTTCAATCGACTGCGGAAGTTTATCAAATACTTTCTTTAACAGTAAAATGACATATCCTGCAAGGAATCCTGCCACCAAAGCTCCTAAAAACCCCGATTTTCCATTTGCTGCAATATAGCCTCCTACAAATCCAAGTGCAAGTCCAGGACGATCTGCAATACTCATCGCAATAAAACCTGCAAGAATTGGAAGCATAAATCCAAATGCCGCATCACCGATTGACTTTAGCGTGGCTGCCAGCGGCGTAATGCTTCCAAACTGACTTCTCATATCGGCCGATAAAGAATTTATATCAACGCTTAGCCCATCAATCAAAAAAGCAAGCGCAATCAAAATTCCGCCTCCTACCACAAACGGAAGCATATGGGAAACTCCATTCATTAACTGCATGTAAATTTTATGTCCGACAGATCCTCCTGCTTTTTCTCTTTGTCCTTCCTCGTTATCTGTAGAAGATGCCTGATAAATCGGCGTATCCCCTTTTATAGCACGTTCGATTAGCTGATCGGCTTTACTGATACCGTCTGACACCTGGCATTCTATCAGTTTCTTTCCATGAAAACGTTCCATAGGAACTTTCGTATCAGCTGCAATAATAATGCAGTCCGCTTCTTCAATTTCCTTTTGTGTAATTACGTTTTTTGCTCCACCTGATCCTCTTGTTTCTACCTTTATAAAACATTCATGCGTTTTTGCAGCTTTTTCCAGTCCTTCTGCCGCCATATAGGTATGTGCAATTCCAGTAGGACATGCAGTGACTGCTAAGATTTTAAACTGCTTCGTATCAGAAAGTGCTTCCTGAGATGCTTCTTTTTCATTTAAATCCGGTTTTTCACTGTCTGCCTCATCTACAAATTTTAAAAATTCTTCCACAGTCTGCGCATGTTTTAAGCGATCCACAAACACCTCATCCATCAGTAAAACAGACAATTTACTCAGCACATCCAAATGTACATTGTCTTTCGTATCCGGTGCTGCAATTAAAAAAATCAGATGAACCGGTTCTCCGTCAAGAGAATCGAAATCTACGCCTGAAGGTATTACCATTGCTGCAAGCCCCGGTCTAGAAACCGCTGCACATTTGCCGTGCGGAATTGCAATTCCTTCTCCGATTCCTGTTGTACTTTCCTCTTCTCTTAGATATACCTGTTTTTTGTATGCCTCTTTATTATTGATTCTTCCGCTTTTGCACATCAGCTCAATCATCTGATCCAAGGCTTCTTGTTTGGATGCCGGAGAACCGTGAAGTTCAATGCTTCTGGCATCAAGTAACTCTGTAATTCTCATAGTTTTCCCCTTTCCTATTTCGTTAACGTATAATATACTTTTTCTACTTCTTCTTTCGTAGCAAGATATTCGGAAAATGCACTTGCACTCCCTGCTGAAAGTCCCATCTTAAAAGCATGCGCATAATTTTTTTGTTCCATCCATCCGGCAAGAAAACCTGCTACCATCGAATCCCCTGCTCCTACTGCGTTTACCAGATTTCCCTTTGGCGCTTCATGTTCATAATATTCTCCGTTTTCATCGAGCAAGACAGCTCCTTGTCCTGCCAAAGACACTAATACATTTCGGGCTCCTAGTTTTTTTAGTTCTTTTGCATAGGGAAGGACCTCTTCTCTCGTGTGAATCTGTGTATGAAAAATTTCTCCCAGTTCATGATTGTTTGGTTTGATCAAAAATGGATGATATTCTAAAACATTCATCAGCAAGTCCTGTGTTGCATCTACTACAATTTTGATTTTTTTTCCCAAAAGCCGTCTCATAATATCGCGATAGATAGAATTTGGCATACTAGAAGGAATACTTCCTGCCAGCACTAAAAAATCTCCTTGTTGTAGTTGATCGAGTCTTTGTAACAATTGTTCCAAATTTTTTTCTTCCATTTTCGGACCTTGACCATTAATTTCTGTCCCATCCATTGACTTTAGCTTCACATTAATGCGTGAATTTCCATGATCAACTGAAATAAATTCTGCCTTGCATCCTGTCTTTTCTACTTTTCTTTTAATTTCTTCTCCCGTAAATCCTGCAATAAATCCAAGCGCCGTATTTGCAATGCCAAGATTTTTCAGTACGATAGAAACATTAATTCCCTTTCCTCCAGGCAAGATTAATTCGGAAGTTGTTCTGTTCGTCATTCCCGTTTGAAAATTTTCCACAGATACGATGTAATCTAAAGAAGGATTAAACGTCACTGTATAAACCATTCCCTCTGCCTCCTGACTGATTTTAATTTTTTTGTCTCTTTTTTATTTCTTATCTGCATTATACAATCAATTTTCGTCATTTTCAACCATATTTATTCACAATATTCTGCTATATTTTTTGTAACTATTTCATAATCGTTCATTTTTCATTCATTTTCAATCATACTTTTCCAAACTTATTCGTTTTATTTTATATTCTTTCCAATCTGTTTGTTTCTTTGTGGTTCATTTTTTTAACCAATATTTAAAAATAGTATTGCCAGTTTCCTGTTTTCCCAATCATATCCTTCTTTATTTGGAACGAAAGATCGAAAAATTTTCTTTGAAACAAAAAAATGCAAAAATTTACAGAGCCACTTTTTTGCTCTTGCAATTTTTGCATTCTTCTTAAAAAATTATCTTTCTCTCCACAGTTTTTCCGGATAGATTCCCTGATCTTTCAGTCTCTGAATAGCCCTCACTACGAATTCTTTGTCTTCTTTATAAGTCACCCCATACCATCGATCTTGAGATTTCAATATTTTTACGGTTGCCTTGTCTTCTGCTAACAGCTCTCCTACGACAGACGGCAAAAAATATTCGCATTTTAGCGGATTCTTCTCCAGATTTTTCTCTAAAAATATCGGAAAACGTTCTTTTAGTTCTTTTAAAATACTCTCCGTAAATCCCCACATATTCATTGAAACTGTACTTCCCTTAGGAATCGTCTTCCACGTTTTTCCTTCATCTTCTGTATACTGTGTCTCTCCTTGTCGTTTTTCAATCCATGTTTTCTCTTCAATAGCTGTCAGATAATGATTCTGATCGGTCTTGCATACTCCTCTTGAGACATGCCCATTTTCTGTTAGGGTATTTTCTAGGATATATCCAACCATTGCATAATCATATTTTTTACCGTCTTGATGTGCAGAAAGGTACTGATATATCATCTCATAAGCATTTTTTCCATAATAGTCATCTGCATTAATCACAGCAAACGGTCCGTCAATGTAATCGATACAGCTTAAAACAGCGTGTCCCGTTCCAAATGGCTTTGTCCTTCCTTCAGGAACTTGATATCCTTCCGGCAAATAATTAAGATCCTGAAAGACATATTCTACCGCAATTTGTCTTTCTATCCGTTTTCCAATACTTTCCTTGAACTCTTTTTCGTTTTCCTTTTTAATAATAAAAATCACTTTTTCAAATCCGGCCCGAATGGCATCGTAAATAGAAAAGTCAATAATCATATGACCTTCTTTGTCGATGGGATCAATTTGTTTTAATCCGCCATATCTGCTGCCCATTCCCGCTGCCATAATCACTAAGACTGGTTTTTTCATTTTTCTTTTCTCCATTTCTTCCTGATTATTTTAAGTTCTCAGAAAAACAGATCTTCTGCTATTTTCTGAATTCATTTAATATTATACCATTTAAATTGATATTTTTTCTCTTTTATTTCATATACTGTTAATCTTTCTTATAGTTACTATAACTTTTATTGATTTTTCCTTAAATTTGAGGTACAATATCTTTACCATGAAAATATCAATATGTAAAGGGGGGAATTCTATTGTCATATCAAAGTATTACCTTAACGGAAACCATCAAAGTTGAGAAGCTATATTCTATTCATTATTTTGAATATATGAATAATTTTTTCTTAAAAGGAGAGCGTCACAATTTCTGGGAATTTTTGTGTGTCGATAAAGGAGAAATAGAAGTGACGTCAAATGACCGATCTTCGGTTTTACAGAAAGGTGAAATTATTTTTTATAAACCAAATGAATTTCATTCTGCAAAATCAAATGGCACGTCCCTTTCTAATTTAGTCATGGTTTCTTTTGAATGCCGGTCTCCCAGCATGAAATTTTTTAATGATCAGCGATTTCATGTCACGAAGCGTGAACGTCAACTTATGACAAGTATCCTTTCAGAATCGAGGAAAACATTTTCCAATCCTCTGAATGAGCCTTATCCTGCAAAAATGCAGTTTAATCCGGATGCTCCAAATGGTTCCAGACAGATGATAAAAATTACTCTGGAAATGATGCTGTTACAGATGTTGCGTCGAATTCAAACTCATCGTCTTCTTTGTCCTGTCATCACTTCTTCCAGGCGGTCGAATGACGAAATTTTGTATCGCCGCATTATAGAATGTCTCGAATCCCATATACAGGAAAAACTAACTATTGATCAGATCTGTCACGAGACTTTAATGGGACGGTCCCAGCTTCAAAAATTATTTCATCGAAAAAACAACTGTGGAATCATTGATTATTTTTCCAGGATGAAAATTGATGCCGCCAAGCAGCTGATTCGTGATAATCATCTTAATTTTACACAAATTTCGAATCATCTGGGATATACTTCTATTCACTATTTCTCGAGACAGTTTAAAAAAACAACTGGAATGACACCTTCTGAATATTCTTCTTCTGTCAAACTTTTAAACGTCAAACCTCATGCCACTTCAATGTTAACCCAACCTGTCTCCGTAACAAAATAATATTTCCCGTTACTGTACATTTATTTCGAGGATACTGTCTGTTGCCTCTTTCTTTTCTGATATTTTTTATCTTTCAGAAAAAAGACATCAGCAGCAGTATCCTCATTTTTTATTTTTCTTACTTTGAAAAAACTTTCCTTAAAAGAAATAGCAAAATCATAAAATTACTTTTCTTGGACATGCTTCTTTACATGCGCCGCAGTTCACACATTTTTCCTGATCAATCCATGCCAGATTGTCTTTCACAGTGACTGCTCCCTTCTCGCATACTTTTTCACATTTTTTACATCCGATACATCCCGTCTCGCATGATGCCATGACTTGTTTTCCTTTTGCTTTCGATGAACATGCAACCATATGTTTTGCATCGTATGGAATCATCTCAATTAAGTGTTTCGGACAAGCCGCAATACATTTTCCGCATGCCTTACATTTTTCCCGGTCAACCACAGCAATTCCATTCTGAATATGGATCGCGTCAAAAAGACATGCCTGTACACAGCTTCCATATCCAAGACATCCGTCTTTACATTTTTTGGAACTCTGTCCAGGTACAAAATTCATCATTGCACAATCCTGAATTCCATAATATTCATATTCCACGCTCGTCTTTTCACAGCTTCCGGCACATTTTACAAATGCCGTCATACGCTTTGAAACACCTGCTTCTTTTCCCATAATTTTTCCGACTATAGCTGCTGTTGCCGCTCCTCCGACCGGACACGCATCGATGGGTGCTTCGCCTTTTCCGATTGCCTCAGCTAGAGCGCTGCATCCTGCATATCCACATCCGCCGCAGTTGTTTCCCGGAAGTGCTTCTTGAATTTGTTCTACTCGTTCATCTACTTCCACATAAAATTTTTTTCCAAAGAACCCGAGGAACAATCCTAACAGAAGTCCTGTTCCGCCGACAATGACAGTCGCCAAAAAAATTCCTGTTATACTCATCTATGTCCCTCCTTACTTTAATCCAGAAAATCCAAAAAATGCAATCGCCATAAGGCAAGCTGTCAGCAATACAATCGGTGATCCGCGAAATGCCGGCAAAACATCGTTATGTTCTGTTTTTTCACGGATTCCTGCCATTAAAATAATCGATACGGTAAAACCAAACGCTGTAGCAAATCCATTGACTACTCCTTCTAACAGATTATAAGAATTCTGAACGTTGAGCAGTGCAACGCCTAATACTGCACAGTTTGTTGTAATCAGCGGCAGATAAACGCCTAAAGCTTTGTAAAGCCCGGGGCTGACTTTCTTTAAAAACATCTCTACAAACTGGACGAGTGCCGCAATCACCAAAATAAATACGATCGTCTGTAAGTACGTTACGTTCATCGGCTCCAGCAGATATTGATAAATAAGTCCTGTAATAAACGAGGAAATAGTAATTACAAAAATAACAGCTCCTCCCATTCCGGCTGCCGTCTCCATTTTTTTGGAAACGCCTAAGAACGGGCAAAGTCCCAGAAATTGACTGAGAACCACATTGTTGATAAAAGCGGCTCCTATCCCAATCATCAAAAGCTCCTGCATGGTAAGATTTCCTCCTCCCTTTCTTTTTCTTCTTTACGTACTGTCTGCATCCTCTTCTATCCTCTCTTCCCGCAATCATTTCCAGAAGGACAAGATCCGCACACTCCTGTACATCCTGAGCCAATTTTCGTCTCTTTTCCTTTTTCTTTTGCTCTCATTTTTACTTTATTTTGAATTGCCGTCAGCATGGCAAGAACTAAAAACGCTCCCGGGGCGAGAATAAAAATGGTAATCGGCTCATAGGAAGAAGGCATGATCTGAAATCCGAAGATCGTCCCTGCCCCGATCACTTCTCTTACGATACCAATAGACGTCAGACCAATCGTAAATCCAAGTCCCATTCCGATTCCATCAAACAAAGACGCAATCGGAGGATTTTTAGATGCATATGCTTCTGCTCTTCCCAAAATAATACAGTTTACTACAATCAAAGGAATATAAATTCCAAGACTGGAATAAAGAGAAGGCAGATAGCCTTCCAGCAAAAATTGTACAATGGTGACAAAAGAGGCAACGATAACAATAAATGCCGGCATTCTCACTCCGTCTGGTATGAATTTTCTGAGCATTGAAATCATCAGATTAGACATTGCTAAAATAACCATCGTTGTCAGTCCCATTCCAAGCCCGTTCATCGCAGAAGTCGTAACCGCTAATGTCGGACACATCCCCAGCATTAAAACAAACGTAGGGTTTTCCTTAATGATTCCATTATAAAGCCGTTCTGTCGGTCTATTCATTTAGCACGCCTCCTTCACTTAAAGCTCTAAAACTGATCAATCCTGCATTGACTCCATTGACGATAGCATTTGTTGTGATCGTCGCGCCGCTGATAGCATCAATCTCTTCTTCTTTGGCGGCTCCTGTCTTTGTGTAGGAAAAAGCTTCCACATTTTTTCCTGAAAACTGGCTTTTAAATTCCTCTGTATCTGCCTTCATTCCCAGTCCGGCTGTCTCGCTGATAGACAAGATAGAAATTCCGTTCACCGTACCGTCTTGTTGAATTCCGACCGCAAACTCAATATCTCCTCCATATCCTTCTTTTGAGGTTACCTGTATCACAGCTCCAAGCAAACTTCCATCTTCAGAAAGTGCCTTCCAGACTTCATCAATCTGATCTTTTTCATTCAATCCTTCTTCTTTCAAGCTCTGCTCTACGATCTGTTCCCAGGTTTCTCTTTCTTCTATCTCTTCAAACGATGCAGCATCTGCAAAAACTTCCTGGTAAGCCTCTGTTTTCTGTCTCTCTTCCTGCTGTTGAATCGGTTCCTTTGTGACTTCATAGACAACTCCAAGCAACAACCCGGAAACCAGTGTGATCATCATTAGCATCAGTGCATCTTTTATAATTTTGCTCAAGATTTTTCGCCTCCTTTTCCAAACGCTTTCGGAATTGTAATTCTCTCAATCAGCGGTACTAAAAGATTTGAGAAAATAATCGCATAGGAAACACCTTCCGCCGAATTGCCGAAAATACGAAAAATTCCAGTCAAAATTCCTAAGATACATCCATAAATCAGTCTTCCTTTTTTTGTAATCGGTGAAGTTACATAGTCTGTCGCCATAAAAAATGCTCCAAGCATCAGACCGCCTCCGCAAAGCTGCGCTCCTAAGTAGGACATATCAAATCCATGTCCGCCAAATAACACGGCAAAAATTGCAAAGCTTCCCAAATAAGCCGCTGGAATTCTAAGATCAATGATCTTATTCCACAGCAAAAACGCCGCTCCAATTAAAATAGCAAGCGTAGAAGTCTCTCCTATTGTTCCTGCTGTTGTTCCTAAAAACATACTGAAAATATCTACCGATTCTCCTTGTTTTAGCAAAGCAAGAGGTGTTGCTCCGGTAATCCCGTCATATGTAAACGTAGTCATTCTTCCGGTAAAGTAAATCAGCAAAAAACATCTTGCCGCCAGAGCAGGATTCATAAAGTTTTGTCCTAGTCCTCCAAACAGCTGCTTTACAATTAAAATTGCAAAGATACTGCCCAGAATCGGCAGCCACCATGGCACAGAGGCCGGCAGATTTAAAGCAAGCAGTAACCCTGTCACCGCCGCGCTACAGTCAGAAATTGTAACTTTTTTATGAACCAGACGCTCATAGCAGTACTCTGTCAATACACTCGATACTACCGAGATTACAATCGTTACCAGCGCTGGAATTCCAAAATTAAACACTCCAAATACGGTTGTCGGAAGCAATGCTAGCAACACCATCACCATAATGCTTCTTGTCGTCTGTCTATCCCGTATATGTGGATTTGATGAGACATGAAGTAACTCACTCATATGTCTTTCTCCCTTCTATTTTTTCGTTTTTTGTTTTGCAAGCAGAAGTTTTCTCATAGATTTAATTGCCTGTGTCAGCTGTCGTTTTGCAGGACACACAAAGCTGCAGCATCCACATTCACAGCATTCCATTCCATTGTATTTTATAAATTTTTCTTCATCGTGCCACTGTGCAAAATCTGCAAGTCTTGCCGGAAGAATACGTCCTGGACAAACTTGTACGCATTTTCCGCAGTTGATGCAGGCACTCGGTTCATATTGGGCTGCCTCATCTTCAGTCAGGCAGAGCAATCCAGAAGATGTTTTGACAACCGGTACATCGGTCTGATAAAGTGCTGTCCCCATCATCGGTCCTCCGGATATCAATTTTTTAGGATCGCTTTGAAATCCTCCTGCCTCTTCTATTAACTCCTGATAGCTCATCCCTATACAGACATTAAAATTCTGAGGATTTTTCACTGCATTTCCTGTTACTGTCACAATTCGATGTGTCAAAGGACGTCCCTCTCTTACAGCACGGTCAATAGAACAGATCGTATCACAGTTATTGACGATACACCCTACATCTGCCGGCAGCATAGAAGAATTGATTGCTCTTCCCGTCACAGCATAGATTAACTGGCGTTCCGCGCCCTGAGGATATTTTGTTTTTAATTCTGCAACCTCAATCGCGTCTGTCGCTTTTATTTCTTTTTTTATCTGTTGGGCAGCATCTTTTTTATTATCTTCTACAGCGATAATTCCTTTTGCTTTTGGAAAAATTTTCAAGATGGCTCTCATTCCTCCTACAACCATATCCGGATTTTCCATCATTCTTCTGTAGTCAGCCGTAAGATACGGTTCACATTCAGAGCAGTTTGCTATAATATATTCAATTTTTTCTGGTTCTTTTGGCGATAGTTTTACATGCGTAGGAAATCCTGCTCCTCCCATTCCCACAATGCCTGCTTCTTTTATAATCTGAATAATTTCCTCCCCTGTCATTTCTTCCAGAGGCTTTTGCTTTGGAAATTCCACACTTTCATATGCCCCGTCGTTTTCAACGATGATTGCTTCGCACACAGTACCGGATGGTGTCAAGCGCTGCTCGATTCCTTTTACAGTACCGGATACCGAAGCATGAATCGGAGCTGAGACAAAACCTCCTGCTTCTGCTATTTTTTGTCCTTCCAAAACGCGATCTCCCTTTTTCACAATTGGTACGGCTGGCGCGCCGATATGCTGTGACAAAGGATAGACCAGTTCTCCTTTTGGAAGTATATTTCGAATCATTTTATCTTTCGATAGTTCTTTCCCTTCATACGGGTGAATACCTCCCCGAAAAGTGAATGGTTTCATTTTATTGTACCTTCTTTCCTCTTTATTTTTAAATATTTTGATTCGCTTTTTAATTTCTCCAAATTCTCCCAGATACGGATATGCTCTGATTAAACGCTTTGAAAACCAGTTGCTTTTTTCTCCGATTTTTTCATATTGATCATAGATTTTTTGCGCCTTTTGTTTTAATTCATTTCGGTAATCTAAAATTCCCAGGCGTTCCAGCTTTTCTATCACTATTTTCTGGTATAAATCGATTTTTTCTCGAATATTTTTTCTTCTGAAAGAGTTTCTATATGGTTCTAATTTCTCTATCCATTCCTCCGCCGAAGCATACCTTTTTGATTTCTGTATCGTCTCAATCCATTCGCTGACTAATACTTCCAATCGTTCCATTTTTTGTCCTAAATCTGCTGCAGTAATTGTAGAAAGAGTGAAATCTATTCCATACAAAACTATGGCAATTGTTACAAGCATTTTTCCTGTAGAAATGGAATATTGTGAGACGATTTTCTCTACTGCCGGATGTAAAACAACGAACATAAAAATCGTTAAAAGCCCCCAACAGATAGAGCTTTCCAAACAAATCCTTCCTTGAAAATTCCACTTTTTTTCACTGTAATCCCACCAGCTTGTATGAAAAATCCATTCCATCACTACTGAAGTCACATATTCCAGTAAAGTAGTAACGATACTGCCGCCTATAAAAAGATAAAACAGATTATCGGCAACGGAATGAAACATCAGATACAGCATAATTGCCCCTACTCCATAGATGGTTATGACCGGTCCCATCACATACCCGCGATTTACCAGCCGCTTCTGTTTCCATGAAACATAAGTGCTTTCCCAAATCCATCCAAAAAAACTGTATAGAAAAAACCAATTTAAAAGGTTATAACATGTTATCCCTCCAATTTTTAAATCCCACATTATTATCTATTACGGCAGCGCCGCATTCTCCCTCCCTTTCTCTGTACAAATTACCATCTGAATTGATCAGACAAACAATATAAAAATGAGTGAAACTCTAAAAGCTCATTTCATCTCATTCCCTGTTTTTCTATTCTTATTTTTTTTCCTATGTCCTCAAAAATCAGTTATAATAAAAAAGAATCCTGTAAAATTTTACCTGAAATTATTAAAAAGTTTAGAAAGGAGTAATTCTATGAAACTGCAAAAACAGACTTTTTCTTTTCCAAGTCTGCCTAATTTTCCTAATCTTCCCAATTTTCAAAAGGCTTTTCTTTTTGATATTGAAACTACTGGTCTCTCCCCTAAAACCTCTTATATTTATTTAATCGGAGTACTTTTTTTTCAAGAAAATTCCTGGCATTCCCTGCAATGGCTTGCACAAAACAGATCCGAAGAATCTGAAATTCTCCAGCATTTTCTGAAGTTTTGCAATTCCTATAGTCAGATGATCCATTTTAACGGACGCCGTTTTGATCTTCCTTTTCTTTTAGAACGCTGTCGTCAGCTTCATATTTTATGTCCTCTGACCAGTTTTTCTGAGTTTGATCTTTATCAAGTCATTCGACCGTTAAAGCATTTATTGAATCTGGAAAAATTAAATCAGATGTATTTGGAATCCTTTCTCGGAGTCTGCCGTCTCTGTCCTTACACCGGCAAAGATCTGATTTCTTTTTATCAGCAATATCAAAGCAGTTTTGGGATTGAGTCTGAGCAGTTCTTTTTTCAGCATAATCTTGATGATTTAAAAGGAATGATCTCTTTGCTTTCTTTTTTATCTTATCAGTCTTTACAAGAAGGCGCTTTCTCTTTACAAAAAGTCTCCTGTGTAAATCACTCCGATGAGACAGATTATTTTTATTTGGAAATCTCTGTTCTTTTGACCTATGCTGTTCCAGTACCGATTTCCTTTCAGAATCAATACGGAATTCTCCGTGCATCAAAAAACAAATGTCTTTTTTGGGTTCAAGGTAAAAAAGGTACTATGAAACATTTTTTTACTGACTATAAACACTATGATTATCTCCCTTTTGAAGAACGCGTCATCCATAAAAGTCTTTCTGCCTATGTAGATCGATCACACAGACGTTCCGCCAGAGCAGAAGAATGCTATGTAGAAAAAACAGGACTTTTTCTCCCGCAAAAAACTTCTCTCTACACTCCATGTTTCCAGGAAATGTATCGTGCTCCCCAAATTTACTTTGAATATACAAAAGACTTATTTTCTAATCTGCCTTTGCTTCTTTCCTATATTCAAAGTCTTTTTTTGCAATAGCCTTTACAGTATACCATAGTTTTTTTTAATTGAATATAAAAAATATTTAATTTAACATTTTCTTCATTTTTTAACTGACAAAAGTTTTATCTGATTTACGATTTTACATAAATAAAGGACTGTTGCAAAATATATATTTGATTACGACATCTTCTCCGACTTCTTGGTCTGTAGCGATATCTGATATCAAAAATTTATTTTGCAATAGTCCCTATAAAACTTAAGAAGAAATTTTTATTTTTCTTCTGCCGGTGCCTCTGTTTTGGTCTCTAAAGCTTTTACACTTAAGCTGATTTTTTTGTCTGTCTCATTGAAATCTACTACTTTTGCAGTAATTTCCTGTCCGATTTTCAAGACATCTGACGGTTTTTCCACATGCTCACTGGAAATCTGAGATACATGCAGCAGCGCGTCCACACCCGGCTCCAATTCTACAAAAGCTCCAAAATCTGTCATTCTTGCAACTTTTCCTGTCACTACGTTTCCTACTGCATATTTTTCAGCAGCTGTCAGCCAAGGATTCTGATCTTCAAATTTCAGACTTAATGCAATTTTATCTCCACTGATATCTTTGATCAGAACAGATAATTTTTCTCCAACTTTAAAGACTTTTTTCGGGTTCTCCACACGTCCCCAAGACATCTCAGAAATATGAAGAAGACCGTCTGCTCCTCCTAAATCGATAAATGCGCCAAAATCTGTTACATTTTTGATTA
>CALWCS010000180.1 GCA_944376425.1 uncultured Lachnospiraceae bacterium | reverse complement strand
GTATTATTTTTAAACCTGTAATCAACGTGATTATAGCAAACAGATGTTCCTGCGCTGAACGGAACTCGTTTTCCCTCGTCCGGGGCTAACGCATCTGAATGCTTATGAAATTCCGTCACTTCTAACGGACTATGTAAAATCAGCCAGTGTATCGTGTTTCCTAAATTACAAAGTCCCCCGCCAATTCCGGGTTCTATTTTGTCTCCGCTGATGACACGCCCTTCCTGATATCCTTTTCTTTTTGTCGGTTTTCCTACTGTTTTCCAAAAAGAAAAAACTTCGCCGGGTCGGATTACCATTCCATTAATTTTGCTGCATGCCAGCATAATATTCGTCGCTTTTCCCTCCTGAAGTCTGATATCAATTCCTTTTCCTCTTTTTATTAAATTGGAGCTGCGGCTTGAAATAATATAAGGCATCTTTTCTTTTTGTTTTACTTTGGCAAACGTTTCTTGACCGAATGTATTTTTTATATGTCTTTTTAAGATTTCTTTCTGTAAAGCGATTGCATAACAAAACGGATTTATCTCACAAAAAAGTTTATCTCTATTCCATAGCATCTTTAAAAATCCCCCTTTTTTGAATATCTCCTATTCTGTTTTGACAGGATTTATTCAAAGCGTATAATTTAAGCACTATTTTTTCTAAATTTCTCCTGATTCCTATTTTTGTCTCTACATTATAGCCTATGAATCGGACCAGTATATTATCAATCCCGCTTCTGTTTGCCCCATAAATGTCAGTAAATATCTGATCTCCTATAAATACGATTTCTTCTTTCTTCATATTCAGCATTGTCACAGCTTTTAAATAGTTTTCCGTTGCCGGTTTCTGAGCGTCACAGATATACAGAGAATCGATATTTTTCAGAAATCTTTGGACTCTTTCCTCATCGTTGTTCGTCAGCAGAAGTGTTTTAAATCCCAAACTCTGGAGAGTTCGAAACAGGTTCTCTACATCCTCTGTGGAATCATCTCCATGAGGAACTAATGTATTATCGATATCAAACATAATGCCCCGATATCCCTTATGATACAACTTATCATAGTCAATAGAAAAAACGCTTTCAACATACTCATAGGGGTAAAACTTCTTAAACATTTCCTTCCCTCCCTAAATCTTTATCCGGAAACTCTCATGATAGAGCAAGGATCCCTCGCTTTTTGATATCTGAGTTTTGGTAACTTCCCATCTTCTGTTAGACTTTTCGAATCACATACGTCTGACAGTCTGGCAAATCCTCAAGTTTAAAAAAGAGGATGTCTCTCCTTCTATGAATTTTGAAATTCATAGGTTTCGAACACCCTCTTTCTTATGTGCGACAACCCGAGCGAACATGCTTGCCTGTTACTTAGAGTCTGTCATGATAACGAGTGGATACAAAAGGTGCATTTCATCTCGTCTTTCTTCTTCAAATATCAAGCTTCTTTTTCTTAAAGGTATTTTCTTTTTGCAGCTTCTACTACATGTCCGACTAATACAGAAGTTGTCACGCTTCCAACTCCTCCTGGAACCGGAGTGATCGCTTCTACAATCGGTTCTGCCTTTGCAAAATCAACATCTCCGCAAAGTTTTCCTTCTGCATTTACATTGATTCCAACATCGATCACTGTCTGTCCTTCTCTTAAATAAGTATCATCAATGACACCGGCACGTCCTGCCGCTACAATCACGATATCTGCCTCTTTTACCACAGATGGCATGTCTACCGTCTTTGTATGGCAGATTGTAACCGTTGCATTTTTCTTAATCAGCATCATGGCAGCCGGTTTTCCAACAACTAAACTGCGTCCGATTACAACAGCTTTCTTTCCGGTACAATCGATTCCGTAATAATCCAGAATCTCCATGCAGGCCTGCGGAGTACAAGGCGGAAATCCTACTTTCTTTCCCGTAAATACACCAGACATAGATCCGTCTGTCATACAGTCCACATCTTTTTCCGAATCTAATGCATTTTCGATCACAGACTGGTCTAAGTGTTTTGGAAGAGGACGGAACAGCAAAACTCCATGGATATGGTCATCTTTATTCACTTTGTCGATGACGCCTAATAATTCCTCCTGGGAAACATCAGCCGGAAGTAAAATTTTCTCACATGCAACACCTAATGTCTCACATCTTTTTGTTGCGCCTTTCTCGTAGGAAATATCACTTCCGTTTTCGCCGACACGAATAATTCCAAGTGTCGGAGTGATCCCTTTCTCTTGCAGCAAAGCAACATCTGCCTTAATTTTTTCGTTTAAAGCGGCTGTCACTTCTTTTCCTAATAACTGTTTTGCCATTGTATCTGTTCCTCCCTATTTTAATCTGCTTAGTACACTCTCGAATACTTCATCAGCAATCTTTGTATATTTCTCCAGCATTGCGTCGCATTTTGCATTTAACTCAGCTGCATATTCTTTATTTGCCATTGATTTTGTATTGATATATACATTTAAGCTTGCACCTTTTAAAGCTGCTTTACAGAATGCAACACCCACACCTGCATCACTGATGGCAAGAGCAGAACCCTTTGCTGCAAATTCTACAATAATATCTATTGCCTCACAGCATTTTTCCATAATTTCCATTGGAACAGAGCATGCATCTTTTAATACAATTTCCATCACACGAGCTTTTTCTGCTTTTTCCTCTTCTGTTGCTCTTGGCATGCCATAGGCTTTGGCAAGTGGTTCGAATACTTCCGCATCTCTTTCAATCAGACGCAAAAGATCTTTTTGAAGCTGATCTGCTTTTGCTTTTAATGCATACATCTCTTCTTCTACATCAGCATATTTTTTCTTGCCCACTGTCAAGCTTCCCACCATGTTTCCAAGCGCAGTTCCAATGGCTCCGACTAAAGCAGATGCACCGCCGCCGCCTGGCACTGGTGCTTTAGAAGCTAATACTTCTACAAACTCATTGCACGGTACTGTTGAAAATCCCATTTTTTGTCTCCTCACATTCATACGTTCTTTCAGACTACAAGAATTAGAATAATCCTGAAATCTTTCCTGTCTCGTCTACATCGATTCTCTCCGCAGCCGGTACTTTCGGCAGTCCCGGCATCGTCATAATCTCTCCTGTCAATGCCACGATAAATCCTGCTCCTGCTGAA